>JADHTJ010000004.1 GCA_016785015.1 Anaerolineales bacterium
TTCCCCGTTTCCTAAGTCTGAGATAGCTCTTAGCTGATCTCGTTACTGACTTGTGTAGGGTGCTTTTTGACCCGTCTTATTGAGCGACTTTCTCTCTTTCCTTTTCTCCTTTTTGGTTCCGGCTCGTCCGGGTTAGGGGTAAGAGATAAAGAATCGAAATCGTCCGACCTGGCATAAAACAAAGATTCCTTATCGGAGCACTTGAATGTCCAATCTTACAATCTCAAGGGCAGAGAAAGACGAATTTTTTGCCCACCACCCCCAAAGCCCTCTTGACCATGAACAGAAAGAAATTTTTGATGGTTTGAGCTATTTCCCCCAAAATGCTGCCCTGCGTTTCGAACTAGATATTGACGAGTTCGATCAAAAAGAAGCTATCGAAATTCAGACATCAACTGGAGATGTGCAACACTACACTCGATATGGAAAAATTCATTTCGACGTTGAAGGCGAATCTACATCGCTTACTGTTTTCGAAAGCGGTCACGGGTTTTTCGTTCCGTTTGTTGACTCACAAGCTGGCAAAGAGACATATGGCGCGGGTCGCTATTTAGACCCTCATGTACTGCCCAATGGTAAATTGCTGGTGGATTTCAACCAGGCATACAACCCTTACTGCTCTTATAACGACCGCTGGTCCTGCCCGCTTACTCCTTGGGAGAATCGTCTCAAGGTGCCCATCAGAGCTGGTGAAAAGTCTTTCAAAAAATATGATTGAGAGTAAGCACAAATGAAGAGAAGACATCTATGGTTGCTTCTAGGATTATGTCTGAGCCTAATATTCTCCGCTTGTTCAGTTGCACCACAAACAATTAGCATGGCTGACCCAGAAACTTCCTCCACACAATCAGTCCCTGAGCAATCCGATGAACGCGAGTTAGAGATCGTAACTCTACTGCCCTTCGACGGCATTCCAGCAATCGATGAGCCAGATTTCTTGAACGCCAGTCAGGCTGACGAAGAGTACGCGCCGGACGAATTAATTATCGGTGTGGAATTCAACGGCGATGCACGAGCCTATTCCATCCCCTTATTATCATCTCATGAGATCGTGAATGACACAGTCGGCGGTGAGAAAATTGCCGTCACGTGGTGACCGCTTTGCTTTACGGGAATCGTGTATTCCCGAATGATCGAAGGAGATGAATATACCTTTGGCGTCAGCGGCAAGCTGATCATGAACGTGCTGGTGATGTATGACCGCCAAACTAAAACCCTCTGGAGCCAATTGCTTGGAGAGGCGGTTGAAGGGGAGTTGAAAGGCACCAAACTTGAATTCCTGCCTGCTTGGCAGACCACCTGGGCTGATTGGAAAGAAAAGCACCCCGACACCCAGGCGCTCCGCAAAGGGTACTACGGTGGCCGAGATCCCTACGATAGCTATTATGCATCTGGTCGCACCGGCGTAATCGGTCAAACCGTTTTGGACGAGCGCTTGCATGTCAAAGAATTCGTCGTCGGTGTGGAGCAAAATGATGAGGCTGTCGCCTATCCCTTCAGCGTGTTGAATAGCCTGCCTGTGGTCAACGATTTTGTCGGTGAAGTACCTATTCTGGTTGTTTTCAGTGCAGAGACCGGTACCGGGGTAGTTTTCAGTCGAGATGTCGATGGGCAAACACTAACCTTCCAAACTCAAGATGAACTCACCCTGGTTGATGAAGAAACATACACTACTTGGGATGGCTTGACTGGTGAAGCAATCGAGGGAACTTTAAGCGGATCTGCCTTGAAACGCATTAAAAGCACATCATCCTTTTGGTTTGGCTGGAAAGATTGGTATCCCAGCACGCGCGTGTTCGGCATTGATGATGTTGATCCTGTTCCCTAAGAATATTTCCCTAAAACTAAGCCCCGGCTTCATTTTCAGAACGCCGGGGCTTTTTTGATTCTTATTTTGTTTTGATTACTCTTCCATCGCCGGTAGATAAAGTTGCTGAGCGTAATCTTTGATCATGCGGCGCATGCTGAACTGTGGTCCCAGGGTGCGGATTGACTCTTTCGATCTGGCAATCCACTCACGAGGCAGATTGCCCTCCGAGCGGTCGTAATACAGCGGGATGATCTCATTTTCCAAGATATCGTACAGACTCTCAATGTCCATCTGATCTTGAACGTCAGGATCTTCGTGATCTGTTTCATCACCGATTGCCCAGCCATTCATGCCATTGTAACCCTCTCGCCACCAGCCATCTAATATCGAGAAATTGAGCACACCATTGAGGGCTGCCTTCTGCCCGGATGTGCCAGAGGCTTCATTTGGTCGACGAGGAGTATTCAACCAGACGTCTACGCCCTGCACCAGATAGCGGGCAACATTCATGTCATAATCTTCTAAGAAGACCAGTCGGCCGCCGTTCTCGGCTTGTTTTACAGTACGGTATACCTCTTGAATAAGCATTTTGCCTGGATTGTCGTTGGGATGCGCTTTCCCAGCAAAGATGATCTGTACCGGGCGGTTAGGGCGATTGACCAAATCAAGCAGGCGATCCAAATCTTGCAAGATCAGGCTGGCGCGTTTGTAGGTAGCAAAACGCCGGGCGAAACCGATCGTCAAGGCATAGGGATCTAACAACACGCCTGAAGCAATCACCTGAACCGGATGCACGCCATCGCGCAACCATTGTTCGCGGGCACGGTCTCGCATATAGAATACCAATTTACGCTTCAGGTGTCGGCGCACAACCCACAATTCTTCATCGGGAATATTCTCGACATCATCCCAAAGATCGGGTTCATCCAAATGATCCATCCAATCGCGGCCCAAATAGCGTCGGAAAAGATGATCAAGCCGCCGTGCCAACCAGGTTCCAGTGTGAATACCATTGGTCACATAGGAAATTGGCACATCTTCCTCACGTTTATCAGGCCAAAGGAAATTCCACATCTTGCGAGCAACTTGGCCATGGAGTTCTGATACACCATTGCGTCGTTCTGAAAAACGAAAGGCTAATAAAGGCATCGAGAAGGTCTCACCCCACGACATTTTGCGGCGCGCTATATCAACAAATTGGTCGCGATCCAATCCCAGTTCTGGCCATAGATGGGAGAAGTATTTATCAATCAACCAGAGGGGAAACTCATCGCTGCCAGCCGGCACCGGTGTGTGTGTAGTAAAGATGGTTGATTTCCGAACTGACTCTTGGGCTTGCTCAAAACTATGGCCTGCGGCAACCATTTCACGCGATCTCTCAAGACCCATAAATGCGGAGTGTCCCTCATTCATATGCCACACCGATGGGTTGTAGCCGAGGTTGCGTAGGGCACGCACACCGCCTATACCCAAGATTATTTCCTGGGAGATACGCGCTTCCAAATCGCTGTTGTATAGGCGTGATGTAAGTTCTCGATCCTCGGCATTATTGCCTTCCACATCTGTATCGAGTAAATAGAGTGGTACTCGCCCAACATGGATCTCCCACATTCGTGCCAACACTTCCCGCCCTGGAAGTTCAACCGACACAGTTAATGGGTCATCATTTTCATCCAAGATCGGCATCACAGGCATATCGTCGAAACGCAAACGCTTGAAACGCGCTTCCTGCCATCCATCTTCGGTTATGTGTTGAGAAAAATACCCGCGAGTATAAAGGAAGCCTACGGCCACCAGGGGCAAACCCAAATCGCTGGCCTCTTTGAGGTGGTCTCCAGAAAGCACTCCAAGGCCTCCGGCGTAGATGGGCAGGGTTTCATGCATACCAAATTCGGTCGAGAAATAAGCGATCGGTCGATTTTTACGATCAGCGTGTTCCCTCAAGAACCAGGTATCATCAGCTTTCATGTACTGATCGAACATTCGAAAAATGCGATCATAAAAATCAAGAAAATTGCGATCTTGGGCAACAGCATTCAATTGAGCGCGTTCAATCTGACGCAGAAACTGCACCGGGTTATGATACGTACGTTCCCAAAGATCTAGATCGATACGGCGGAACAATCGTTGGGCATCGGGTTTCCAAGTCCACCACAGGTTGTAGGCTAATTCTCCTAAACGCCGAATTCGACGTGGCAGACTAAAATGATTTGCAGGTTCAGCTCGAAAAGATTTCATTCAAATACCTCGCGGCAAAGAGATTGTTTATATAACGAAAAATCACCCAGAACTGGCAAGAGCACCTTATTCTGGGAGATTATCATACTCAATAGAATTATCTGGCAAATCTATCTATCAGCTTTTTCATTGAGAGGCTAATATTACCATCCAACACCACTGATGACAAATTAGAGATACAACTTACGACATATTAATAACTCATGTTACGCAACCTAAAGAGAACCTCCCTGGGAATAGGGGGTGGGGGCTTCGCCCCCGACCCCCTATTCCCAGGGAAACCTCGCTACGTGTGCGTAACATGAGTTATTAACAAAGTTGGCTTGTGAGATACTCTCACGGGCGATACAATTGGACCAAGAATGAACCCTTGTTCGCATTTCAACATACATTATGACCCAAACTGTTCAACTCTTCGTTACCTGTCTGATCGATACCTTAGAACCCCAAATCGGTGAAGCCGTAGTTCGGGTATTGGAGCGTGCCGGAGTAAATGTAGAGTTTCCCCAAGATCAAACCTGCTGCGGTCAACCAGCCTTCAATGCAGGCTTGCGAGATGATGCCCGAAAGATGGCACAGCATACCATCGAAGCATTCGAGAAAACAACTGGACCGATAGTGATTCCGTCCGGATCATGCGCGGCAATGCTACGTCATGGTTATCCAGAATTATTCACTGATGATCCTGTATGGCTACCTCGGGCAGAGGCACTCGCTCTACGAACTTTTGAGTTCACCGAATTCCTTGTCGATGAACTTGGGATCACTAATGTAGGGGCACATTATCCTGGGGAGATCACTTACCACCCTTCCTGTCATTTGCTGAGGGGTCTGGGCGTCGATCATCAACCGCGGGCGCTTCTAGACAATATCGGTGGTGCGCAATTTAATGAATTACCAAACGCTGAAGATTGTTGTGGTTTTGGGGGCGTATTCTCCGTGGAACATCCAGAGATCTCTGCCGAAATGCTCAAGCGGAAAATCAATAACACTGCTGACAGCGGGGCTGATACCGTCGTGGTCTGCGACACAGGCTGCCTGCTGCACATCAACGGGGGTTTACACCGGCAAAGGGAGAAACCAAACGTCAAACATATCGCCGAAATATTGGATCTAGGGAAACGCTAAAAAAAATTCAAATGAATCCTTTTCACACACAAATCAAAAAATCCCTGACCAACCCTGTGCTGCAAGCGGCCCTGGACGCAAACGCAGAAAAAAGAATCTTGGCGCGAAAAACCGCTTTCACATCCCTTCCCGAACCCTTAGAGATCATGCGCCAGCGTGCCCACAAAGTGCGCTCCGAAACCATTAAAAATCTTGACTCCTATCTGGAACAATTCATCATCAAAGTTGAAGAGAATGGCATCATCGTCCATCGGGCTGCGGATGCTGAAGAAGCGCGTCAGATTGTATTAGATATTGCAAAAAACTCAACGCAGAGACGCAGAGAGCGCGGAGAAAAAATAAAAAAATTCCGCGTAAATCCGCGTCGCCAAAGGCATGCAGAGCAATCCGCGCCCCTATTAATTGCAAAGTCGAAAACCATGGTCAGCGAGGAAATTGGGCTCAACGAGGCCCTCGAAGGTGCAGGGATCGAGGCCGTGGAAACCGACTTGGGCGAATATATCGTACAGCTGCGCGGTGAACCACCTTCGCATATCATCACGCCCGCGGTGCACCTGCGTCGTCAAGAGGTGGGGGAAACTTTCCACGAGAAATTAGGCATTCCCTTAACCGAAGATATCCCCACTATGACCGATGCTGCCCGTGCAGCACTGCGCCAAACCTTCCTGGATGCGTATATTGGCCTCTCGGGCGTCAACTTTGGTGTGGCCGAAAGCGGTTCGTTGTGTATCGTCACCAACGAAGGCAATGGGCGCATGGTCACCACACTTCCTAAAACGCATATCGCCCTGATGGGTATGGAACGCTTGGTTCCCACATTCGACGATCTGGATCTGATGCTGGCCCTACTCCCCCGTTCTGCCACCGGGCAAAAAATAACCGTATACACCCAACTGATCCATGGCCCGCGCAGAGACGATGAAATCGATGGGCCCGATGAGCGTCATCTCATCATTCTGGATAATGGCCGTTCCACGCTGCGCGGCACCCCACTCAACGACTCGCTGATGTGCATCCGCTGTGGGTCCTGCATCAACGCCTGCCCGATTTTCCGTGAGCTTGGCGGACACGCCTATGTTGGGGATCGAGGCCAGAAGACAACTTACCCTGGACCGATTGGCTCGGTGGTGTCGCCAGGTCTCTTTGGGCAGGCTGAATTTGGTCACCTGGCGCAAGCCTCGACGTTGTGTGGCGCCTGCAAGGATGCTTGTCCTGTGGATATCGACTTGCCGGAGATGCTGCTGCGGATTCGAGCAGGGGAGATCGTCAGCCATAAGCCGTCGACCGTCAAAGACGCTGGAGTGGGATTACCGCATAGCGTTCGTTGGGGATTACGCCTGTTTACCTGGGCTGCATCGAAAACGTGGCGCTTCAGACTTGCTCAAAGGTTGGCAGCCGCTTTCAGCAGAATCCTGTCCCCGCGCGCCGACTACCTAAAGATGCCTGCATTCACTGGTTGGGGCTACTCGAAGGATTTCTCGCGCCCGGCGATACGTCCATTTCGCGAACGTTTCAAATCAAACCACGAAGTCACGGAGAACACAGAGAAAACAATGGGGGAGAGTAATACCATCCCTGCAACTCTACAAGATCAATCTCTAATCTCCAATATCCAATCTCCAACTTCCAAATTCGAAAATGAACTCTCTTCCCTCGGCGGGAATTTCACCCGCTGCACAGCAGATACACTTTCAAATGTAATTCTCATTTTGCTAGCAGAACGCGGTATTACAGAGATTATGGCCTGGGAACAGGAGCACCTGCCCGAAGGTTTATTGGAATCGCTCCAAGAACAAGGCATACGCATCGAGCACACGCCCCACCCCGAACTACGCGCCGGGCTGACCGGCTCATTAGCGGCGGTCGCTGAAACTGGAACACTGGTGCAAACTTCGGGGGCAGGATCCCCCCAATCCACATCCCTATTGCCAGATATTCACATCGCCGTTTTGCGTGAGAATACGATATACGAAAACCTCCCGCAGGTTCTAAAGCTGCGGGAGGTTCGGGATGCGTCTTCGGTAGCGCTGATCAGCGGACCCTCACGCACCGCCGACATCGAGATGACGCTGACCATCGGAGTCCACGGGCCGGGAGAAGTGCATGTCTTTTGTATTTAGGGGGTAACTCGAACAAGCGGTGCGCGCTTACGAGTAAAAATGATTAGGCCGAACATCAGAAGTATCAACCCAACAATATAGAACTCGGTCGGCAGTTGTGGCTGAAACTGGTTCAGCTTAAGGCGAATTCCCTGCCCCATCAAGAAGATGTCATTTTGCATTTGGACGGGCCAGTGGGGAGGCAAAGAAATAGACTGCAAAAAGTAAAGGATCAGACCAGCCATCCCAGCAACAAAGCCGCTCAGGGCATAATCTAACCAAGAAAGATTGAATTTCGGGGTTGATCTTTGAATCTCTATTTGCCGCATAACAGCAGGAAATATGCTCGATGGTGCAGGATCCAAAGGATAGGTCTGCAGCGCATCATCTACGATGCCAAGGAGAGTTCGTTCGCTCTCACTCATACTCATAAAGGCTCCTCCTCGAACTGACGCAAAGCTTCAAGAAGTTGTTTGCGCGCCCGAAATATACCTGTTTTGACTGTGCCCAAGGGGATACCAACAATTTCTGAAATTTCAGCATAAGATAGATCTTTTTGAAAACGCATTGTGATCAATAAGCGCTGACTCTCCGGCAATGCATCGATTTTCTCATGAAGATATCCACGCAGTTCTTCTGCGTCCAACGCAGCGACCGGGCTGTGCATTGATGTTGAATCTTCCAAAAAGTCAACAACTTCGTCTCCTAATTCCGAAAGCTCTTTACGCAAGCGAGGCAAGCGATTATAGCAAAGATTCATCACGATACGATACAGCCAAGTTTGAAAGCGAGACTTTCTACGAAAACGAGGCAAGGCTTTCCAAACCCGAATAAAAGCTTCTTGGGAGAGATCCTCAGCATCTTGGGGATCACTGAGGGCGCGTAAGGCCAGATTAAACACAAAACGCTGATGCTCGAGCACCAATTCAGCAAAGGCATCGGTGTCACCAGCTTGTGCTCGCCGCACAATCATCTCTTCACGCGCTCGGTCCAAAAGGCTTCTCCTGTTAGATTAGACCAGGTAGAGAGAGAAAAGTTTCAATGAGCTTCGATGAAGTTGAAACTTTTCAACAAATACCTTGTCTAACTAAATACAAAACACCTGTAGGAGGTACTTATGAAACGTAAATGGTTAATCGCTGGCATCTTGATTGTAGCTGAAATTCTTCTGTGTGGCGGCATTATCCTGATTTCTTGGGTAGGTATAGACAAACTGAAAGAGGATGGATTGCGAGTCAGAATTTTCCATGCAGACCTGGTCTCCGCTGAAGCTGAAGAGAAGTGGCAGTTCTCCACGAATGGTACAACTGTCTTAGTGGTCGAATCCTCGGCAGGAGATATCAGCATCGTCGGTGGAGATTCAGATCAAGTCTCTGTGACTGCCCACAAAACTGCTTGGCACTCGACAAATGAAAAAGCCCAAGCAGAATTGGAAGAAATGAACATTACTGTAACCCAAACCGGGAACAATATCACCGTCCGCTATCAACAAAATCCTAAAGTGGTCATCGCTGGTTCTATCCGCAATGATAAGGTGGATTTCTCCATTACGGTCCCCACGGACACTGCAGTGACAACTTCCACATCGTCGGGGGATGTTTTTCTGACAGATTCCATTGGAGAAGCTGATCTACACAGTGAGTTCGGTGATATCACCGCCAGCAATGTGACCGGGTCACTCATTGTGGATAGTAACAGCGGCGAGATCGTCGCTCGAGATATTTCCGCTGGAAAGAAGGACATCGATCTGCGTACCGAGTTCGGGAATATCGAGCTCGAAAACTCAACCGGGGACAACATTGAAGTTCGTACAAACAGCGGTAGAGTCGAATTGATAGAAGTTGATGCTTCGAATAACATCATGATCCATAGCGATTTTGGAAAGATTGAATTCGAAAACGGGAAAGCTTCTAGACTATCTATCGAAGCCAATAGCGGGTCGATCAGTCTGGCCAACCTAAAGATCAATGGGCTCGTTGACGTCCACAGCGACTTCGGCGAAATCACACTTAAAGAAGTTGTCGCAGGTTCTTACGATTTGGATACTAACAGTGGTGAACTGACTGTGGAAGTTGCATCAGGATCGATCATAGCTCACAGCGAGTTCGGTGACATTAAAATCACTGAAGCTAAAAATGCTGACCTCGATCTAGATACTAACAGTGGAACTATTGAGTTCATTGGCTCACTTGGTGATGGGCCCCACACCCTCAATACCGAATTTGGCAACATTCGATTGGAAATCCCCGAGGAAACCGCGCTGACTTTCGAAATAGAAACCGATTTCGGCAAAATCCGCTCAGATTTCCCAGTCACGCTCAGCGGTGAATTGGAAGATGATCATTGGGTGGGCACAATCAACGGCGGTGGTTCCCAATTGACTGCAAAAACTAACAGTGGCCAGATTTCGCTTGAGATCATCGAACAATAAACGCAATAATTTAACAAGAGGAGATCAAAAAATGGAAATGATAGGTTCTATTATCGCAACAATTGTGATATTTCTAAGTGTATTTGGCTTTGTCGCTTATACTCGCTATCTGCAATATAAAGAAACCATTGCACTCGCTGAAAAAGGTTTACTACGCCAGAAATATGCCCGGCGGAATGGCAACGGCAAAGGCGCATTACGTTGGGGGATTGTTATCGGCGCCATAGGTTTGGCGCTGATTATTGGGCTCTTCCCTATTTCCCTAAAGGAAAATTGGTTGTTATTGCTAATTGGCCTTCTGCCAACTTTCTTTGGGGTAGGATTGGTTTTGGTGTATATCTTCACCAAAGAGAATGGGGATAAGCCTGATAAAGCAGCTATTGAAGCAGATTCTATGGAGATTCCTGAAGAGTAGGCTTCAACTATTTGCATCGCATGAATCAAATAGCCGCCGAGTACTCGGCGGCTATTGATCTCAACAAAATCGGCCGTCAAAGCGTGGGTAATTTTCGAAAAACTCCATCGGGATCAGGATCCAAGTTCTTTACAGCCTCAACAGCACCAACTTCTATCGGCCCATACACATGGGGGAATACATCACCATCAGCAGGCTCCCAGCGAATTTCGACACCCACGCGCTGAGGGTCAATCCATAATAAAACCAAACCGGGTATATTCCCATAAAAACGGTTGGCCACTGTCAACACTTGCTCCTGTCGTGAGCAGTGAATAAAGCCTTCGGTCTCCAGCGACGCTGCGCGATATTCGCATGAAGACTGCGCATTTTCCCAATCACTTTGGGTGCAGATATGAACAATACATTCTCGCGCATCTCTCATCATAGTTTCAATCTCTCAGCGAATACACCAAAAGCCCAAGATATTCTTTCAGGGAATGGGTGGTGTTACTCAAATTCGACGCCGTGGGGAAAAAATTAAATACCTGGGTGAGGAAATCCGGTTCCCAAAGTCGCTGCCAACTTTCTTCAGTGATACTATAGTCGGTCGGCCCAGGTATGACTTCGAAGCCCTGCTCCTCGAAGAGCATCACTGAGCGGGGCATATGAAAGGCCGATGTGACCAGTACAATGCGATCAATATCTTTTTCTTGGAGAAACTCGTGACTGTATAGTGCATTCTCGTAGGTGTTGCGGGAGATGTTCTCTTTCCAAATGGCATCATCTGGAACCCCAAGCATGATCAGAAGTTCAGTCATACGCTCTGATGCGGGAACACTTTCTCCAAGATAAGGAACGGTTCCTCCTGAAACTAAAAGGTAGGGAGCCACCCCCTGGTGATACAAATAGGCCCCATAGATCACCCGGTCTCCCGCGCCGCCGACTTCGACGGTGCTGCGTGGGTATATGGCAGCATGTGTACCCCCGGAAAGGATCAGGATAACCTCGACTTTGGGAAATTCTTCGGGGGGCAGATATTGCCATTCCAGGGAACGCTTCAAAGAACTGGATACCCAAGTATTACCCCCGCTCCAGATCAGCACAATCGATAGGGTTATCGCAGCCTTTTGCCAGACCGGTTTCTTACGCAATACCAGCGCTAAGACGAGTAAAATCCATGTCAAGCCGAGGGGATAGATGAAAAGGGGTAGAAATTTAGAAATGAAGGAAAACATGATCCAGTGGATGATTATTAGATGGTTGTGGATGGTGGGAGATGGTATCGTACGCTGAATTAACTGTCAAATGTATTGATGATTGGAAATAATGGGATTGATCTCACCATGACGTAGTGTGGACCAGACCTGGGCTTATGAAACTCTTTCCCCACAGTTTCAAAACCTAATTTGTGATAGAAGTCGACAACTGGTGTGCGGGCGTTGCACCACAAATAGGTACCGCCTTGCAAGGCGATATGATCGATACAGTTTTGCAGCGCCAACCTGCCAATTCCCTGCCCGCGCAACTCTTCACGCACAGCCATGCCCCGCAGACGCCAGGCATCCAGATGCTCACCATCAGGCGAGGGATGCATATAAACCGTTGCAATTCCCACCAACTCATCTCCAATAAATGCGCCGGCGTGATATACCTCTGTATTGTCATCCGCGGGGCTGATTGCCGCAGAAAGAGGCGCTCCCGGCCGCAGCACATCCCTGCGCAATTGAAGCGTCTGTTCAGCGGTGATTGGTTTCAATAGGATCGTGGAGTCTTTCATTCTTCAAACTGCCCAGGAAAACCGCAAACATCTGCCCGCAAAACTTCTTCACCCACCTGGTTGATGCAGCGGCAGCCCAAACGTACCCAACCGCTCTCTTCATCGGCCTCGATCCCCTTTGCCTCGACAACTTCAGCTTCAGCAGTGATGGTATCGCCGACATACACCGGAGCCAGAAACTCGAACTTCATCTCCGTGGCCAGGAAAGCCCACAATCCACCCAGGTGAGTCAATAGACTGGCGGTGAGCAGGCCGGGCACAATGCGCTTCTTGAAAGGGGTATGCTGAGCAAAGACATCGTCAGTGTGATAAGGATTGACATCCCAGGTAGCACCGATGAACAATGAAACATCCCCCTCGGTCAATGTACGGGAAAAAGATGCCTTCTCTCCAACAAGGGGAGCTTTGGGAATACGTTGAGGAAATTTAGGTGTTTTCATATTTGTTTATTTGCTATACTAATAGTCACAACGCATTATTACATCAAATGATCGTACAAACAAGGAGGCTGGTAGATGGCAACGACAAAACAATTACTTGGTTCAAAGGGGGACTCAAAAAATTATTCTATTGCGAGTACCGACACTGTGCTAAAGGCTTTGGATATCATGGCTGAAGCCAATATCAGTGCGGTGATGGTTACTGAAAACGAGAGAATAATTGGTATCTTCACCGAGCGTGACTATTCCCGCAAATGCGAGCTTAATGGTCTTTCGGCAAAAAACACTACAGTTCGCGACCTGATGACTGAACAAATGATGACTGTCACGACAGATACTTCGATGGATCAATGCATGCGGCTGATGAACCAGTACCACATTCGGCACCTTCCAATCATCGATAATGACACCATGATTGGTATGGTATCAATGCGGGATGTAGTTGATACTCTCCTGTCTGAACGGGAGAGTGAAATCAAAGGATTGGAAAACTACATTCTTGGCTCTGGATTCGCTACGTAAATTTTGCTATCTATCGATACTTAAAATTCCGCGGGCGAAACGGGCGAAGCCAGGACCAATAGCTGTTGTTGATTGGATAAGTTCTAAACCCACACTGGTGAACGTATCTCGCATTTGAAATTCTGTCCATATGTGATGGGCTTCAGCGCGAGTGGCCCAATTGATCAACGTCCCACGGACATGGCCATCTAAACCACGACGATCAGCCAGTTCAGTTGCCGCGGCTACTTGGTTTGCGTTTGCAGCTCAAGGAAGTATTCCGCGTCAGAATTCTGTTCGAAGTTAGTATTTCTATCCACCAACCACTACCCACTTCTCACTGATTCAACTCCCACACAAAACGTAAGCCATCCAAAGTCAGCCAGGGAGCAATGATATCGATCACATCGGTCTCACGGGCAACGATCTCCGCCAGGCCGCCGGTTGCGATTGTCTTCATCTCAGATCCAAGTTCAGAGCGGAAACGAGCTACCATACCCTCGACCAGCCCAACATAGCCAAAAAGCAAGCCCGATTGCATAGCGTGTGTGGTGTTGCGGCCAATTGCCGAAGGAGGTCGATCCAGGTCGACGCGCGGCAGTTTTGCTGCCCGGGTAAACAACGCCTCGGCAGCGATGCCAATCCCCGGGGCAATCGCTCCGCCGAGGTAGTAACCTTCAGGTGAAATAGCATCAAAGGTCGTACCAGTGCCAAAATCAACCACGCAAGCCGGTCCGCCATACAATTTCTGCACTGCGGCGGCATCGACAATCCGGTCAGCACCAACGGCGCGGGGATTCTCATATAAAATGCGCACACCGGTTTTGACACCTGCGTCGACAACCAGAGGATTATGATGGAGATAATCCCTGCAAGCCTGGGTTATCTTGGCGGTTATTGGAGGCACAACCGATGCCATGCATATGCCTGAAATTTTCTCTGGCGCACAGTCGCCGTGCTCGAGAAGGCCCACAATTTGTAGGCCATACTCATCTGGCATACGCTCGTGGTTGGTAGCCAGGCGCCAGCGTGGGCCGAGGGTTTCCCCATCGTATAGGCCCAAAGTTATGTTGGTATTTCCAATGTCGATTGTCAATAACATATCGTTTCACGTTAAACGTTGCACGTTTGAACGTTCTTCCCTCCACTTCTATTTTCCAACAAATATATTGTCTATCAAACGAGTTTTACCTACGCACACAGCCATAGAAAGCAGAGCACCTTCGATAGCGCCTTCGAGTTCTATTAAAGTCTCTGGGTGGGCGCAGGATATGTATTCTAATTCAGCCAACGATTCAGCGTTGACTTTGTTCGTCACTATCGCTCGCAGCTTCTCAGCTTGCTGCTCTCCGGCTTCAAAAGCTTCTTTTGCCGCGGTCAATGCACGATAGAGCACCGTGGCAGCCTGGCGCTGTTCTGGGTTAAGATAATAGTTGCGGCTGGACATCGCCAAACCATCGGGTTCGCGCACAATCGGGCAGACCACAATCTCGATGGGGAAGTTTAGATCCTGTAGCATGCGCTGGATGACCACAACTTGTTGGGCATCCTTTTGTCCAAAATAAGTTTTCTGCGGCAACACACCATTGAAGAGCTTGGCAACCACAGTGGTGACACCTTGAAAATGCGTCGGGCGGCTGGTGCCTTCGAGCACATGTGTCAACTCATCAACAGTGACCCAAGTTTGATAATTTTCTGGGTACATTACCTCGGGCGTCGGCATCCAGACTAAATCCACACCCACTTCTTCCAAAAGGGCCAAATCTTTATCCAAATCACGCGGATACGAGTCTAAATCTTCTTCTGGGGCGAATTGGGTTGGGTTGATAAAAATCGTCGCCACAACCGAGGCACATTCCTCACGAGCGCGTTTGGCTAACGAGAGGTGCCCTTCATGTAAATACCCCATGGTCGGCACAAGACCCACTGGTTCAGCGAGTTCGAGGCGCGCAGAGCGTAATTCCGAAATCGTTACAACAGTTTTCATAGTTTATTGGAAATCCCCAGTGGTCATCGACTTCACCAACATCCATAAACTGCGGTTTATGGGCGTATCCACATTCAGCTGCTCTCCAGATTTCACAACTGCTCCGCAAATGGCATCGATCTCAGTCGGCGCGCCACGGTTAATATCTTGAAGCATCGATGAGCAGTTTTCCGCAGTTCGGCGGGCGACATCTTCAGCGGCCGATACTGGCGCATCGAAAGGCAATCGCACCCCTCGAGCCGAGGCTACTGCAAAAACTTCACGGGCTGTCTTGGTCATCAAACTCCTCGCCGATGGCCGAGAAAGCAGTTCTCCATTGGGGATACGCAGCAAGGCCGTCAGCGGATTGATAGCAGCGTTAATAACTAATTTTCCCCACATCAAGGCGTCTAAATCGGAAGTGATTTTGATATTAAAATTTGCCTGTTTTAGGAGATTCGCCATGGGTCCAAGGTGTGGATGTGATCCTAAGGATATTACGCCCTCCCCACCGGGACGCACGAGCCCTGGCCCAAGCAGGGTTGCTCCTGTGGTGGTGACACCTGCTCCCACGCGCTCGTCACCCAGATACGCTGACAAGATTTCTCGATTTCCCAGGCCGTTTTGCAAACTTAATGCGAATCCGTCAGGTGCAAGGCATTCTGTCAATTGACGCGCTGCCCGCTCTGTCTGCCACGCTTTAACCAGCACCAAAGCAAGCGAAGCGCCAGCGCATTCTTGGGGGTTGTTGGTTGCCAAAACTGGATAAGAGATTCGATCTCCGGAAGGGTTTTCAAACTGAATACCGTTTTTCTGTAACGCCGACAATCCCTCCGGCCAGGTACCCAACATAGAAATTGATGTTCCACTGGCAGCCAAGCGCGCTCCAAAAAAGTTAGCCAGTGCACCCGTGCCAACAATCAAAACGTCTGAATTTTTCATGACTGCCCCCCAATATCTTGGAGCAATGCGTCCCATTGATCATCTTTCATGGTGAAGGTGTGCTCGGCAGCCGGGAAAGATTTTTCAATTATCTCAGTTTTGTAGGCAGAGAAAGCTTTGTTCATTTCCTCATGCAAGCTGGCATAGCGTTTGACGAAGCGCGGAGTGAAACGATCGAACAACCCAAGTAAATCATGCGTGACCAGCACCTGGCCGTCACAGCCAACGCCAGCGCCGATTCCGATTGTGGGAATTTCCAGTCGTTGAGAAACCAATTCCGCCAGACGCACAGGCACAGATTCCAGCACCATGCTGAAACAGCCTGCTTCTTGGAGCAAATGCGCATCTTCAAGGAGTTGTTTTGCTGCAAAAGTCGTTTGCCCCTGAGCACGGAATCCGCCAAACTGGTTGACGCTCTGCGGAGTCAGGCCCAGGTGTCCCATCACTGGGATACCAGCCCCCACAATGGCACGGATCGCATCAACTCGCTCGCGACCACCCTCGAGCTTGACAGCGTCCATCCCAGCCTCTTGCAGGAATCGCCCGGCATTTCGCACGGCATCTGCCACATCCGCCTGATAGGACATAAAGGGCATATCTCCTACCAACAATGCAAATGTCGCGCCACGTGCCGCAGCCCGGCAGTGATGCAGCATATCTTCCATCGTGACAGGTAACGTATTCTCATACCCCAAAACGACCATACCCAATGAATCGCCTACAAGAATGGAATCAATCTCCGCCTGGTCGATTGCCAGGGCGGTTGGATAATCATAAGCCGTCAGCATACTGATCGGCTCACCGCGCTCCTTTTTCAAACGCAACGAACGCGAGGTTATTTTTTTACGTATTTGCGGGGAATCAGTCGGTATAGTGGACAAGGTACCCTCCTTCTGGTAGGGGCCTGATACAGTGAATGGTAATCAGAAAACAGTTTTCATTAATCCGTCCCGGTCGCGCGAAGCAATCCAGGCGGTGGAGTAATTATGCCGTAAAGGGGGTAAAGTGACAAGTTGCAAGTGACAAGTTGCAACTTGCAAGTTTGCAGGTGGCAAAAATCGCAAGGTTTGAGTAGGCTTATTTTTTCTTGGCGATCAATTCAGCTTTTTCCTGCTCAGAGAGGAAGGCAACTTCGAGGGCGTTGCGCTGCGCCTGATGGATTTGTTCGACTGAAAGTCCCGCGGCTGGTGCAGCGACTTCGTATTCGTAAGGCAGGTCGATATCACTGATGCCGGGGTCATCGGTATTAATCGTGGCCAGCAAGCCGTGTTCAATGAAGGCTTTCATAGGGTGACTGGGCAAATCTGCCACGGTCATGGTTTGTACGTTACTGGTCAGGTTAGCTTCAATCCCTATGCGCTTTTCAGCTAAATAATCCATTAATTTTGGATCCTGGATGGCGCTGACCCCATGACCAATGCGAGAGGCACCCAGTCCATCCAGGGCCTGCCAGATGCTCTCCGGTCCGGCTGATTCGCCCGCGTGAGCCGTGATTTGCCAACCAGCGTTGCGCGCCCGATTAATATGCTCGACAAATAATTCCCCCGGGAAATTGGCTTCATCGCCCGCAAGATCAAGCGCTACAATGTGATCCTTTTGAGATAGTAGTGCATCCAATTCCTGTATACCCACCTCGGCTCCATAAGTCCGGCTTATGATGCCGATCAGATTTACCTTGAGATCAAATTCACGTCGTCCCTGCTGAATGCCTTCGACCACTGCCTCCACAACCCCAGCAGGATCCAGCTTCCCAGGCTCAGACATAAACCAGGGGCTGCAGCGCAACTCCACACAATCCAAGCCTTCGCGCAAAGCATCGGCGACATTTTCATAGGCAATGCGACGGCAGGCATCATAATCGACCAGCACACCAACCATCCACTCAAACTTCTCAAGAAAAGCCATTACACCTGGCTGGGGTTCCATGACTTGTACATGTGGACGCAAACCTTCCACATCCCAGGCTGGCAAGGGCAAGTTGTGCTGACGCCCAAGATCAAGGATGGTTTCTAGGCGAACGCTGCCATCGAGATGGCGATGTAAATCGATAAGAGGAAATTTCGGATCAATCATAGTGCACTCATTTATGGCAAATTGAATTTAGATGTCCAATCATTCCCGATGATGATTTCAACATCAAAGGGATGCGCGGGGTCATATTTATAAGAAATATAACGCCCCTCAATTCCAAGAAGCGAAACTACATATTGAACGGTATATGGGCGACCTGAATGATCGATCACCGTTGTATAAGTATGGCTTTCATTGGCATTGCGAACTTCAATGATTCGGGCTCCCTGAGAAGTTAGATAATTTCCTGTGCGTCTGGCAATATTAGGATCGCTGCTGCCATTTTGTACTGAGATACTGGCGCCTTCTAATGACATACGCTCCTGATCGTTTCCTGGGGTGAGAGGGCCAAGCACGCCCGAAGTGGCAAATATCTCATCCCGCAAAACGCGAATCTTGTCAGGATACGGAACCAGAACGCTCAATTCATCAGGTGACCAACCAAAAGCTACGTGTCGGATATCAATCACATCATTGACAATGCTTCCATCTGGAACCTGTGCTGCCAAGACGGCCAGTTTGATCAATTCATCCAACTGCATATTGGTATTGACGCCGCCGACAAGTTCACGGTAAAGGGCGGGTGCTTTCTCGATCAACGTGGGCAGCATCTCAAAATCGATGATACGGTCACGAATGCCCAATATAACCTGCTGCTGCCGGCGGGCACGGCCAAAATCACCATCTCCTGTGCTGCGATTTCGGGCATAGGCCAGCGCCAAATCTCCAGGTAAAGTTTGAACACCGGGCCGGATGATTTTGTTCTCGTCTCCAATGGGATCGACTTCAATCTGATCGGGGATATCAAGTTTGACTCCACCTAATTCGTCAATGAAGCGCACAAAAGCGCCAAAGTCAACTACGGCGTAATAGTGAATGGGCACACCGATGACCAACTCAACAGTTCTCACCGCTAAGCTCGGACCGCCGATAGCGTGTGCAGTATTGATCTTGGCATGAATATACCCGGGAATTCCCACCCAAAGATCTCGCGGTACCGAGAGCATCCCCGCCGTTTTGGTGACTGGATCTAAGGTCATCAACATCATGGTATCAGAGCGAGCTGCACCTTCTCCGGCGATCCAATCGCGGTAATCCACACCCATCACCAAAATCGTGACACGCTCTTTGCCATCCCAGGATGTTAGCGTCGCTTCTGGAAATTCAGTGCTCAACGGAGTCGGCAGAAAAGTAGGTTGACCAAGCTCCACTGTCAGAGATGGCACGCCTTCTATCGTTGCCGTTGGCGGTTGAAGAACGAGATCTGGGATCGATGTTGGTAAGGGCGGTGCCTGAAAAAGAACCAATTCCCTGGTAATCGCGAATAACGTCCCACCTACGAAAGCCATAACAATCAGTAATAGAATCCCCAGGATACAGCCTTGAATGATCTTCGGGCGCCCCCTGGGTGGTTTCGTAACTTCAGGATTCATTTTTTCGGATTTCATGAGCTAGGGTGTTGATGTCTCTGTGGGAATTTGGGTGAATGTCTCTGTGGGAGCCGGTATGGATGTAAAGGTATTCGTGGGCAGGGGAGTATAGGTTTCAGTTGGGGCAGGTGCAGATGTAAAAGTTTCTGTAGGAGAGGAAATGGTTGTTTCAGTCTCCGTAGGCGTTGGCGTTTCAGACGCCGCCAAAGTCGTTGGGGTTTCGCTTGGACCCGTGGTGAATGTCGCCGTTGGCAAGTTGGATGTGTTGGTTGGGGTAGGTGTACTCGTTAGCGAGGGGCCGATTGTGGGTGTAAATGTGATCGTTGCAGTGCCCGAAGGCGCGGGAGAAGGAGTAGGTGTCCAAGTTGGTGGTGAACAAATGTATGCGACTTGGGTGAGCGTTTGTGCCACTTCTTCCACTGGTCTGTATGCCAATGCCAGCTCATATTGAACTTGGGCCTCGCAATACATCTCCTCAGATGCCAATTGCTCTCCATAGTGAATTAACGACTGCCGATATCGCTCTCCAGCAGACCACCCCGAACCGTCGCGCAGGCCTGGTACCGCAGCCGCTATCTGGCCAAAATACCGCACCGCTTGTTCGGGGTAGGCTTCCCAATACCCTAAGGCTGAAAGGTAAAGCCTGGCCCAATCACGATAAACCGTAGCCTGATAATCTAACGGGCCAAACTTTTCAGACAGTGCGAGATCATATATGCCCCCTTCCAAATCCCCTAAAATCAAGATCTTTTGTTCACCGCGATTTCGAAGCGCGGCAAACAAAACATCATCGACTTCAACAGCACGATAGTTTAATTCTTCATTACGCAGCACGACCAAGGCTTCGATGGCGCCATCCCAATCCCCAGCGCTCATCAGGGAACGAGCCCGGTTTAGGATCGAATCTGAACCACTTAGATCCCTGGTTGGGGTGATTGTTATCGTTGGGGTGGGTGTAGATGTAGGAGGGATTGGAGTAAATGTCGCTGTTGCATTTTGAATAGCTAAAATCTCGCCCAACAGACTCCAAGCCAGGGGAAAATCATCGGGGGCAAAGGCTATCACATACTCAAATCGCTGCCGGGCAAGATCATAACGCCCAGCTTCGAAATCTTGAACACCTAAGTCGAATTGCTCCTGAACGAGACTAGCCTCGCCCCCGCTCCCCCGTTCTGTTAGCTGCCGCTGGCCATCTTGGTATCCAGCCAGCGCGCCCAATGTTCCAGCAAAGGTCAAAAGCAGGGCAACAAGACAGCCATATAGCAATCGGATAGGAAAATCCTTTTTCACTGGCCGTCTTGGCTTAGGAGTTGGTTGGGTATCCATGAGAATTGATATTGCCTTCAATTGAAATTATTTTTTACGTACGAACAGATGGACAACAGCACCTAAAACCGAGTACAAGATACCTAATACAACAAAGATGAATTTGGGAGCCGCACACCAATAGGCGATCTGCGGCCAGGGATTAGCTGGCATATCAAACAGCATGACAACTAAAGCGATGTTTTCGACGACATCCAACAGGCCAGCGAGAAAAACCAACCAGGCCAGCGGCACTCCAACTGAAGCAAGTCCCCACCCTCTATCGAGTAACACCCCTAATGCCATAAGACATCCCAATGCAATCGCACCTGCATAGAATGGAATGAAGAGGAAGTCCAAGCCTTGCACAAAGGCAGCGCGTTCTCGCGCCACATTATCCCAACTGGCCAAGATCTTCTCCGCACCGGTCACATTCCCTGCAAATTCATAAGAGACAATGCCAGCAGGCGCGGCATCTGTAGTCAGAGGTATGCCAGCCAGATTCAACGTAAGCATAATAAGTACAGTGAAAACAACCAAGGGCCAGAAATATCGACCTCGTCTTTCTCTCAGAATAGAAGAAAATGGATGATTCATAAGTTTCTCTTCGCAAACTCAATTTGTCAATTATAATATCAAGTGCAAGCAATCAACGAATTATCAAAAAGGGTCTCTAGGAATCGCCGTGGTAAGGGGCCACATTTGGGGGTAGGGGCGTGCTCTGCACACCCCCTACCCCCAAATGTGAGGTCTCTCACGGTAATTCCCGTAGAACCATCAAAAAGGAGAAATCTATGAAGCGGGCTATGAATTTTCTTTTTGGGTTTACCATCGGCGCTGTGGTCGGTGCAGCGATCTCTTTGTTGCTGACGCCATCATCGGGTGATCAGATACGCGACCAACTCCAGACACGCGTTCAGACGATCCAACAAGATGTCAAAACAGCTGCGGAAGCTCGCCGGGCCGAACTCGAGGAACAACTGGCAGCACTACGCCAAACCCAATAAGAATTCGATCAAACAAAAACATGACACACTCCGAATTTAATATTCTGGATGTGTCATGTTTGATTTATTTGGATAGAGTCTGTCTTTTTATTGGGTAATCTCAAAGCGGTAGGCAGCCTTCTGACGAGTATAGCGCGTTGTTCCCGTGACAACCAAAATTACTTCATCAACATCATCGCTAATTTCAAGAGGGATATCAGCCACATTGTCAGCACTCAGCTCAATGAATTCGACCTCTGTGCGATCGCCAACTTTGATCAAGGCTAATCGATAGGTCTGCGGCAAGATATTACGGATGCGTACAAAGCCAGCTGCCTCCCAGCCGCCAGAATCAGCTTCGAAGTCGGCAAAATAATCCACTTCAGAAACTGCAATATCATCAAGCAAGAGACCTTCCCCATTGACTGCCGCATCAGTGATATATTCAAAGCGGAGCTGTACTTCTTGGCCGCTGTACTGAGATATATCCACGATTTCTTGAATCCAATGTCCATCTCCGCCTGAGAGGCCGTTGTAGCCCCAACCAAAACTATTCCCCGAGGGGTCTTCTGGTGTACCCGAAGGTGTGGTGAGAATTTGCCAATTCTCGCCATCGATTGAAGCCTCGAGATATACGTAATCATAATCTTCTTCGAGATCGTACCAGGTCCAGTAGGTCAGGGTTAGCGGACCAAGATGCTCACTGAAATCGAAGCTGCGGGTTAGAGTGATGTCTGATTCATCGCCTTTGTTAGACCAAAATGCGTACGCGCCTGAATAAGCTTCTTGGGGAAATACGCCCACTTGAACCGAGCCCTCGAAGTGCAAATTATATGTGCCAGCGCAGGCAATGCGAATGTAATCCACGCCGTATTGATGCACATCCCTGGTCAAAGATTCGGTCGGGCAGGAATAGATGCTCTCTGTGGGAGATGTGGTTGGAGATGCGGGATAGTTCTTGTAATTATAGCGACCATCCGCAACAGAGGGATCATCTATATAGGTAGCCAAGACCCAATCTAAGAATAAATCATCTGCCAGAATGGGCTTTCCAATCAAAGGGTCGGAGATATTCATTTCATTTAGCACGGCATCAACACTGGCCAGGCCATTTTCCGGGTGAGCGACCAAGGCTTTTGTGGCATCATCCCCAAAACGATCTAAGAAATAATCGACAAAGAGGAAAGACGCTCCGTAGTGAGGTGTGGTTGCTCCAGAATCATTGGGCCAATCATTGAGCTGAATGTCAGGGTCACTGGTATACAAATAATCAAATCCGCCAACATCATAGCCATTGATATGCGATGCCAGCTCTGAGAAGCCTTCGTTTAGCCAGGAAGACTCATTACGATCGCCATACCAATGGATCATGTGTTGAAATTCGTGTGCCAGCACGCCGAGAGTGAATTCCCCAGTTAGATGCAGATTATCAGAATTCAATACAAAAGCTTCGTGGGCATTGGAGTATTCATGAGCAAGGGGATGGTTCTCGTCTGCCGATGAGTAGTAGCCAGCCAACCCAAAACCCAGGTCATCGGCAAAGATAATATAGAGATGTGGATCGCCATCAACACCAGGGGACCATTCACTGCCGAAGAATTCGCGGTTGGTGGGGTAAATTTTCGCTTCGAAAGTCTCTACTAATTCAGCCAGATCATCTTTATCAAAAGAAATCCCATCTTCAATCCAAAAGTAAACATGGTCGGTGACATATTGCAGCGTGACATCAATCTGTGAATTCTCATTGGTGTCGACATTGGTAACCCACATGATATCTTTATCTCCCACCTGCAGAGGAAAAACTGGCGCGTCCACGGTGAGGGGGATATTCTCCCGGCCCTGAAGGCGTTTAGCCAAATCCCTAAGGTCATTTGGTGGAATGACTGCGTCTTCCAATGTGCGCAATGTATCCACTGGAACGGGGCCGTTTCCTGGGTATTCTACTTGAGGAGGAGTGCCATCTTCACCAACTGCAGGCTGTTCTGTAGGCTGAAGCGAAGGCCGTAAAACGATAGGGGTTTCTGTCGGTGGCCCAAGTTCCACATCCCAAGACACGTCGCCATCTTGAAAGAATTGAACAGCCAATCCCCCTGCAGCGACAAGCACAAAGCACATGCAACAACATAGGAGCGTTGATACCAAAATAACCAAAATTACTATCAGAGTTTTATTCATATTCACTGTTTCCAATTATCAAAATTTTACTGTACACAAATTAGCGTTACTTTAGAAGTTCATTATGTATCAAAGCCAGCCCAAACTCATTTTGGTAGAAAATACTGTAACCATCCAACTGATTTTGATATGCATCCCCATAGAATTGCTGCCAGGCAAGCATATCACCAGGATCAACAGCACTTTCAACAACATCGGGTTTGATAAACTCGATAACATAGGCCATCTCGAGCAAGAGCAAATCAGGCTGATGCTGGTTGACATAATCATACGATGCCAATTTCCACTTCATCAGAATATCATAATTGGGCTTTGGAGGCACATACGCGGTCGGGTCGCGGTAGATTTTCAACGGTTGTTTGTCAATATTTTGTTCGACCAAAAGCTGCTCGATATCATGGTAGAAAGCGATACTCTCCGAGCGTTCTTCGCGATGTAGGATATCAGTATAGATTTGGATATCTTTCTGGATATAAATTCCAAATTGGATTAGAAGCAGGATCATCACACCAACTGGAAAGAGGAGCTGATTCACTTTTTGAAGAGTAAACTGTCTCCAAACATCTTTCCCAAAAGAAATGCGCTCTGGAAAGAGGTGCACTAAACTCGACCCGAGGGGGATTATCAATGGTAAAAAGTAGAGTGGCCTGATCGACGATGTGCCCACGGTAAAGAGATACGGCAAGATATACATCAAGATCATCACATTGAGCAATCTAAATCGAGGGCTAGTGATTCCTTTGACAAGTCCCAAGAGCATGATAATCAGCGTGAACCAATGAGCATAGAAGGGCCAGACAATACGATTGATCTTCTCAGCAGTCAAATTCCAGTCAGGATTGACTGTGTAATATCCTGTGCGAGTTTGCACAAACTGAAGTTGCTGAGTCGCAATTATCTCTGCTCTTTCCTGCGGCACAAGCAGCAAGGGATTTGAGATTACCAAACCCAAGATCATTACGATGACGAAAGAAATCGCTAAGATAAATGCACGTTGAAGAACTATTTTTTTCGCAGCAACACCCCAAACGAGATATACAGGAATAGCTAAAACAAAAAATGCGCCCGAATACTTGACGCTAAAGGCAATTCCACAAATGAATGCAGCAATGTAGAAGCACTTTCCATAATTGAAAGCATCTTTGTCTATGAAGAAAAAGATCAGCACTACAAGGAGGATTGCTAAACTATCCGGGTGCCACCAAAAATTATTCTGAATCACCGCGGGGATGGCCAACAAAAATAATACTGTCCCCAAAGCTTTGAAGAGAGATTTGCGCCTGGCCTGAAGTTCTACCATCAAGGCTACAGAAACGATCATCGGCAGCACGCTGACCAACTGTCGCAAAAGCAGCATGAGCACAGAGATATTATTGCCCCAATCGGCCCCTGCTAACAATCGATATGAAAACACCATTAACGCTGAAAAGAAATAGAATGGATAGCCGTAAAAATAATGCAGATAAACGAAGAAACGCCGTAGAGCATCATAAAGGGAATCTCCAGATTTCAACATGCGCACCACATGATTTATCTGAGCGAACTCATCCTTCTCGAAGATGGATAACATGTTGATATCTTTCGCGCCAGTGAAATTGGGAAAAATCATCAATGTAAAATAGATGATCCCTATTACGACAATGCCGAGTAGTGCTTTTCTTTCAGTCGGTATTTTCATACTCACTCGAGAGGATTGAGGGTCTTGAAAAAATCTGCGCACTGGCCGTGACCAATCCAAACAGTACCCACATGTTGGGGACAGCAAAAGAATCGACAGAAAAAGCAACCCCCAAGAAAACCACCAAACTCAAAAGGCCGGCTTGACCCAGATAACGTGCTTCAGGATGAGGCGTCATAAAGAGGTAAAGTGCACAACCCAAAACCCCGACCAAAAATGCCAAAAACGCTGCTGTGCCCAATAATCCTGTTTCGGCTAAGATGCGCACAAACATATTTTTGGGCACAACCACTCTGTTGCGACCGTCTGCTGGAGTGAACTTGAGCAGCAACTCTGGCGTGGGAAACAAGGGACGATCTGATAGTTTCTCTTCAAAATAAAAAGTGTAGTTCCCCAAGCCGATTCCCATCCAAGGATATTCATCGTAGATGCGGTAGGCGGTTTCCCAGTAGGCAATGCGCTGACTGACGGCAATATATTGAATATACGAGCCAGCCGCGTTCTCATCGCTCCAATAATTCCACAGGCGTGAAAAATATCGATTGCGTGAACCAGCGATGAACACAATCACGCCGATGGCAACAACCAAAACACCAACTTGCAATACTCGTTTGGCAATCATCCCCCAAGGTTTCCCCTTGTCAGTAACTTTGCGGGGTCTGAACATGAATGCCAAAACTAACTGCACCACCCAGAGTACGTAGCCTGTGCGCGAATAGGTATAGATCAACACCACAGAAGCCCAAACCAGGAGCAGCATCTCGACGGTCAGCCAGCGAAGACGCCAGCGGAAAGCTGTGTAGTTGGACAAAACCGCGGCGAACAACCAGGGCATTAGCAAAAATGAGATTTGCTCCGCGAACCAATTTGGTTCGTAGGTCATCCCAGATATGCGTGTTTCAAATAAACCCCGCACAGAGATAAAGCCCTGTAGGTGTTCAATGAAATCAAAATATTCGGGTGAATAGAAAAGAATATAACTAATCTGGATCGACCCCCACAACAAAGCCATCACAAAACCACCATACAACCAACGTAGAGAAAAGCGCATCTCATCTTTCGAAGATGGTGTTACAGCCACGGTGATATAGAATGCAATCCCTATTGCTAAGGTGACCAACATACGGAAGGTCCGCGAAGACACTGTGATGCCAATATCAGGGTCGATACCTTGGGTAAATGCAATGGTGGTGCTGGCAATGGCCGCTAACCCAAAAGCACCCAAAGGGAATGCGGTTTTAGGGATTGGTTTGCTAAGTAAGCGTGGGATCGTTACAAGTATGACAAGAATGACCAAAGGATAAAGTGAAAGCGGCCGAACTTCAGTGCGTCCTCCCACACCGCCTGGGAAAAAGGGAAAGCTGGTCACTGGCAGTGAAATAAGGAATATGGCCCAAACAATTTTCTGGGCAATTGGAAACCAAGATAGACGCACTATGCTTCTCTCCGCTGGGATATTCGAACTAGACCAATCAACAGCCAAGCAGCGACTGCCAAGATCCCGCCTACTAACATCAATGTTCCCGAAGGGCGTACATCTTCGACTTGAGCGGATACCTCTTTCGATTTTTCTAAATCCATAGCCGCAGATAGTCCTAAGCTTTTCTCCGCCGCTTCAGCGTATTGTGAAGATAACGTGTCGTGTTGCTCTTCTAGAAATTCAATTCTTTCGGGCAAGATCTCAAGGTCGCTCTCAACCATAACAGTGGCGCGCTCCACCCAGGCCAGGTATTCAGCAGGAGATTCATCGGGGATAGGATAATCTTCGAGAAGTTCAGACCAACCCAGGTTCCAGTCCGCGGCTTGTGTAGTTTGAGACAATAAACGCCAATGGTCATAGGATCCCATGGGATCATCCAACGATGCATCTTCCAATTCTCGTTTGGCTTCTTCTAATTCTGCCTTTATCTGCATCAGAGTCTGATATCGCACTAACTGGTATGTTAATTCATCCGCCGTTGCCACCAAGGAAGCGTCTAAGGCAACCATCTCGCGGGCGCTATTGATGCCAATATTCATGCGCTCATCGATCACTTCTGCCCAGGTATCAACTGCCTGAATTGCCAGTTCAGGCTGCGCTGCATCGGCGGCTAGATGCCAGCGGCCAGCATTACGCCACGAACCACGCAACTGATAAAAAATATCTTCAACGGTGACATCATTCCAGCTTTTGTCTGTTGATTGCAAACGCGTTAATGTATCAGACAGGAATTCATCGGTTAGCGATAAGCCGTTGATCTGTTCCATCTGCCAATTTTTGTAGTCATCAAGTTTGCGCAATTCATCTTGAACAATCTGAACGATATAGCGATCGCGCGGGCCGCGATAGGCGTTGATACCGACATATAAATCTAATTCTGCCCGATATAAGGGAGGCATCAATCTGGATACTCCCCACCCCAAAACAGCGCCTACTAAAAAGCAGAGTGCAATGATATACCAGCGGTGTGTTAATGTAAAAACTACGTCGCGTAAGTTCCAATCGTTGTTCATAAATGTAATTCTTTCAAAAGAGATTGGGAAGATTCTACTCGATTATAAAGATTCAAGTAGAACCTGATAAAGCTGCATCGTGAGGCGGTTGATCTTATAATGGGTGAACTTTTCCAGGATAAGTTTGCGTCCTTCAACCCCCATCTTCATTCGTAACGCGGGATTCAAAGCGAGCCGTTCTAAAGCATCTGCAAGAGCGATAGGGTCGTTTGGCGGGATCAACAAACCATTCACCTCATGCTGAACGATAGAGCGGCAGCCGGGCATATCTGTGGAAACCACGGGTCGGCCGCAAGCAGCAGCTTCAATGAGCGTACGCGGAACCCCTTCTCCATACATGGTGGGCAGCGCAACGATATTACTTTGGGCATAAACATGTTCCATATCGTTTTTCCACCCCCACCATTCGATCACTCCCTGCCGGTGCCATTCGTTGAGCATTTCTACTTTCAAAGATGTCGGGTTTCCGGGGTCGGGCTCTCCTACCAGCACCATACGCAAATCTAAACGATCACCTAATATTCGTGCAGCTTCCACAAACACCCCAACACCTTTATCCCACAAAGTTCGTGCAGCCATCATGACGACAACGGAACTTTTGTTAGGTTCAAGGGTCGGTGAAAATCGCCCGGGGTCTGCACCCACACTTTCAATAAGCTGCTGCTTATCTTTCGATACGAAACCTGCATCCAAGAAGAAATCGCTATCAGACTGATTTTCAAAGATTACCATCGAGGAAATATTCCGCAAGACAGAACGATAAAACGGCCAAAGCAGCCTTCGGATCACTCGGGCTTTTAATTCTCTCCCCAGGAAAACATATCCACGCCCGGATATGGAGTTGACCACCCCAGGGATACCGCTAAGAAAGGCAGCTACAGAACCATACAGAACCGCTTTGATAGTATGGTGGTGCACAATATCCGGGCGCTCTCGGCGGTAAATTTTCGTTATATGATAAAGTGAGATTATTTCACGCCAAAGAGCAACACTTCTTCGTTGAAGTTTCCAGGGATACCAAATGAAACCATCATCCAAAAAATGTTGAATAAACTCTCCGGGTGGGGAAACCAATCGAACATCGAATCCTTTTTCTCTGAGATCATGGATTAAGGCGTAACGGAAGTTATATAAGAACCAGTCGGTGTTGGCTGTGAGGATGATCTTTGGCATGGGGTAGCGGTTAGATACGCCTTCGGTGGATTGGATATTAGATTTTATCCCATATGACCATACAGATCGAGCAGGCGTTTTTTCATCTCTACCCAACTATATTTGGTTTCATAAGCCCTACGGCCATTGGCTCCTAATTTGCGTCGCAACATCAAATCAGCATCCAATCTTAGCAATGAATCTCTTAGTTCAGTAATTCCCCCATATTCAATAACAAGGCCACAATTTTCGTCTAAGACGATGCTATCAATGTTGGTTTTCGCGGCAACAACAATGGGCTTACCCAACATCATAGCCTCGAATAGTTTGTTAGGGCTGGCATAACGATGATTTGGCAACGCCGGATCATAAAGCGCCAGGATTACATCGGCACCATGGGTTAACTCCAAAGCTCGCTGATATGGGATGCGGCCGTGCCATTGGACATTTTCCATTTTGCCAGCTTTTTCCAGAATTAACTCTTCATCGCCGCCGAAACCCGCCAAATCCAAATGCCAGTTTGGGTTTTCATTTAATATGGACAATATATCAAGCAGACCCCGTTCTACCTGGAGCAAACCTACATAAACAAGTTGTAATCCCCGCGAGGGGGAAGGTTGATCCTGTTTCCCAAAGAGATCGCTAGTATCCTGGGGGGTGTTATAGATTACCGCGCTATTTTTAGGAGCTTCAATGCTTATTTGTTCCCAGCGTGCATCGTCGGTAACGATTAGGCCATCCACATGGTTAATCACCCATAAATCTACAGCCCTGATGATGTTCTTAGTCCAATTCGGAGTAGCCCTTAGGTGATCGGCATAAAAGTCAAAAATATCGTAAATAACTTTTTTCCCAAACAGGCGCTTTACAATCATCCCTGCCAACACGGTGTCAAAGTCACAGGCGTGGATGAGATCATAATCGTTCTTGTGAATTATCAGCCAGCGAAAAAGCATCCACTGCCAGCGAAAAAGCGGTAGAAAATTTTCCATCCCTGAGCCATACTGCGCCTTTATCGGCAACCGGGTGCAGGGAACGCCGTTCACCACCTCGCCAACGGGCAATCGTCCCGTGCGATCCCAACACAAGATTGCCACATTGTAGCCAGCTTCAGCTAAACTCTTAACAGTTTTCTCAACCCGCGGGTCCGGCACGATCGGGTTTGATCGACAAATCAGAATGCGTTGTTTTTTAAAATTGATCACGCGGTTGGTTCTTACAAGGCTTGAAGATATTGGCCTACAACTGCTGACACTTTCCCTTGTGCGGCTACCTTTCCATCCTCCAGCCAGATAGCTCGCTCACAAAGCGCTTTCACTCTTTCCATGCTGTGCGAAACCAACACAATGGTTGTACCTTGTTCTCGAAAAGCGTTCATACGAGCCAAACACTTCTCCTGAAATTGCGTATCTCCAACGGACAGAACCTCGTCCACCAGCATAATATCCGGTCGCACGCTCGTCGCCACGGCAAAACCCAGGCGAGCCACCATCCCAGTGGAATAGGTTCGCAAAGGCGCGTTGATGAATTCACCGATCTCAGAAAAAGCAACGATCTCATCAAAACGATGACCAACAGTCTTTTGGGTCAATCCGAGCAATGCACCGTTCAGGAAGATATTTTCCCGACCCGATAATTCAGGATGGAAACCCGCCCCAAGATCGAGCAGGGGGGCCGTTCTCCCCAAAATGACGACTCTTCCTAATGTCGGTTTGATGACCCGCGCCATTGTCTTCAGCAGAGTGCTCTTCCCCGCGCCATTGCGTCCAACAATCCCGAAGAATTCACCTCGCTGAATATCAAGAAAGACATCTTTCAGTGCCCAAAATTTCTTGTATTGCAAGCGATTCTGGAGCCAACGGATAACATACTCCTTGATCCCCGAGAGTTGTTCATGGGGTACCCGATATTGGACTGAGACGCTATCGACAAGAATTACGGGCTTTTGTTCCTGAGTGATATTGATATTCGACATCAAGATACTATTTTAGAACGAAATCCACGAAGAACACTAAGATTATTTTTGGTTCTATGGGAATTGCCGTGAGAGACCTCGCATTTGGGGGTATGGGGCGTGCTCTGCACGCTCCCTACCCCCAAATGTGGCCCCTTACCACGGCGATTTCTAGAGACCCTTATTTTTGTGTTCCTTCGTGAACTTCGTGGTTTACAGACGATACGCATATTCGCTAGATTTTGACGTAAAAACTAAACCGCCGATTAAGAAAGTTCCTAAGGCAAACGCCGTGGCTGGAAGCCAGATATCCCATCCAGGGATAGATCCTGACAACAGGGGTTCCCGAAACGCTTCCACGAAGTAATAAATTGGATTGATCCGAAACAACCAATGCCATTGCTGGGGGACAATCTCTAAGGGGTAAATTATGGGCGTAGCATACAACCAGATGGTCAGGAGAACATTGTAAACAGGCAGCATGTCAGCAAAATAGACAGTTGCCGTTGAGAGAAGCAAACCCAAACCCAGTGAAAAAAATGACAGCAGAATTATCACCACAACCCAGGATAATATTGCAAGTCTCAAAGGGTTCCCTAACACCAACGCGATCAATAACAACGGCAGCAATGAGAGGATGAAATTAACTAAACCTGTTCCGATTGCCGCCACGGCAAAGACTGATTTTGGCACATAGATGCGTTTGATCAATTCGCCACTCCAAAGCATCTCCCCCATCGCTCCGCTTGTCGTCGTTGAGAAAAAGATCCACACCAACTGGCCGCTGAGAACATAAATTGGAAAGTTTTCAATTTGAATGCGGAAGAGCTGCGAGAAAACCACTGTAAGCACAATCATGGTTAATAAGGGATTGAGCATCGTCCACATCACGCCAAGCATCGAACGTTTATAGCGCGTCTTGATCGCCCGGGCGACAAACTGTACCACCAAACCACGGTACGCTTTCAGCGCCTGGAATTCTTCCACAAAGGGATGACCAGCACTGGATGAGTCATAAAATGTCATTGAAAATTTCTTCATCTGGAATATCTTCCTACGGGGCTACGCGATAAAGCTCAACGCCTTTCTGGTTATATTCTAAACGAGTATATCGTTCAAAGAAATCTTGATTTAGAGCTTGAGTTTTATAGATTTCCGGTCGGTGTTCTTGCTCTGGGGGATACACCAAGATGTAATCATAGTCTCCATCAAAAAGGTTTTGTGCCAATTCATCAGAGGTTCCTGCACTGTGAAGGGTTTGATAAGCATCCTTTGAAAAGAATATCCCATAAATCTCGGATTTGGTATACAAGCGGAGTTCATTTCCCACAGAAAGTACTTTGAAACTTCCCTGCTGATCCAGGTACTCAAATGCTCCATACACTGGCAAGATTCGATCTACGAACGCCTCTTGAGATTCTTCTCCACGCCAAATTTGAAATGGGTATCTTTCAGGGATCTCCCACCAACGGACAGTGAAGGATAACCTGGTTGAGAAGACATACACCAACCCAAGGAAAATGAAACTGATACCTAAAATTCTCCGTTGGTCAAATAAAAAACTTCCCAAAGATTCTACATTCAATGCTGCCAAAATACTGAGCAAAGGGAAAAGCGGCATCATATAACGAGCATGGGCACCAAAGCCAAAGAGCATTGCCATTGCCAATAATGATGCCACGAATATCAGCAAATATCGTAAGCGCTCTTTATGCCAGCCATAAAACCATGGCAAGCTGAGCAATGGCAGAGCGCCCAAAACACCCCCCGGAGATTCGTGATAGTAATTGTGAGAGTCTGCGATCCCCAGCCAGGGAAAATAGAGAAACCGCTGCAGGGTGTTCAGCGTGGGCTGGAATACAAAGAAGTTTCGATCAAACCACTCAGGGCTTTGGAAGAGGGAGTTCAAATTTGGGAATATGGGATTGCCAGTCCACAGCCAGTCACGAATCAACCAGGGAAGCCCTAATAAAAGCGCTGGAAAGATGATAAGTAGAGTTGATTTTTCTACCCGCTTGTTTTCCCGATAAAACGTAACTAATATCAGCCCCCAAAAAGGAATTAGTATCAAGAGTGCATTCAGTTTCGTTCCCAGCGCCAGACCAGAGAATATACCAACCACCAAAAGCCAGCGATTGTCATCGCTTTCCTTCCACAGTAGAGCGACCTGGAACGCAGAGGTGACAAAAAGTGCCAGAAAAATATCGATATACGTTGTGGCTGATTCAATGCCAATAATAGGCAGTGAAAATAAGAGCACAGCCGCGATCCAACCCACCAGCTTATTCCCAATTCGCACCCCAAGGTAATAGGTTTGAATTACGAGAAGAATGCCCGCTGTAAAATTGATCAATCCCGGTAACGGCTGATCTCCTAAGGCAAAGGCGATCACATAGAGCATTTCTCCATAATGAGCGAAATAGGTTTGGAAAGACTCAGGGAGTTCGAGCATCCGCCCCGCTTCGAGAAATTTCACGGGGACGGCCAGATGATAGCTCACAGAATCATAACGTACCGCGGGTGCTAAAGCCCAGAAGAAGCTTCCGATAGCGATGATTAGGATCAGGCTCAAACCCAGTGCACCAATCCACGAATTTGGCACAATTTTCGGGCGCCATTGGGTCCAGCGTGGCCAATATCTCCAGGCTCCCCACAGAGAGATGATCACAAAGATGCCATAAAAAATCCATTTCGGGTATAAGCCCACGACTCCCAAGGCGAAAGTCGCCACAACCAGCACACCCCAACCCAAAACAACGTTCAAAACCGCCCCCTCACCAGCAGGAATCGCATCGGGCTTAGATATCCACAGAGAAAGCGTTTCTCCAACACACCAACTAACCCACAGAATCCACAACAATAGCAGGATGCTTAAGGCAAGATATTTTGTTGTGAGTGCTACGAGTATCACCACCCCTGCAATCATCCAAACCGAAATTCCCAACCAACGGTATCGCTGAAAAATCAAAAGTAGGCCGATAAAAACAAAAAGGAGCAAATAGCCCAAAGCAATCAGCGAATCGTTTGGATATGAGACGTAGGGGAAATCTGGGTCAATGAATGTTGAGAGTGAAAACCAGATGCTGGCGCTTAAACTAAAAACGACCCCTGCTCCGCTTATTACGTTCCAAATGATTTGTTTAGACCTCACCATGCTCACGACTCAAGAGACGCTCGATTAAGGGGCTGGTTGTTTTCTCCCAAGATGCAGAAGAGATAAATTCCTGAATAGCCATATTCGATGAAATGGAATCTCTATTCGCTAAAGCGTGATCAAGTTGTTCGGCGAAAGTCTGCGGGGTGTCCGCAAAAAGAACGCCAGGCCAGTCATGGAGCTCATCTAAGGGCGTGGAGACAACGGGCTTTCCCATCGCCAGATACTCCAGCACTTTGAGCGGGCGTACAGCATGGGTCATTGGATTGATGTTGAATGGCAATATGCCCACATCAAAACGCGCGATATGTTTCGGGATGTCATCATAATTCACAGCAGCTCGATGGGTAATATTGGGGAGCGAAAGTTGTTTGATATCAATCGAGACAGAACCAATCAATTCAAATTCATATTCAGATCGCAGTTTGGCGATATCGTGCAGCAATTCAACCTCGATCCAATCGGCGATCGCGCCATGAAAACCAATGCAAGGTTTCTCATTTGCAATTGGGGAATCTTTTGACAGCCGAGAGGGGTCCGACTTGAAATGTTCCAAGTCGACTCCGTTGGGGATCAATTTCACATCGGCTCGTTGGGGCTTGATACGCTGATACAAAACTTGTGAAGATGTAATCACCAGGTCAGCTTCATCGAGCAAACGCTGATGATAATCTACTGCCCGTATTCCCTCGGGCAAGGTATCATCCGCCAACTTGTGAATGCTGACATCGTCCAAAATATCATACACGATGAATGGATCATCATAATGATCAAGTTTTGTATAATTAAAAGGGTAGTAAATGAACACCACCGGACGAAGTAAATTAACATCTTCTTGAGGGCCAAGAATGTGCAGCAGTTCATGGGGGCTTGTCAAACGCTGAGTAGGGTTCTGCCAGAACGTCTCAATGCCCCCTTTTGCTAACTGCATGGCAAGATGATGTGGGCGCTGCTTTATTCCTTCCCATGGAATGCCTGGCGCAATGGGGAAAAAGGCGACTTGGGGATCGATCCGTTCTCTTTTTTCATCAATAATCAAATGCCGGATGAGTATCTCCTTCCACTGTGCTCGCCAACGATGGATGGAGAAAGATTCAGCGACTTCGCGGCCGCACGTAGCCAACTGCTTTCGCAACGCCGGGTTTTCAATCAGTTTTTCGAGCGCGTCTCTAAGTGCTTCTGCGGTAACGTCGATTAAAAGACCATTGTGATCATGCAGTATTAAATTTGGCAAACCGCCCACATTCGTGGCAATGACCGCGTTCCCTGATGCCAGCGCTTCCAAACAAGACAACGATGTCCCCTCACTATGCATCGTAGGCACAAGGGTGATATGCGCCTGCTGATAAGCCTTGTGCATTTCATCAGGCGGCAAAACTTCCCAACGGATGCGATCGGGATAGCGCTTGATCATTTCACCGATGTGCTGCGCCTCTTTATCATCAGCTCTACCTACAAAATAGAATTCCACTTGGGGGTAGCGCTCGAGAATGTCAGGCAGCATTTCGGCAACCAGCCAAAACCCACGCGGTTTATAAAGGCGTCGCGGATAAAGCACAACAATCTTTTCATCTTCTACATCTGGGGCGGGACTGAAAATTTCAGTATCTACAAAATTTGGAATATAAACAAATTTATCTACTACATCAAAGGCACTGGCACGCATCCAATTGATCGTGTTGGTATCCACAGAAATGATTGAATCAAGTTTTTGAGCGGCAGCGGTTATGGCCTGCATGGCATCTTGGTCTGCATGAATTGATGGGTGATCCCAATAAATGCCGTGGCTGATCCCCACCGCAGCACCTTCACCAACTTGTGTCGCCAAAGAAAATGGGGAGTATGTTGTCAGCGCTGCAGCGCACTCAAATTTCTGGAACTCGGTCGCCAATCGCGTCGCTTCGCCGCGGACATCAATCCCTGTGACTCGCAAATCTTGATAGTAGCGCACCCAATAACCGTTTCCACACTGAACCACCTCGGGGTAATAACCCTGCTCGCGAATCAATTTTGCCAGCTCGAGCAAATAACGTTCCGCGCCGCCAAAGAACATATTCTCGCCATCAAAATCAAAAAAGGTGTATGAGAGCATCATCACTCTCCGATCAGGCGAGACTGCGGGATGTCCCAGGCTAACCGGGGGTTGATAGGACACATCCGATGGAACTTGTACCTTGAAAATATGGCGAATCTTTTTTAGGATTTTTTTGAATCTGATCGCATAGGAAATCAAGCCTAGTTTTGTGAAGATGCGAATCAGGAACGCCTTGAACCGTTGACGAAGGCTCAGCGTGAGAGGCGCTCGAAGGGCATTGACCTGCCTCCGAAGATGGTCAATTTCTTGAATTTTACCGACCAGCACCCCCGTATGATCATGTTCGATCTGCCTGATGACACCCGCATGGTCAATATCACGCTGCTGTTCAAACTCCGCTATCCTGCCCGTCAAATCATCAAATTTCTTCTGTTCAATTTCCCGCAATTCGCGTCGTAATGCCCCTGCGCTTTTCTGCTCAAGTTCTTTTATTTGTGCAGCTAAACGCGCTTCATGGCTTTTTTCAATGGACTGAATTTTCTCCTCGATGACGGCAGAGCTCTGGCGCTGAATATCTTCGACACGTTGAACCAGGTCAACCACATTGGTCTGTTCTAGCTGATGAAGCTTCGCTTTTAGGGTTTCTATTTCTGAAAGAATGCCCACCCTGAGAGAATCTGTTTCCCGCTCCTTGCTGACTTGCAAGGCCAAAGCATCGGCCAGTGCAGACGTTATGGTTTCTACTTCCATCCCAGATGTTCGTACAGAATCCCCCCAACCCATTGGTGAAGGAGTATCATCAATGCTACCTAAGCCAACCACCAAATAACTTGTTTGCGATTCTGAAAGTATCCCTGAGCGATGCACATTCAACAGCAATTCACTAAGTTGTGGCGAAATCCCTTCTAAGCCGGTAATAAAACTTTCCGTCCAGGAACTTCCAACGTGAGATTTTCCAAGGTAATGCAACCCCGCAGCTTCGAAAACTTCTGCCAAATCCATAGATGGGATCTCTTTGCCGAACGGCCATAACCCCTGGCCAGATTTTTGAATTCGCCATATCCAATACCAATAATTTTGGAAATTGGGTACCAGTACGAGCACATATTTCTTACTTCGGCTGGCCATTCCTTGTAACATAGCCACTTGTTGCTCAAAAGAATAATGCTCTAAAACCCCGGCATTGAACACCAAGTCATATTCAGGTTTCCCCAGTTGCAAAGCATCTTCAATCAAAAAGCTTGCAGGCAAATTAGCATCCCCAAAAACCTGGCGCGCCTTCTTTATTGCCTCGGTAGAAAAATCAAGCAAAGTTAGATCGTATCGATTTGTTTTGGCTAAAGCCAAACTTTGTTCCCCAGCTCCGCTGCCAGCTTCAAGAATATGTCCACCATCAGGGAGCAACGCCGCGACCATTTCAATAACTTCTTCCCGGAAACGAAGGACATTATTGCCTTCATCTTCTATAGAGAGAGATGCATAGTATCGATCCCATTTCTGGCGTTCTTGTTCAGGATTCATAAAATCTTATTAAACACAAAGTTCATTGGCAACATAGCACTACTGACAATATTACCAATGAACTCATGGTTACTGAAGTCCGTTCTGCTTCAGCGGAACATACCGCGTCGGCGCCAATTAATTATTGGAGCCAAAAGGCGGCGAATGAAGTATCGAAAATAGATCCACGAAAACCAACTACCGCCCTCCCGGCGATGGATGCGCAGCATCTCCGGCCAGCAGTGTTCATCTGCAGCGATTGTCTTGGCATCATCGTGCAAGCGGAAATTTGCCCAAATGTGACCTGGGAGATATCGAATCTCGGAAACTTTGGATAATCGCACCCACAGATCGTAATCCATGGCGAAATAGAAACTTGGATCCAACGGGCCAACTTCCCGCCACAAATCGGCTCGCCAAAAAGCTGCCTGCTGAGGGATATAGACTCCGCCCCTTCGCAGACGCGTGTAGCTAGTCTGCTGGGCGTTAAATTTACCAATCATCTGGTCATCGGCAGCGATGAAGTTCGCATCGCCATAAACCATGCCAATTTCGGAATTCACCTGTAAGAACTTCACCGCTTCAGAGATTGCTCCAGGCTGGTACGTATCGTCAGAATTCAGCCATGCCAGGATATCACCTTTGGCTTGCGCGAAACCCTTGTTGATGGCCGCCGTTTGGCCTTGATCCTCTTCGGATACCCACCAGGCGATCTGATCTTGATATTCTTGAATGATGCCAACACTACCATCGCTTGAACCGCCATCAATAACAATATATTCTACGTGAGGGTAATCCTGCTGCAATATCGAGAGAATTGTCGCTTCTAGATATTTGGCCTGATTAAAGGATGGAGTAACAATAGAAACTAGCGGATGCTGATCCACTGATTCCATTCCTCTTCAGAGTAGAATTTTTCGATCACATCCGCGGTCAGGTGCTTTACTCGGGCGATCTCATCTTCAGTAAGACGATGCATCCAATTGAACAAATTTTCCCGGCTATCTAGCTGCGTAGAAAATTCTTTCTGTCTTGGCTGCTCGGGAGGGTTCTTTGGGCGAGTAGATCGCATAATCGAATGGCTAACCCAAGGGGTAAAAGAAAGCCCCAAGGCATCGTACATTTCATGGTATCCCTCTGTGGGTTGTAGTGAAATATCTTCATGCCTCACCACCACAAAATCCGGATGTGTTTCTTTATATCGGTCCACGACACAATAAACCATGCGCCACAGAAGGGCACCCTGTCCGATAATATCATCATCCAAACCTAACATTCCTTCCATGTCTTCTTTGAAGGGTTGCAAGTGATCACGCATTAAGAGTGGTTGATCCAAGATATTCTGAAAATCGAAAGTCCATCCTAATCGTTTGAGGCTGCTGACGAAAGCTACTGGATGCCGCACAACGATAACAATTTTGCATCCCAAACGTTTTGCAAACCAAGGGCAGGAGAATACGGCAAATGGATCTTTAAGCAATGGCCGCGCATCGGTAAGATTCCCCTGAAGAAAGCGCCACATATCCCGCAGCATGCGACCAAAATCCCGGGGCGAACGAATTGAGAGAATCTCGGTACTGAAGTGATAACGATATTCAACAGTTTCACTCAGGGCAGGGAGAAAATTGTTTTCGTTTTCGTCGCAGATATATTGGTACCAATGCTCGACCGGTTTGCGCATCACCCCAGGCCGATGCCAAAGGTTAAGAGGTTCGCTGAGATAAATCACATCCTTGCTGGCAGCGATCATCTTGCCAACCCATGTCGTTCCAGAGCGATGTACACCCGTAATGAGTATTGGCGCACTGCGCCCCTCGATCCTTAGGCCTGGCCATGTTTTTAGGCGAGGATCATCACCCACATCCGGCCGAAAATGCACCATCAAAGAGTAGTACCAATCCGCAGTGCCGCTCCAACCGAGAAGGCTCAAAAAGGCATAGATTATGCGGTGCCAATAGAATTTGAGCAAACGCGGGTTTCGGATAGTTGCCCGCCAGTAATCTCGCAATGCAGGGCCGGGCAATCCACCTTCAAGTAAATAACGTCCACTGATGCGGAAGGCGCCGCCTAATATTCTTCTCTTAAGTTTCTTTAGTGAGGGCTGTAATGAACTGCGGGTTTGCATCCAATCGAGGACATGAAAAACTTCGGTGCTGAATTCAGCCGCGCGAGCTACATTTTTCGCTTCTCGATGATGTCGAGCACCGGCCCAAATTTCGGGGATGTGCTTGACTTCTGAGATTTCAGCAATTCGCAGCCACAGATGATGATCAAGTAGATAATGGTAATTAGAGTCTAGAAAACCAACCTTCTGAAGGGGGTCCCGCCGCATAAACACTGCAGGCTGACAAATAATGTTGTAACACATCAACTCATCCAAACCCAAATCACCAAAGGTTTGATTGTGAAGAGGGTACCCATTAGCGTCCATCGAGATGGCATTGCCAAATACCATTCCTATATCCGGATTTTCGTCCAGCGCGCTAACCGCCTGTGATATAGCATCCGGGAAATAAATGTCATCAGAATTCAACCAGGCCACCACATCCCCCTGCGCCCTTTTCAACCCTTTATTGATCGCCTCTGCCTGACCTTTGTCTGATTCCGATACCCACCAGGCTAAATGATCAGCATACTTCTTGATGATATCCACACTTCCATCTGTTGACGCCCCATCGACGATGATATATTCGATATTGGGATAATCTTGCGCCAACACCGAACGAATGGTATCTTCCAAAAACTGCGCCTGGTTATAGGATGGAGTAATAATAGAAACGAGTGGTTGCTTTTTAGAATTCAGGATTTGCCTTACCTTTTGAGATTAAAAATAATATATCCGTCGCCCTCGGCGAATACTTCATAATTCGAGTAGAGTATTTCTTTCAGTTCAGGGGTGTTATTCAATTCACCAATTTGGGTGGTCACAAAGTAATCATAATTATTGATGGCATCAAAACTGTTCTCCAACACATCTTTCTCTGATGCTCCTGCTAAAACTCGCAAATTTACATCACCAGGTCGAATCCAGGGATCGTTGGGAACCCAACCATAATAGCTGAGCGTGTGCCCGTAAGCCTGACTCATTGCAAGGACACGTGCTCCAGGTTCAATGAATTCGCCAACTTCTTCGTAGAAAGCCGCATCGCCACGATAGTCTGTGCGGATCAGATTTACGCGTACATCCCAAACCTTGAAGAAAGCTCCTGCAAATAGCAAAAGGACAACAATTGCTCGAACCCAGTTCCCTTTCTCAACAGAGGCGATGCGAGACAAAAATTCAGAAGCAACAACAGTAATCGAGATAGCAACAATCAGAATCAGAGGAAGCTGATAATAATCGTGAGTCAGGGTGTGATAGGGGAATGTCATGCTATAAGCAAAATACCCCAACCAAAGGCCCCCTAGAAGTCCGCGTTTCCCTTTATCTGCTATCATGAAAATACTGGCAAGAGCCACTAGAACTGTGCCAAACCCGCTGATATTGGTGGCCATTTCCTGCCAGCGGATATAAAAAGCTGGATCCCGCCACATGGCTGGAAAAAAACGATAATCGAGCTGCTGCTGCAAAAATCCAGCAATCCACAGTCCGAAAATATAGAATAGAGTCATTGGCAGTACCGTCAAAAACCCCATGACCCAAATCTGTTTATCGCGCAGTGCCTGACGAAAGCCTATGCCTAAAAGAATTAATCCAATAAACGCTCCACCAACAAAGAAGACAGCCACGCTCTTTACATATATTGCCAAGCCCCCAATGATCCCAGCTAGAATTGCCATCCGAAATGATCTAATTTGATACCAACGGATCACAGCCAAAATCGACCAGGCAAATAGGGCGGTCATCAAAGGGTCTGGTTGAAATGTTCGAGTTGCATAAATACTGTAGGGCAGGAACAGCAAATAAAACATTGCTACAAGGCCCCCGTCAAAGGTGGCTAAATCCCGTCCCAGCAACAAAACTGCTACGCCTGCACTGATCCAGAAAAGAGAAGACAAGAGCCGCGGAATCCACAGATACTCTCCTCCTACAAGATGATACAACCACGCCGCTAATTGCTCCATCACCTGGGGTTCAATGATCGCCTCTTTATTTGCCGATTCAAGTGCCGAATCTCGCTGCCAATCTGGTACGTGTTCTAGATTTTCATAGTACAGTCCACGCGCAATAATGGCGGCTCGAGTTTGACGGGTAGCATGAAAGTCAAAAGGCAAGTCAGTCAGATCATAAGCACGAATTCCCAAACCCAAAGTAAGTGCCAAAATCACGACGGTCCAAAAGAGCCATTGGGATATAAAGAATCGCTTCGATTGTAAATTCAATTCATTGTCGGTCATAATTACGAAAAAATTCGCCAAAGATCAGGGGTTTAAATCGTAGACAATATAGCCCACACCCTGAGTGTATACAGGGTATGAAGCATCGAGATAATCCTTTAATTCATTGTTGAGTTGATTCTTTGCAGTGACGACAAAATAATCTGCATCACCTGTGCGTTCAGAAAAGTTATTGCTGCCTGCCCCTTGAGGCCAAAGTTGAATCGTTCGCCAACCATAATACATCAGGCGGAAGCCATAATCTTGGGTTACACCAATCAATTTCGCATCAGCTGGGATGGCTTCGCCAACTTCTGCCCAGTAGGATGGGTGATCACTGAAATCCTGTCCGATCAATATGGATTGTCCGATGCGGGCATTATAAACTACAGCAACAACTGCAATACCTACAGATAAAACCTGAACGAATATTCCACGTTTTTGCACTATGGTGCTCACAAGCGCAACCAGAGCAGGCAAAGATAAAGACACAACAACCAACAAAGGAAGATGGTAATAATCATGCGTGGTGATATGATGCGGGAATGTAAGGCCATAAATGAAATAGCTGCCCCAAAATCCCCACAATAGTGCCCTGCTGCGGTGAGAAACCAAGAACGTTCCCACGAAAGAAGCCAAAACAACGCTGGGCTCCATCAGGCTGCTGACGCGGATCATCCAACGCATATAAAATGAGAGGTTGAGAACATCTCTCCAGCGAGATAAGATCGTCCAATTGACTAAGTAGGATGAAGAACTCTCACCTGAGCCCAGCAGGTAATATGCTAAGGCTGGAGCGATCATCAAAGCAGCCATCACCCAAACATGTAGGTTTCGAAACCCAGATTTCAAGTTGCTGAGGCGCCATTTTGGAATCTCTTGTTTTTGAGAATCAATTTGCACACCCAGGGAGTAGATCACAACCCCAATCGCCATACCCCCCACAAAGAACGCGCCAATCACCTTCACAAATGCCGCGGCACCCCCAAAAATTCCTGCACAGATCGCCCAGCGCCAGGATCGCACTTCTGACCAGCGGTTCAGCGCCCAACCGGTCAGAATCACCAACATTATCATCCCCAGATCAGGCTGGAAGGAGCGGCTGGCTAAAATGCTAAATGGTACGAATAGAAAATAGCCAACACCAAAGAGAGCACCCAACCTAGAAGTCATCCGGCGGGACAGATCATACAGAGCAACAGATCCAATTACCCAGAAGGTGGTTGTGTAGATGCGCGCAACCCAAACATTCTCTGCACCCATCAGCTGGTAGGTGGAAGCTACCAACCATTCCAATACAGATGGCTCGAGGCGTTCCATCATTTTCCAATGCGTTGTTGCTAATTGACGCTGCAAGCTGCCATCATCGGGTTGATTTGAATAATAAATGCCTCGAGCTATGATCGCAGAGCGAAGTTGGCGGGTAGGATTAAACCCCAAAGGCGGATCCCTCAAATCGACCATCCGAAGAAGGAAACCAATTCCGAGGAGAACTACCAGGATCCCAATCAATACCCAGCGGTATTTTCTAGTTTCTTGCTGATCAGCAATTAATAAAGGTGTGCTTTGCAAATTTAATTTCTCTTGGATCCCACTTTTTAATTGGGATCCGGAAAGTATTTTAAATTCCTGTCATTCTGAACCCCGTCGCCGCAGGCGTGCAAAGCAAGGTGTGACACTTGCACCTGCGTTACAAGTACAGGTGAGAACCTCTGCCCTAAGGGCAGGAGACTCTTCGCTTTGCTCAGAGTGACACATTTATTAGACACTTTCCGATAAATACTTAGAAAAGTGAATCGTAATCTACTTTAGGAAACACGGTTAGTTGACCCCCAATTGTGGCATCGAGGACATTTCTCCCTGCGAACTCGAAAGCATTCTTTGCCATCCAGTAGCCTTGTTCAGATGTATCCAAGTCGGGGAGCTGCCAGCGGAAACCTTTGCCGAAGTAACCAGGGTCAAAATGATTGGGGTCATCGCCGTCGGATACTACCGTTGTGTTGGGTTTCCCTTTGCTGGCAAAACTATGGTCAACACCAATCAATATGACTTGTTCAAAACCCATGTGGAATGCTAATTGTAAACATGCATAAGTTACCGTAGCGCCTTCCCAAAGCCGCCCTGTCGCATCCTGAGCGAATCTCGGCCCAGTGTATGTCGTAAATAAGAAATGAGTATTTTCATCAGGCCGGCCCTGAGGATACAATAACTTCTTCGATCTCCAAGAAAAGAATTTGGGAATCTCCAGCTTTTGGAAATCCTGGTAGCACTGCTCATTGACCAGGTCATTGACCGACACCAAATACGATGTATTAAATCCCCAATCAGGGAAAGCCAGGTAAATCCGATTCATCCCGAATGTATATTCATCTTTCAGTTTGGAGACATCCGTGTTCTTCAGGCTGGGGCCATTGCCAATTATGAAACAGCGCTCGCCTCTGTGGACATCCTTGAGAGAAGCTAGCCGTTGAATACTCTCTCGCCGCCATGGATGCAAAACGGCTGCTGGCCACTGGGCAGCTCGTTGAAGTGCATAGCGCGTATTGCTGATGGGTTCCCACACTGAAGCTGGAAACAATTTTTTAATTTTTTTTCGAATATCAGGCATGTATTTATCGAATTGATGTTGAAAGTAAAATGTTTAACGTTATTCTGTGCTCAACCGGGCGGTTGCTCCCCCATCTACGATCATGGCTTGACCTGTCATAAAGGATGATTGGTCGCTATCAGCAAGGAAGTAGATTGATTGAGCAATCTCATCAGGAGTACCAACTTTTCCACTAACTGTCTTTCGAGCCAGATTTTCCAAACGTTGTTGCACACTGCCAGCTCCAGCATGGTCACGGTTCATCCCTGCCCTCAGCATTGGGGTATCGACTGCACCAGGCAAAATGGCGTTCACACGAATATTGTCAGGTGCGAATTCAATGGCCATAGCGCGGGTCAACGCTAGCAAGCCGCCTTTACTGGCAGCGTAGGCGGAAATATCCTTAGAAGTCGCCACTGCATGAACGGAGGAGACATTCACTATCGCACCGCCACCATGATCCTCCAACAACGGATAAGCCAGTTTGGCGCTCAAAAATACCGAACGCAAATTCGAAGCCATCACCGCATCCCATTCTTCGACACTAGTTTCCAAGAGCGGTTTGGTAATCTGATAAGCAGCGTTATTGATCAGCGCATCCAATGTGTCTGTGAAAGCTTGCGCCTTATCGAAAATCGATTCTAAGGCAGATGCATTTGAAATATCAGCTTGAATAAAAAGACCATTATCAGGGAAAGAGTCTCCATAAGAAGATCTGTCCACTCCAATCACCTGCCAACCTTTCTGGCTGAATAACTCTACAGTGGCGCGTCCAATTCCCCCGGCTGCCCCAGTGATGAGCATCGTTCTTTTCAGTTTCTTAGATTTTTCCATTTGTTATTTTCTCGATTCCAAATCTGTTGAGTCAATCCCCAAGCCATCTAATAGATTGCGGATGGTATTCCAATGAACTCTCTCCCAAGCCATAGGACTGGAATTTGCATTATGCGGCGCAATCATGACATTATCCATCTGACACAGCGGACTCCCTTTTGGGAGGGGTTCTTGTTCGAAAACATCCAGCGCCGCCCCAGCAATTGCCCCAGATTGAAGCGCCTCAACCAGGGCTGATTCATCTACAATGGGACCACGGGCTGTGTTGATCACTACCGCCTCTGGTTTCATTGATGAAAGGGTTTCAGTATTAATTAAATGCTTACTCGTTGGGTTGAGATCGCAATTTACACTAATAAAATCGGCTCTTTGTAGTAGATCGGCAAGAGATGTCATCTCAAGGCGCATCTCGCGCACAAAATCTGGTCTGATATCTATTATGTCAGTTGCCAGGAGTTCCATGCCGAAAGCACTAGCCCTTCTGATGACCGCCTTACCAATATTGCCAACACCAATCACACCGAGCGTACATTCGCTCAAAGAACGGCCAGGTATCTTTTGCCACTGCCCAATTTTCATGGCGCGATTCATCCAGGGTTGTTGGCGTGCAAAGGCCAAAATATACCCCATCACGGTATCTGCCACAGGCAGCGTAAAAGCGTTCGGGGTGTTGCCAATCTTGATCCCTAATCGGTCGCTTGCATCTTGGTCAATTGAATCAATCCCCGTGCCCCATTTGGATATCACTTTCAAGCGCGGAGCACAGGCTTCCAGCACCTTCGCTGTATAATGATCATCTCCACAAATGGTGCCATCGAATTTGCCCGCAAATGTGAGTAATTCTTCGGCTTTGAGACGTTCTTCAACTTCAGGAACAATCAAATCCATCCCATGTGCTTCCAATACCGGGCGGAAGCGATCAAGAAATGGGATCATGTATGGTGCAGTGAATAAAATTTTAGGCATTGTTTACTGGTTTGTTCTGCGGCTCATCAAAAAATCTACGATCGCGAAATCTAACTCTTCATCGATATCCCAGGCCTCGGCGGCGTCAATTTCAAACATCAGCGGCCGTTTGCCAAGACGATTTCGACGGGTTAATAAGGTATCTTTGGTGAAGATATAAATGCAGGAGTTTTCCTCGTAAGTTGGGGGCAAATCTTGCGTTTGGAGTAAATATGCCGGATTGTGATTGATCGCTCGGCCAAGTTGATCCCAGAGTCGCGTTTTTAGGCCGGTCACAGAAAATAGGGAATCATGGGCCGGATATTTCTCAAGAAAAATTTGAATCGCTCTTGAAATCGTCTCGGCGCGCAAAAGCGGATTCGTGCTGTGAGTTTGTAAATAGAAATCGGCTTCGACTTGGGATGCATCATATGCCAAAACTTCATTCATTGGCACTTCATCGGGGCATAAATACTCTGGACGTTCCAGGACACGAACATCAGGGAAATTTTTTGTCAAACCGTCCTTGATTTCAGAACTATCTGTATTGACAACTACTTCACTGATTTGGGGAACGTCAAGCAATCTCCCGATGATGTAATGATAGAGCGGCTTTCCATCTAAAAAACGATAATTCTTTCCTGGAACCCGCTGCGAACAATGCCGCATAGGAACAAGAGCAACGATCTTCGTCATAGCCAGATTATAAACCTACTCTTCAACATCTCCATATTTAATTGGTTCGATTTTGCGTGGGGCAGGCGTTTTTTCTGAAAGAATCCCTGGGGGATAATAAAATGCCCGATGAAGCTGCGCATCAATTTTTCCAGAGTACCGATACCCCTGATATGTACCCAGATATTGCAAAAACCGGAACCAAAAAATACTAGTCCAATGCTGTCCTAGTACATTTTCTCGTCGCGCTTGCAACAGATCAGAGTAAGTCATACTCAACCACAAGCGCAAAAAATTCCATAATGAAAAATCGCTCTCGGGAAGAATTTGCTTCATTGCAATGGCTTCGCGTCGATAGCGGTTATGAACTTGGGCGGGTGTTTCATCGTGAACATGCACAATTTCCGCCTCAGCCACATACGAAATGTCAAATCCTTCACCCATGGCCCAACTGCTCCAGGCCAAATCTTCTAGGCCAGTAACATGTTCATTGTAGGGATGTTTCTCCCATAGATCGCGACGAACTGCCGCGTTGGCGTTGTGGGAATAAGCGTGCCCTTGACGAGGCTGCGAGGTATCCGGAAAATATTGACGGAAAAACTGGTGCTCAGAATATTGATTGGTATCGGCGCCACGTTGCTTGCCGTAACTTACAGCCACCTGTTCATCAGCCAATGGATTCAGTAGCTGCTCTAGCCAATCGGGGTAAACGGGATAACAATGCGCACTGATGATGACGATATACTTTCCCCCTGCCGCTTCGATGCCCCAATTCAAGGAACGCCCAAAAGTGAATTCTTCAGGCTGAATATTTACTATTTTTACTGGATAGCGAGAAGCAATCGCGACGGTTTCGTCGGTAGAACCAGAATCTACTAAAACGATTTCTACATCTTCGATAGTCTGCTGGGTGATACCTTCCAGCAAGCGGCCGATATGTTCAGCTTCGTTATACGCCCGGATCACCACCGAGCACAGTGGACGTTCACCAGTCATTTGTTCTTTCATATCCCAAACGTACCAACAAATCTCCAGTCGTCTCTTTGAATATTTTTTTATGTTCCTCGTTGAATGACTCGCACCATTTGCCTATTTTGCCACTTCTAAAGGTGGGGGATTTTTGGGGATCAATGGCGGACTCCAGTATATTAAGCGCTTCCTGTTCCCCTACTTGGACTGGGAAGCCGCGACCTCGGGCATGATTCAACACCTTGAGCAGAGTTACCTCTTTTTGGGTGATGAAATCTTCAAATTGCAAAATCAAAACTTCGGGACGTTCGAGCCAACCCAAATAAGGTTCAAGGCGCACGCAAATATCAGGGAAAGGGATCTCTAGCTCTGGTCTGCCAAGGATACTCGTTCTGAGACGTTCATCAAAATTATTCAATTCATAGCGATAATGCTGATGATGCACATGGTTCGGTTCCATCTCTGTTACATAATGCACATGAGAGACACAAACGTCACGCGGATCGCGCAGGATGAAAAAAGGCGCAACGCCATCTTGAGTAAAAAGTGAGACAACTTCCGGGAGGGCGTGTAAATGGCCATACGCGATATCACCAGGGCGAAAGCGCTTCAAATCTTGAATAATGGCATGCATCGGCCGAGGTTGACCAGTTGGGCCGTCAAAAGTAACCACAGCAGGTAGGCCGCTATCGACCGCCGGACCAAGCTGAGTCAGCCCTTGTAAAACTTGGGTTAAGAGGTGAGTACCACTCTTGGGGAACGAATTGGCGAAAAAAATTGGGAATCCACGTAGAGAACCATATTGAGCGATTACTCTCATGCGACGGTATTGCCAGCGAGCTAGCTTGAGCCAGGTTCGATAACTCACTCAGCCTCCGGCAAATAAAAAGGCTTTTCGTGAACAATTCCATCCATGAGCACTTTCATAGTAGGAGAACGTTCAACAGTCAGATCTTTCCAGGAAACAGGTTTGAGTTGGACATACCCGGGTGTGGGATGAGTTTCAAGGAATTCGCCGAATGGCAAAGATACCCGATAAAGCTGATAATACAAGAATCGCCTGGCATTGTATTTAAATTCATCAGGAACACGGAGTTCGTCTGCAGCCAAAAATTCTTCGGCAAGCTTGCGGTATTCCCTTTGAGTTTGAGGAAAGTGCACGATGGGATATTGCGTGAAACGGGCTTTCCCACCACACAAAACAGGAGTATCCAACAATGTTGCTTCCAACCCAATGGACGAGTTATACACCATGACAAATTTCGCTCGTCGAATCAGGTCGTAAGAACTGAAATATTCACCCGAATCGATGAAGATCACATTAGGTTGTTGATCAACATCATTTTTACTCACCCAATCGCTGACACTCTCGCGGCTTTGTTTGCGAGTTCCTGGACGCTTCTCGTCAGGATGAGCACGGATAACGAACAGCGTATCAGGATGCGTCTTGATAATCTCGAGCACCAAAGCCAACCAGGCAAACATTTGAGGGAAAACGGTATTGGCGTGAACCTGACTGGTATCGAAAACAACATTGGTATAAACTGGCACAATTTGCTCAAACTGCGCAGAGAATTTTAAAAACTCTTCATCTAAAGCGCTCATCTCAGGCCAAAAGCAGATCCCAGCCATGGTGAATTCGCCCTTGAAGCGCCGGCTGAGATACGCATCCAAGCGAGCGTTTTGAGAGGGAGATAATTCGAAGTCTTCGGGAATATCAATGGGGTATGCTGTAGCATCACCCTCTGAGAAAAATGCTGAGAAAGGCTGAAAGCTGACTTCATGGGTGATCGAACGGATGCCATGCTGGCGCGCCACCCAACGCGCCGTGGCCTCAGGGAATTGAAGACCATTGAAAAGGACAACAGTTGCTGGTTGCACTTCTGTTAAAAATGCGTCGAACACTTCAACAATTCGAAAAGCCGAAAGAATGTACTCACGAAGTTGATACAGAGTTGCTTCGTCATCATCGAGATGATGCTTGCGCAATGCCCAACGGAGTGAGGGGAGAACAAGTTTGCCGAGGGGGATTGTGAATTGTGAATGGGGAGTTGTGAACTGATAATCGCTGAGTTCTTTCAGGTTTAGAGTTTCAATTTCCCTGGCGAGTTCTTTATTTGGCTCGTACTCAAACCAATGGGTACGTGTTGAAGCCAAAAATTTCTTGGACTGCGTGATACACGCATCACAGGGGGGAGAAACGGTGTGGTCATCGGGATTTGTCCCCAGTACACAACGGCTCATCCCTGCGCGGCAGGCAAAGTGAACAATCGGTACACCTTCGAGTTGCAATCCCCAAGAAGTCAATTGTGTAAATGCCGCGTTGAGACTCACTCCCCCTAACCGTGAAGATGTATTGAAAAATACGACGGGTTTTTGATTGGTGCTTGGTTTGGAATTGGAAACAACCTGGCGTGAAATGCGCGATATGAGCAGATCTGTTCTCTTACGCAGCCAGACATTTCGAAAGCGTTGTGGAATTTTCAATGGAATTTATTTAACCTGATGTGCAAGTTTTCCAAATGATCTGTCATTCTGAGCCCTGTCGCCAAAGGCGTGCAGAGCAAAGGGCGAAGCATGCCCTGAGCATGTCGAAGGGAATTTCTCCTAGCATAGTTCAGATCCTTCGCTTGCTCAGGATGACAGTCAAATGAAAAATACTCGCACATGGCGTTATTTCGCTACTTGCTCAGTCAATCCTTGGCTGTCGCTTCGATATATGCGTCCGATAGCCTGTTAATAGCAACGATGAATCCTTCACCGCCGCGCTGATGCCCACGCCATATCTCTGGGATCATTGTGCCGTGATAATCTTTGACAATTTTGAAGAACCTGACCCAATCAATATTGCCTTGGCCAACCTGCAACCCTTCTCCGTCTATTCCAGCCGCATCAGAAAGGTGCAAATGTGAGATATAAGGCAAAATGACTTCGACTTGCTCATAAAAATCTACCTTAGCCCAATTGCAATACAGCTTATGGTGCGATGTATCATAGCAAGTCATCATGCCCATCGAATCAAGGAATTCCTTGATCTCATGAGTATCCATAAAAGCATTGGTCAACCACTGACCACCGAAATACCAGGGGTGAGGCGGCAAGTTTTCGATTAACACTTCTACGCCATCGCAGTCAAGTTCTTCTACGGAACGCTTAAGATTATCGTACAATCCTTGACGGTCCGTTATTGGGTTGTCAATGCTGGCCGCTCCAGGATGTACGACTACTTTCGGGGTACCCACAAAATGCGGGGCCATATCTCGAGTGACATTGATGGCCCTTTGCAGGATATTCACGGAAGCCCTGCGATGGTCATCATCAAAGGTGCATAAATCCACCAAATGGTTCGTCCAAAATTCAGGTGCATGGATAACTAATTGAACATCTAGATCATCCCCAGGGTAAGGTTCATCCAGGTCTTTATCTGTAAAATGGAATTCCAACAGAGGTGGATCATACTTGAGCATATTTCTAAAATCATTGAAACGTACAACGAAGCCCCACTCCATAGGCAGGGTATGCTCCATATCGAGCGTCACCCGGCGACCGATATCAACGGGCAAATATGGCTCGTCAGCTTCAATGTCTCGCACAGATACTCGGCCAATCAAATCAGTATAACGCTGCGGAGATAGCCCCTGGCCAGGACCCTTTACCGTCACCATTTCACGAGTAATCTCTTCCCCGGGCTTAATATGCCGTGTTGCCACCAAACTCTTGGCCAGAACTTCACGGTTGAGTATCTCGCCCATAGTAAAGAATTTCTCTTCACTAGTACCCATAGCAATTGATATCTGCCGGATATCTCGCACCATTTTCTTGAACCCATGGGGTTCGAGGCTCGAGGCATGATCAGGCCCATCCATGGTGCGGTCGAGTGTAATATGGCGTTCAATAATACTGGCACCCAATGCGGCAGCCACTGTTGATACCGAGATCCCGCGTTCATGCCCTGAATATCCGACCGGTACACCATAGTCACGTAGGCGATCCATAAAACGCAAATTGATATCACCGAATGCCGCCGGATAGGCACTGTTACAATGCAATAGCGCGAATTCCGCATCGCGTTCCTTGAGAAACGCGACTGTCGTTTCAACTTCTTCCATGCGAGACATGCCCGTTGATACGATCAGCGGTTTGCCTTTGTCGATGAGATAATCGATTAAGGGCAAATTGATCATATCTGCTGAGGCAACTTTGAATGCGGGCACCCCCAAAGATTCGATAAAATCGGCGCTATCCTGATCAAAGGCTGAACACATGAAGGTCACGCCCTTTTCACGGCAATAGTCAACGATTTTGTGATAGTCAGCATCCGAGAGTTCGACTTGCTGCAAAATGGGCAGCAAATAATTTAAGTTCTTCTCACCGACATTGGCGTTATCGAGGTATTTTTTGGGGTACAGCTTTTCAAGATTGCGTTTCTGAAATTTAACTGCGTCTACTCCTGCATCAATTGAAGCATCTATCAATTCGAAAGCGTATTCCAAAATCCCATTATGGTTGACGCCAATTTCAGCAATGATATAAGCCGGATGTCCATCACCAACAAGCTGGTCACCAATTTTTATCTCAGGCATATTTTTTCTCCATTACGATCTAAAAATCTTCAATCGTAAATCCTAAATCGTCTATTGAAATCTCCCCATTAACTAATAATCTTTCCGCACGTTTCCAATCATCAGGCGAGTCGATATCTACCCACTCGCTGGGATCAATAATTAGGGGCAAGATATGATCACCTGTCATGGAATTCTTTTCAATGATGGTATCCACCCAGGCAGCATCCACATAGCCAGTCTGCCAGTAAATTTCTGGCAGCGCTTGACGGGGCTGATTGTAGGGTTCGTTTGGGATACCCAAATCTAATCCGATTGGCTGCATCAGACCATCTTGCCCAATGCGCCACATCTTGTATGGGTTTTGGAAGGGGATACAAACTGTGCGAACGGCGTCAGCTTCTGGGTGCTCAATCAATCGCAGGACTGCCTGATCGATATGCCAAACCCGGCGAAATGGGGACGTCGGCCGCAGTTGAACAACGATGTCGGGCTTATAGCCCTCGTTAGCATCCAACCATTCCAAAGCGTGCTGGAATACCGGCAAATCTGGTGTCTGATCTCGGGCGTGTTCTTCGGGACGAGTGAAGGGGGTTTCTGCCCCATAGCGGCGGGAGATTTCGGCGATCTCATCATCATCGGTCGAAACAATCACTCGCGTGACAGTTTCCGCAGTCAGACCAGCCGCGATGCTGTAGGCTATCAGGGGGTAACCGGCGAAATCAATTACGTTTTTTCGAGGAATGGATTTTGAGCCACCCCGGGCGGGGATAAGTGCGAGAACTTCAGTCATATTTCAGTTATCTGTAAACAGTGTTCAGTGTTCAGTGTTCAGTACTTGTACTGATGTTACGCAGCTCCCTGAGCGGAGAGCCTGGCGCGTTCTTCGACTGCGCACATGCTCCGCTCAGAATTCTCCAGGCTCGCAGTCGAAGGGGCGAGGAAGTGCGTAACATCAATTAGTAAGTCAGTAAAGAGCTAGTTTACTGACAACTGTTCACTGATTACTGAATACTGGCACTACCAAGTCGTCCATCCACCATCGACGATGAGATTGGCGCCGGTCATGTATTTGGAAGCCTCAGATGCTAAAAACAACACTGCCCCATTCATCTCGTCTTTTTCAGCCATGCGCCCGATCACTGCGCGTGCCGAGTAAGCTTCGACAAATTCATCATTATGGTCATTAAAAACCCCACCAGGAGTCAATGCGTTAACGCGGATGCCCTTACCAGCATAGTAGGCCGAGAGATATTTAGTCATTCCCAACACTCCGGCTTTGGTGACCGTATAATAAACTGGCTTGAATTGTGGGGGTTCTCCCTTACGCTGGTACATGCGTTGATCTGGCGCGGTTACTCCATAAATCGAAGAGACATTGATAATTACGCCACTCTCTTGATCCAACATGGGTTTGACAGCAACCTGACTACAAAGGAAAATTCCGGTCAGATTTACGTCAAGAGCCTGCTGCCACAATTCAAGCGGATAATCTTCAAATGCACCCGAATGGGATTTCTTTGATTGGGGATCGAACTTGGGATCTAATGCCGCGCTGTTGACCAGGATGTCAAGTCGGTTGAAGTTCTTCAGGGACGAATCCACCATTGCTTGGGCAGAATCAGCATTGGTCACGTCTGTCTCAATCCCCAGGGCATGGAATCCGCTTTGGGACAGAGAAGCCGCTAAATCCATGGCGGCCTCCCCATTCAAATCTGCTATGACCACGACAGCACCTGCTTGAGCCAGGGTCCAACAAAATTCTGCCCCCAACAACCCTGCTCCGCCTGTTACAACTGCTACACGACCTGTTAAATCAAATAGATCTGGGAGTTCGGGCATTCTCTAATTCCTACTGGATATAGCCTTGCTCTTTAAGATAATTGACAATATCGCGAGCATTCTCTTCCGGCGTCGTATCAACCGTATTGAGAACAATCTCGGCATTAACCGGCGCCTCATAGGGGTCATCGATGCCAGTGAACCCTTTGATCTCACCGCGGCGGGCTTTGGCATAGAGGCCCTTGATGTCGCGAGCCTCACAAACCTCAAGTGGTGTATTGACAAAGATTTCTACAAAGCGATCATCACCAGACATCTTGCGAGCTTCATTACGAGTAGCTAAATAGGGGCTAATTGCTGCACAAATCACTGTACCATTGTGACGAGCGATCTCACCAGCGACAAAGCCAATGCGCAGAATATTGGTGTCACGATCTTCTTTGCTGAAACCCAAGCCTTTCGAAAGATGCGTACGAACAACATCGCCATCCAACACGGTCGCCTGGCGGCCGTGTTCCATGAGCATAGGGATCAAGGCGCTTGCAATGGTAGATTTACCACAACCACTAAGACCAGTGAACCAAAGACATAAACCGCGTTTGAAATTTGGGGGATGAACTTCTGCAAGAATTTCAGCAGTTTCTTTGCGAGTGAACCATTCAGGCAGCAGTTTGCCCTTAGATAGGTAATCTTCGCGAACTTCTGTACCGGAAATCGTGTTGACTTTAGAGCCTTCAGGAACCTGATCTACTGGGCGATATTCTTTTTCGTCAGGAAGGTAGACCATCCATTGGAAGGGCACCATTTCTACACCAACTTCATCTTCATACTGCCTGACCATTTCCTGCGCTTCATAGGGTCCATAGAATGGTTTACCAGCACTATCAACCCCAGGTCCAGCGTGATCACGACCAACGATGAAATGGTTTGCACCATAGTTGCGTCGGATGATGGCGTGCCAAAGTGCTTCTCTGGGTCCTGCCATACGCATGGCCAAGGGAAGCAAACTAAGAACCGTGCTCTTCTCGTCATAATAATTCGCGGTTAAGGCCTTATAAACCCGCACACGGGTGAAATGATCAACATCTCCTGGTTTGGTCATGCCAACAACCGGGTGGATCAACAAACTGCCTCCAACTTCATTGGCAGCCAGCTTAGTAAGTTCTTCGTGCACACGGTGCATGGGATTTCGCGTCTGGAAAGCAACTACATTTAAATTACCCATTTCAGAGAGCAGGGAGCGTGTCTCTGCTGGCGTACGACGGATGTCCTGAAAATCATAATACTTGGGCGGGTTGACGACTTTCAATTCGCCAGAAATACACAGGTCACCCCAGCGCTCCATTTCTGAAACCAGGGGGTGGCGGTGGTCGGTGCTCCCAAGCACTAGGCGTGCTTCCCGAAGGGGGTCCCAGGTAAAGACTTCGTTGATACGCATCACGGCGATAAGATAGTTGCGCGAGTCCCGCAGGGCAATCCACTCCGAACGGGTGGGCAAATCTTCCTTTTTGATTGTCAGCGTTATGGGAATGGGAAACAATGTGCCATCCGCTAGGCGCATCTCGGTAAGCACACGTTGGTAATCATCCTTGCCCATGAAACGGTCCAGAGGAGAATAACCACCCACCGAAAGTAGTTCGAGATCATGCAAAGCTCGATCCGATAATTGAATATCTGAATAATGATTGGCTTGCTCAACAATTGCTTCGCGTTCAGATCCCGAAACAATAAGATTTTTCAGTTCCCCTCCGTAGGGAGAAATCAATACATTTTCATTGGTTTTTGGCTTACTCATTTATATTTTCCTTACTTATTGATGTTACGCAACCTAAAGAAAAATATCCCTAAAAATAGGGGGGCGAAGTCCCCCCCCTATTTTTAGGACTTTCCCGCTACGTGTGCGTAACATGAGTTACTTAGTCTCAAATTGTTACAACGAAAACGCCGACCACAAAGCCGGCGGCCCAAAATCATATCATGCTTTGAGAAAAATTGCTTGTGAAATTTCCTTCAAAATAGGCGGCTTTTGTCACCAACCAGTTACCAATAGATCACCAAGTAAGGCATTATGTACTCGAATCACGGCATGTTGTACATCTGGGAACTGGATTTCAATCGTCTCCCACACTTGGGCGCGCATACGCAAACTATCGCATTTATCCTTGGGTTTGGCAAAATCACCTCGCAACCAAACTGTAGTCTCACCTTCTGCAGGTCCAGGCTCTACATCTTCAACACGCAGCGATGATGCATGCATAGGGTTATACAGACCATTGTAATACTGGTAGTTGTTAGAAAATAATGCATTCAATGCATTGGTGATATCCACTTCTAATACACCAGTTCGCTCAATGCCTGGAGCAATATACAGGAGACTATCCCCGCATCCGAAAGGGCCACCCGTATTTTCGGCAACCATGAAATAATAGATCCCGTCTCCACCTATATTGGAAGCTGGTTCTCCGGTTGGCGTTGGTGGTGGGGTTAGTACAGGTACACCGGTCACATTGCCACCGACAGTTACAACATTGTCCGAAATCCAGCAGGTCTTGTCACCTTCCGCTATATAGATTAACCACCACAGTAAATCGCCTTCCACAACACCTTCAATTGCTGGAGCATCTCCAATCGATAAATAACCAATAATCGGGTAATTGGTTCCTGGGCCGGTTCGGCAAACTGCATTCTGATCCACTAGCATGGCTGGCGGGATTGGCGTTGGCGTTTGAGTTGGCGTGCTAGTCGATGTCTTTGTAGGTGGGATTTGGGTTGCCGTTTGTGTCTCGGTTGGTGGGATGAGCGTATCTGTCACCGTTAGAGTCCAAGTCGCTGTGGGGGCTTTTATTGTCGCTGATGGCGGCACTGGGCTAGAGGTAGGCTCTGAATTGACTGGAAAAACACAACTTGCTAAAGCAATTGATAGCGCAATAAAGGGCAGTAATTTTCTAATACTTTTCATGGGCTTACTTCTTATTTGTAAATCTACTGGATGGTATATAATTTGGCACATTCGAATAGAAAATGGGTATAGCCTTTATGAACTCTCTCAAGAAAAACTGGCTCATTGTTTCGTTATTAATTGTTTATTTCATTTACGCAGGCCTATATATCTATCAGACCAGCTTCATTTCTGATGGCACTCGATATTTCGTTCTTTTTGACGATGCCATGATTTCAATGCGTTACGCCAAGAATTTCGCAGATGGTTATGGGTTGGTTTGGAACCCTGGCGAAACGCCCGTCGAGGGGTATACAAATCCCTTATGGGTGATGTTCATGGCGTTCTTTCATTTGTTCCCACTTCCCACAGAAAAAATCAGCCTGGCAATTCAAATAAGTGGGGCAATCTTTTTAGGTGCAAATCTGATATTGGTCAAGAAGATCACCAATTTGATTTCTTCGAGTTTTCTATTGCCCCTCTTCGCAATACTGCTAACTGCCTTTTATACACCCCTGAACAACTGGGGCTTACAAGGCATGGAAGTCAGCATTTTGGTACTCCTGCTCAGTGTTGCCGTCTGGAAATTGCTGGTAGATTTCAACGACGACAAGTTTTCCCCATGGCCCTATCTTCTACTTGGTTTTGGAACGTTTGTCAGAGTTGATATGGCTGTGGCCTATCTTGTGCTGATAGGTTTTAGCGTTGTCTTTATTCCTAAATATCGCTGGCGGCATTTGCTGTGGGGTGTTGGATTGCTTGTTGCATTTCTTGCCAGCCAAACTCTTTTCCGGATTTGGTATTATGGCGATCCTTTGCCAAATACCTATTATCTAAAAATGAGCGGAATACCTCTCCTCACCCGTGTCAAACGTGGTTTATATGTGCTCTACCAATTCGTATGGGAAATGAACTGGGTCTTACTCGCTCTCCCCTTCGCCTATTTAGTATTCAAACGAGACCGCAAAACGATCCTGCTTGCATTGTTGGTACTTGGTCAACTTGCCTACAGCGTTTACGTTGGTGGAGATGCCTGGGAACATAAAGGTGGTGCCAACCGTTATATTGCTTTAGCAATGCCGATGTTCTTCATTCTATTCGTTTATTCAATCGACCAGATACTTCAAGCAATAAAATCCTCGAGCGCAATTCCAAACACCCCAATTTCAACACAAACCATGGTAAATATGGCGCTCGTAACAGCAATACTCGCAAGCCTCATAAATTTCAACTTCATCCAAAAAGATATTCGATACTTAGAACGCTGGTTGCTGCTCAGGCCGCCAATCTTCATCGAGGGCAATAAAGAAGCGGTACGTATCGCATCAGCGGTTCGAAAAGTCACCACTTCAGATGCTGAAATTGGCGTCGTCACTGCTGGGGCAATTCCATATTTCGCTGACCGCCTTTCTCTCGATCTACTGGGGAAAAATGACGCATATATTGCCCATTTACCCAGTCACATCGCTTCGTCATTGGATGACATCCGTCCTGGACATATGAAATGGGATTACGACTATTCGATTGGCCAACTCAAGCCGGATATGATCCTGCAATTGTGGGGCGATAAAACAATCGCCTATGACTATATTGAACAGTACTACACTGTGATCGAGGTTGATGGGATGTTATTCTCTGCCCGGAGTGATTCTCCATATATTTTGTGGGATCGCGTCGATTCAACCCCTTAGTAGGTCACTGCATCCCAGGCAACTACTCTTCCTGAAGATGCCGAATCGTGGGCAGCCATCGCCAACTTTTGCGCCCAAATCCCATCATCTAATGTACAGACCGGCTCTTCCTCGCCGTGCATCACTGCCAGTAAATGCGCCATCTGATCCTCGAACATGGTATTGCGCTCAAATCCTTCTGGCGATGAGTACACTTCCCACTCATCAGCAGACGCCCTGTAAACTCGCAGGTCGTTTTCTTTAATATCAACACAAATGCTCCCCTGGGTGCCAACAATTATAATATCATGTGTGTACGGGCGTTGGATAAAACTCAGATGCACAGACCCTAAGGCGCCATTGGCGAAACGCAATCCAATTTCGGCGACTGATTCGACATCAATTTCCAATTCCTTGACTGGATTAGAAAAGGCCCACAAAGCTTCCACATCACCCATCAGCCAACGCAAATAATCCAAAGGATGAGTAGTTAGAGTTAAGATAACTCCGCCGCCCAAATCCGTACGAGCGCTAAATCCTTTGCGGTAATCTTCCCACGGATGCCAGCCGGGCAAATATTCTCCCCAATGCACGCGCGCGGATACCGGGCGTCCTATGGCTTCATCCGCAATCAGAGCTGCGGTTTTTCTCAAAAGGGGATGATAGCGAAACTGGAACCCAACCAACACCTGCCCGCCGCCCTTAGAAACCGCAGCATTCAATTCATCGACTCGCTCCATCGAGTGAGAGATCGGCTTCTCAAGCAAAAGATGGCAGCCTGCCTCTGCTGCCGGGATCGCCACATCCAAATGCACTGATGTTGGATTTGAAACAATCACAGCATCTGGCTCATACGCTAAGGCAGATGCTAAATCAGTTTCGACAGGCCTATCAGCAATTTCTTCATCGGGCAAGGTGCCACGCTTACTACGCAAGAATACGAAATCGCGTTCCCCTAAGGCATAAAGATTACGAAAATGGCGGCGTCCAATGGATCCAAATCCGGCAATGAGAAATTTCATAGGCTACCAATCCAAATCTTTTTCATAACCCCAATCCTGAAGTGTTCTTCCCGCAATCTCTTTGAAAATCTGTTTATCGCGCTTCGTAAATAGATCACGCCAAGAGCCAGATTTACCTTTCTTCAATGGCTCGACTAACTCGCCAGCTTTCTGACGCTGCCATTGAGCATCGGGGTTGCTGCCCAACTCTTTCTCTAATATTTCTGGCAAATCAGCTTTTTTTGTTTCAACACCCAAAAATTTCCAGAGGCGTTTCATTTGCTCCCAAGAATTCTTCAGCAAATCTTCATAACGAACAGATATATATTGTTGATCTCCAAATAATTCTTGACCCATCCGGTTGGTTTCAGTCACATTGCGAACCCAACTTTCTGCAGAACGGCGAATCCCCGACTGGGTATATATTGATCGCTCACCATTCATAAATGGTTCAGGGTTCTTTTCGAAATCTTTGCGAATAGCCCAATCTTGCTTGGTGAGATGCTGCTGCGCATCAATAAACTGCTGGAAGCGGTGTGAAATTACTGCATCACGTCCATCTCGCACAATAAAGATCAATTTGCCCTCAGGGTAAATTTTCACCATCCTACGTACAGCTTCACCATTGAGTAAACCATTAGGGCTTTTATCCCCCACAACCGTAGCTCCCACCTGCCGGGCTTCGCGTTCCATGACAAACTCAACCGCAGCGCGCATCACTACAGGAGAAAGGTCGCCACCGCGATTCCAGCGGTTGCTGCGTCGTGTCAACCAGGATTCAATTGCTTTGCTGTCAACCAGCCCATCCATTGTAGGTTTGCGAGTGAAAAAATGTCCTTGATAATTACAATGAGCAGCGGGATGGAGACGAATCAAGCGGGTAAGCAGGGTTGTGCCCGAACGGGCATGGCCGAAAATAAAAAACTTGTCCAGAGGAAAAAAAACTTTAAATTCAGCTACATCATCAGGTGTGAGGGCAGGGATCTCGCCTCTCGGCTCAGTTCTTATTTCCCCGGTAAAAAACACTCGGGCTGCTAATTGGATGCGCTTGGAAATTTTGGTAATCATATTTTCAATTGAGTAGCGCCAGCAAATATTCCGCAGTGCGAACCCCAGCTTTGCCATCCGTGAACGTACATTCGCGAGTGATGAAATCTTTCCTGGCATGCTGATCGGCAGCAGAGTCATCCAAATAACGGTTGATCGCAGCCTGCAACTCAATTTCGTTTTGGGCCTCGCGTCCTGCGTTCGATTCTCTGTACCGCTCGTGGGTAGGCCAGCCACCGATCTTTGTCAGTGGCAAGGTGAATTTTCCTGGCCAACCTTCAGGAGCATCAATGCATAAACTAATCACCGGCGTTCCATGGAGCGAAGCTTCTACCACCATCGTCGAATAAACCGTTACCATCACATCAGAATAAGCCATCATTGATGATTTCTCGGGCATATCTTCACCGGAGTAATAACTCATCCCACCTTCTCCCAATGGCACAGGCTCAACTACATGAACATGGGGCAATTCCGCAGCAAGCTCTCTAACCCTCTCGCGCTCGGCAGCAAAACGAGGTGTTTCCATGAAATGTGTGGGGTGCAAACGGATCAGCAGTTGCGAGGGCAGCGATAACTTTTCTTCAGATACCAATCTCGCTAATGCTTCTACATTCTGGATATTCGGTGAAAAAGTAATAAAGCTGCTGGCGTAGGAGATCAGTTTTCGATTCGGATCCAGGTTGTGTAGCCTGAAATATTCATCTCGTGCCATCAGCCATTCGCCGCGCACATAGCCATCGTAAGAAGGGATGCCCCCAATATTCACGCGTTCGGGAGGCCAGTCCGCACCGAGAACAAGTTCCTCTTTTTGTAGTTCCGACCAACACGATATCCAGTCCACGGGAGCGCCTGGTAAACTGTAACTGCTGGAGTTATCCCATCCGACGATCACAGCCGCTGTTTCCAAACCGCGTGCAGCAGCTTCTCGGAGCAAGTAACGATCGTAGCGCCATCCCGGTGTGCTGGCAATCACCAAGTCCGGAGAATATTTCTCAAACAAATCCGCGTAAAGATTGGGATTGAAACGGTTCTGATATCGGACTAACCACCGACGTATTAGCCAGGAATTTCGCAAGATCTTGATCACCATTCTCATCAAAGGGAACAATGCCTTGCGCTTGGCGTGGGCATCATCTTCGACTTGACCAATAAAGCCATCCACAGCTTCCAGGTTGATGCGGTTTGAGGCCCCAGCGCGCCGCAAGAAATGCAGCCACCATTGTAAAGACGGTCTCTCAGTACGTTCATAAGCCTTGGCTTGTTCCAGACGCAGGCCTTCGACTACCAATCCTTGGCGCCCAAAACGCTGCTGTATCTGATCGATAAGTGCATCATCCGTAAGCAAAACAACCTCGACACCAGCTTCAATGAGTGTTGCAATAACATCGCTCTGAAGAAAATAAATTGCTGCTAACCCATGGTCTGCGCAAACAAATATACGCTTTGATGACATAAATTATTTCTTTGTATAAACTACCTGATAACCCGTTGGAGCTAAACTAAAAGCTTCGTACGGGGATTTGATATGACCAGCGCCTATTACAGGCTCCATCAGAAAAGCTAAAAAGCGAACTCCTGCCAACAATATGCGTCCGACATACTGACGCCAACCGCGCATCTTGCGCAAAATGGGCCATTGGATATTCCTGATGCCTTCCCCCAAAAAAAACATGGGATCGTAAAAACCTTCAAGTCTTTCAATTTCCAGCCCGTTATCCTTTCCTAATTGTTCTAAGGCAAAATGAGTGTAACGGAAATAATCTAAAGGAATTTGATGCATCTTGACCATGAATGGGATGGCTAACAAAAGCTTTCCGCCGGGCTTGAGAATCTCTGCGACGGATTTGAATAAGCCTTGTGAATCAAATACATGCTCTAATACGTTTAGCACCAATGCTGCATCGAAACTCTCCGGTCTAAAAGGATTGGTTTTTGTCAGATCACAGACAATATCGATCTCGGGGTAAGGATAAACATCCAATGCAACGAAGTTTTTCCCTTTCAGGGCTTCCAAAAAGTCTCCTCTCCCCGCGCCTACATCGAGAATCAAACATTCCGGGTCTTGAGCTTTCAGCCAATCGGCCAAAAATTCCCAATTAGCCTGCCGCCATGGCGTGCCAATATCTGGGCCGCGAATTTCTTTTTCAGATGGCTGGATGCCTTCAGGGATTTCGGTGAACATGGGGATGCTATCGCGTTGTGGAACTATATTTTCACACTTCTCACACTGAAGAGCATTCTCACCACTCATTTGGAAGCCCCCACCACAAATTTCGCACTTCAATATTTCGAGTAGTTTTTTCATATTTGTTATTAGCGATGCAGGAACTCGAAGATGCGGTGATAAATCCAATAGAGAAAATCTTCGGCAAGCTGCCAGTGCAAAATTCTGGGCCGGTTGCGTTCTCTTCCTTTTAGGTTGGTCAGTGCTCCTCTGGCATTAAATCCGTTCTCAGAGAGTCGATTACCTAAATGCTGCACCCACCATTCTGGTGTGGAGAGACGCAGATAACCCTTCTCGTTGATTGCGACATCCAATAGACGAACTTGCCCCATGGGGCGTTCATTGGGAATTGGCAAAACGCTTTGGAAAGCTCTCTTAAATCCCACAAATTGGAAATGTCCAGCACCGACATAGTAGTGCTCGCCTTGATAAGTCAAGCGAATGTCTTCAACGTCCGCGAAAAACTCGCGCACTTTCTGCTCGTCCCCACCCAAACTTCGGGCATGCCGCCAGTGTTCTTCCCAAGTCAAGAATTCCCCTCTCTCAATCTCTGCATCAGGATTATTCACAGCCCATTGTACAGTACTGGTGGAGAACTCTGCTGGGCTCCACATGGGAATACCGGTAACCATACCGACATTAGGGAATTTTTCAAGAACATCTAACTGGGCTGTGAGCCAACCAGGATAATAATACACATCACTGTCAGCGTAGGCAATTACTTCCCCAGGAGCAGCGCCAAAAATAACATTCCAAGCACCAGCCTTCCCTATGTTCTCCTCTGAGAGCAGCAAATATTGAATTTTGCCTTTTTCCTGCATTTTCAGAAGGTATTGCCTGACTTCAGGACAACTGGCATTATCAAACACCATCAAATCATAAGACTCATCCGTATGATCCCAAATGCTATTTAGACAAATCTTGAGAACATCCAAACTCTGCTCAAAATATCCGCTTAACAGCGGAATGTACACCACTGTCGCAACGGTCACTCTTGCAGGTTGAGGAACTTCTTGAATGAATTTCGCCGGATTCTGACCTACGCGCACAGGTTATTTCTCCAATACTTGTTGTGATTTATGGCTCATTTTCCAGGGGTAAAGCTCCCCGCTGGCCAGTTGATCTAGCAGAAGTGCAAGAGTCATCCAGCCCATCAGTCTGAGTTGTATCCCAATTGGAATTGCATGACGCTCAACCTCGATAGGGTTACCATGCCAAATAATGAACATCAATGGGTAAAGGCTGACAAGCAAGACAGCGACAACGATCCAAGGTGATTGCATTTGATTTTTATCCAAAAGATACCGAAACACTCCTAATAAAGCAACACCAATAAAAATGAAAAGTAGCATTAAATTGCGCGGATAAAAGCGCTGCGTTAGCGTTTTCAACCAAAGCGGCACTGTTGGAACTGCATAAAGGGGTTGATGGTATTCAAGGTTATCGCCACTAAATAGCGTTGGGAGATGGTGGAAAGGTTCAATCAGCGATTCTATCGGATTTGAGAGAAGATACATCATATAGGTAGACATACCATCCGAATTAATCCACTCTCGAACCGAGGCCATTTCCGGGTCGTTTAACAGGTAATCGTGGAATTCATGACCAAGCATATCTTTGATTCCGAATAAACTTTCACTTAGTGGCATTCCAGCAGCAGCGAAATATTCTAGAGCGTCTTGGTTCGGCAGAATGCGATGAGCTAAATGATCGAACAAATGAATTTGCCAAAGATTACTAATATTGAACGAAGCATTCTTTAAGAAAACGATGCCAACAAACAAAACCAAGTATGCTAAGTAATAAACTCTACTCCATTTCGGTGTTTTCCCGAAAAAATTGGCAATCACAAAAATAATAGCTCCAAAAATAACGAAATATTGATTGCTCTCGCGAGAGAAAACATATAAGATTGTGAAAAGGATTGTTAAAGTTAGATACCCAAACTGAGTAATATGACTAGGCTGTTTATGGGATGTCGCATTCCATGCTACCCACGCTGCAATGAGCAGAGCAAACAAGGAGAATGAGGTTGATTCGGAAAGTATCAAACTGTCCCAAATAGATATCTCCAAATTTATACTGAAATATAATACGAACACAAAAACGAAAGGCTTGAGCCACAGTGCGCGCATTCGTAAAGAAAAGGCTACTGCAAGAGTTGTCCAAGCAAAGATCGAGAACCAGTATTGGAACTGAACCAAATCGAAATATTGCTCAATTTCTGTATAGTTTTCTATTGTGATGCCAAAGTATTTCAGAGTTAATGGATATGTGAAAGGGCGAATCCCTGCCCAAAAATCCAGCGTATCTAATGGTTCATCGGCTGTTTTCACGTACCATTCTGTATCGCGGAAAATTCTCTCTGTGCTAAATTCCATGTAGGAAAATTTGGCATCTATAAATAATGCGAATATTCCCACATATAACAAAGCCAATATCACTTTAATAATCGGTGAACTGGGCCACCGAGCATCTACAATATATCCAACTAAAGAAAATATTGTGAACAGAGAAATAAAGTGAAGTACTAGAAGAAGTGAAATCAACAAAGTATTCGCGATTGTTGAAGAGCCATCACTAATTACACGTTCCGCAGAGATACTCTTGGGGGCAAAGAGATCAAATTCTGTTGGTTCTTCATCCCAGACGATGGCAACTTGGCCAGCATTTTCGTTAAAACGGAATTGAAGTACAACTCCACCTGGCATCCGGCTCTTTAACTCAGCAACAGAGTTTGATTGCCTCCCTATGGAGATCAAAGTTTCGCCAACAATTTGCCAATCTCCCGATAACTCAAATTCATTCATTGGAACTGGGCTGCCATCAAGATAGCTGAGTTTGCGAATCTCAACAACTGTACCTACTGATTGCGCATTTTTAACCCCTGTTGAGATGATCTGCAAATTACGCTGCTCTGAGAAATCAGGCTGAGCCAGAGGGAATAAAATCAGTGTCAAAATTGAAACTGCGGCGCTAGTCAGAAGCAAAAAGCGTATCTCGCTCTTAGATATCTCTTTTAGCAAAGGAAAAATAATGTATTTTCCCAGCAAAGCCACAATAAAAAAAATAACGGGAAGAAGAATAATGCTTTTGGAAAAGGCGCGTATTGAATAAACCCCATATTGGTTTCCAAAGTATAGGGATATCGCCAGCAGCCACCAAGCAATCGTGATCACTGTCAATGATAAAAGATATAGCAGAACGTCTTTGGTTGTTTGATGCGGTTTAGAAAAAGGAGGGAAAAAACTCTGGAGCATGTTTAAATTATTGTCCAATTATCAATAAAGCTACTTGGAATCACTATAGAGAACATCAAATAAGAGAGAGTATATTCGTTGGATAAATCGGTTTATGGTTGAACTTCGTGCAGCTGCCTTGGATAGCAATGTCTTCAAGAATCCATCTCGTCGGATACTCGTTTCGGTGGAATCAGTAATATTCAAAGATGTTACGCCTTTGAGCCGCACTTGATCAACCTCAGCAGTATTTCGTCCCTTCAACGAATTGCCAAGATGATAGACAAGCGGATCTGGGAGCGAAAGCTGTAAATACCCTAATGCTTCCATTCGACGATTGATATCAAAGTCATCTGCTGGATCCAATGCCATGGTTGCTGGAAGAGGAACTAACTTTCGAGCCAACTCCCTACGAAGCATAAATTGCATATGTGTTGTCCCAACAACAGCACCCACTCCAGACGTCTGGTTTGTTGCTACTTTCAAGCGATTCTGCAATAAACGCTGGTATACATCATCTGAAGCACCAATGCCGTCACAGTATTCAGCTAAAATTCCAGGATCTGGCTGCTCATCTGAAATTTGAACTGCTTTATTTTCTGCTAACTGTTTTGCCGCTTCAGCTACACCGGGAATGCCATCGAAAAATGCCGGTTGTGCGCTGACGATGCCAACTTGATCAAATGAATCAAAGATCTCCAAACTGCGCTGCATCCACCCCGGGCGAAAGAGAACATCACTGTCTGTAAACACGATGAACTCGTTGGGCATTGCTGAAAAAATCCAGTTCAATGCACCGGTTTTTCCCAGATTTTGTTTAGAGAGAAACAGCCAATCAATAACCCCCGAATGGTGCTGTGTTGTTAGGAATTCTTTTAGCTCATCGCAACTGCCATTATCAAAAACAAGCAAATCTATATCTTCAGCAACCGTTTGTCGAAGGCTGTGGAGATGCACATCGATGACGTCCAATGCTTCCTTGAAGTACCCATCTAGGAAAGGGACGAAGGTGATCGACGCCACTCCAATACGCTTTGGAGAATATGCTTGTAATCGTTTTTTTACAGGATTTGAACCAATGCGCATAGTGTCAATTAGGACAGATGAGACAAACTTAATTTATTTGGTGCTGAAGTAAATTTGAAATATTCGGTTGTAGAAATAGAGCAGCATTTTTTTCAATGGAGGCCATTTCCACAAAGTGTTGCGAGTTTTTTGAATGTAATCGATTGATGCTGACACTTCTGCCTGAGCAGGCATCACATTGCCCATATGCACAACCAAAGGATCACTTATCATCAATCGCAGGTAACCCTTCTCATTGAGGTTTTCGTCCAGGGTTCTAACCTGCCCCATAGGTTTATCCATCTCAAAAGGTAGCAAGGATGCAAGAACATTCTTCTTCGCGACAAATTGAAAGTGAGCCGCTCCTGCATAGGCGGTCAGACTTCCAAATGATAGTCGGTAGTCGTAGCTAGTTTGGAACCACTCTTCAGTCTGCTCCAAAGAAACGCCGCAGCTCAATGAATGTGCGCTGAAAACATGCCAGGGTAGGAACTGACCTTTTTCTACGCCAACCCCATCAGTCTGCTCAGCCCAATTCAAAGTTGCGGAGAAATATTTCTCTTTGCTGCGTAAAGGACGTCCGGTCACCATGCCGACCTTGGGAAAGCTTTCCAAAATTTCCAATGATTGCGAAAGCCAGCCTTCACGGAATAGGATATCGCTGTCTGCATAGGCAACGATGTCTCCAGGTGCAGCACTAAATACAAAATTCCAGGCGCCACCCTTCCCTAGATTTTGTTCAGAGAGAGTTAGAAATTGGATATTGCCTTTCGAATACTCATCTCGAAGGTATGATTGCGTTTCTTCCCCGCTGCCATTATCAAAAACTAATAAGTCGTACGATTCGGTTGTGTTTGCTCTCAAGCTACGTAGGCTGAGCTTGAGCACATCCAAACTTTGCGCGTAATATCCACTCAAGAAAGGGATATAGGTAACAACAGCTACCGTTACTCTTTTCGGTTTCGACACTTGCTGCAGGGATTTAGCGGGATTCTGGCCAACACGCATTTTTGATTACTTGATCGGCACCCAGGCCTTATGAGGAAAAAGTTTTTGTAGGATTCGCCGCCAAAGCAGACCAAAACGCCGTTTCAGTGCAACATTGCGCTCAGGTTTTACTTGAAATCGAACTTGTCCGTGCTCACGGGGTTTCGCCAAAACAGTCAAATAAAGTGGCAATATTCTTGAACGTGGGTGCCCATGTTGCTTTAAAACAACGATTTGAAAACCAGCCTTATCGAGCACTTGTCCAAGGGAATGTGCGCTGAAGCTTGTCATGTGTGCTATTTCGAAACTATCATGGGAGAATAGATTTGGCACCTCGATCAGCAACCACCCCGAGGGAGTCAGGTAATCCTTTCTCATATCTGCGAGGTAACCAACGGGATCAGGCAGATGCTCCAAGACATGCGCCATGCTGATCAAATCAAAATCAGGTTTTTCTGTATCTTCCAAATCACTGATATCCGCATAAACCGTGAGACCTTGTTTTTGAGCATGATTTCGATACGCGTCCCCTGGCTCTATCCCGATGGCTTCGCATCCAAAGTGATCTCGGAAGCGCTGCAACAAGATACCGCTTGAACAGCCAATATCAAGGTATCGAGTTGGAGTGACTTGTTGTTGAGCTAAAATCTCCATCAACGCATCGGCGCGCCCATTTTGTACGAAGAGATCTTTCTTCGTCGGGCCTTCTTCACCCTGGTAAACCTGGCGGTATTCTCGGGCATAGAAGGCATCCAATTCGTCCGCTGTCATGCGCGGAGATTGAAACACCAAGCCGCAGTTTTCACAAATACAGTTGACAACCTGATGCTCGCGAAACTGACGCTGATCAAAGAGTGAATTTTTATCGCTTAGGCAAAGGGGGCATTGATTGATTTCTTGGGGCATAAATGTTCTTAGTTTGAAACTAGCTTTCGTCGCAGGCGACGTAGTTGACGGATCAGCAACCAGCGCAAGCCTCGCTGATCTGGAGAGTAAACAATTCGTTCAAGCTTGCGCACAAAACGGGCGGGATGAAATCCTACGGGACGAATGCTTTCTCCAATAAATTCATGACTGGCGTCTAAGACCATATACATGTTTTGCATGCCGCCCCCCAATTCGGCATTGATTTGTGTTTCTTCGAGGTCGTAATGCATCTGGCCGCCAGGAAGATGAGCATAGTCATGGTTCTGGTGAATCACCACCAATGATTCGGTCGCATCAACCACGGACCATTTTTTCTGCAATCCCTGGTAGATCATCCAGTTATCCCAACCAGCCCGGCCAATGGCAAAATCGGGAATATCGGCAAATATCGTGCGTGGAAAGATAAAGTAGTCACTGCCCGCAGGGGCATGTAAAATACCGTTGGTTTGTACGCTATTTCGAAGTTCAGACACCCAGTTATCGTCAAATGACAACTGCTCATTGAGATCTAAATCCCAACGCCGCCCAACAATCAGAAATTCCTTAGATTGTTCAACAGTTATACGGGCAACATTCACAAATTCTGGCATCAAAAGCATATCGGCGTTGACATATGCTAATACAGGGGCCTTGCTTGCTTCTCGAGCCAGGCTAAAAATAGAACTCACAAGGGGCGTCCCCCACTCATTCCTGGCAACATCTGGCAAATGCTTCAGGCTATACTCCTGAGCGACCTCTGCCAGCCCATCCTCTTCACCAATTAATAACACTTCGACATCATCACCCAAATGCTGCCAAGATTGAATAGCATTGCGTTGGATTGTATCGATATGGGTATCCAAGAATGGCTTTGGGGCTGTAAAAATTGTCAGGAAGGTCATTTGTTAGCGTTGGCGATCATCAACATCCAAGTGGGTTTTATGCTGAATATCTGCATTGATCTGCATAATTTCCGGTTCTCTTTCCAAAAGGGCTAATACATCCAACCAGGCAAATTGATCCTTGGGGAGGCGTGATGCAACTTCCCGAACGAAGGCCAAGTCTTCAGGCGTATCGACTGTCCAACGATGATGACCTAGCTCTTCATCGTGGTGCAGCAATCCAACCTTAAATCCAAGAGGGGATATAGATTTTCCCAGAGGAATTTTGTCCGATGAAAACTGCAAATCTTCAACGGGCACACCTTCATAAAAGTATGGCGTGACATGTTCGCGCTGGTGCAATTCTTTGGCTTGCTGCCATGCCTGTTCGAGTGCTACAAAAGTGAACACTTCAGTGTCTAGCCCAATAGGGTAGGATCGCCACCAGGGTTTTGGAAGGCGGTTTGTGACAAAATCCCAGTGGACAGTGGTCAGTGGACAGTGATCAGAATCTATCACTTCACTTGGAGATGTAAACAAACCACACACAGCCTGATCTAAAAGTTCTGGATCGATAAATGGGCAATCGGCTGTGATGCGTACGACTACATCGGCTTTGAATTCTTTGGCAGCCTGATAGTAGCGATCGAGTACATCGTGAATGCTCCCACGGGAATAGGCAATATTTTGTGACCTGCAGAAATCCACAACAGTATCATCGGATGGGTCAGTCGTTGTTGCAACAACCACCTGACTGATTGTTCTTGCCTTTCGTGTTCGTTCCACGACCCATTGAAGCATTGGTCGCCCGGCAATATCCAAGAGCACTTTACTTGGGAGGCGAGATGCGCTCATTCTAGCCTGGATAATGGCAATAATATTCATGCAGATTGCGCCTCACTGGGAATTGGCAATGCTTCCACAAAACCCTTCTGGCGGAATTTTTCTACATATTCGCGAACGATCCAATAATCTAAACCCACTTCTTCAGCGATATCAAAAATGCTGTGCTGCCCTTCAAGGCTCATCATGATTTTTTCAAAAGACCGGTTCAAAATGAAATTATCTCTCCAATCTACCCAGAGATCATTGCCCGACAAGAAAAGTGGACCGCGAAATTTCCTTTTGGGAATGTAATTTGTTCCAAAGATACGTACAATTTCCTCGACGACATCCGCAGCATCTTGAAGCATATCTTCATGGATGATATCTGGGTTGTCATCTGTGGTGTGATACTCATCATACGGCCAACGATTGACCGAAATACAGGGCACATTGACGCCTGGTCCGTTGATGACGCGTTCGTCATTGGGAGGAAAGTCGGCGAAGTTACGCTCTAGGTGATCTCGCTCACGCAAAACATAATTTGTGATTCGATCCAACAGATGATCGTGTTGACGCGTGCGGTGCCAGGCAATGGTATTTTTGTTGCCGGTCATCTCTACAAAAATGCCACCTTTCATCTGGGGGATCAACGCCTCGTTGTGAGCCAGGTAAGCAATCGTGCCAATTGTTTCAGGGCCAAACCAAAAGCGCACACTCATCGAACCTGCGGGCAATGGATTCTCCTCCAGCCGCTGGGCAACTTCAACCGCTGTGACCACTCCGGCGGTGTCATCGTTAGCTTGCATGGGATGGCAGATATGAGAGGAAATCAAGATTTCACCAGCCTCGGGAACAAAACCATCCTCTGGGTGCTGTACCCCAAACCCTACGCGAAAACCACCATCCTTGGGATCAGGGAGAAACTCCGAGCGGATCACGGCCCTATAACGCACATCCCGCGGCAGGTCATCAAAATCATTCTTTGAAAGACAAAATCCCCAATCTCGCTGATAGAACTTGAAATGCCAAGGGATAGCCCGAGGGCGTTTTTCGTTATAAAAAAGATGCGGCTCCAATTCATCCCAGGTGAGCATCCGATCAATGGGCAGAGAGTAGGAAACAATGTGAAGAGGGTTATCTGCAAAATCTACTACCCGCTCCCCGGACTCCGTTTCAAGATAGGCTTCATGCACCACGTAACGTTCGGGAACTTGCCACGTCCATATCGCATCACCCGGAGTATAGATTTCGATGGTGTAATTCGCTGAAGGAGGCAGGGCATCGCCAACAATGTGCAATGCTTCATCCATGCCCTCTGATGCCAACGTTCGGTGAAGTGGATAGATTTTTTCGAGGAGCGGCTTTAATTGCATAGAGCAGTTATTTAATCACCCTTGATTTTATAGAGCAATCGAGGGACTTTTCTCATTTCTCTGGCAGTGAACTTATAGATATCATTGGCCTTCATCAGCTTGACGTCAGCTTCACCGATCTTCCGACCTTTGATGATACCTTTTTCCTCGGCTAAATTGCCCATAGGGTCAACCATGGTTTCTACACCTTGTTCGACATCGCGTACTAACATCTGAAAAGAGTCTTCATAGGTATTCCCATTCTCATCGGTGACCATACCCGTAAAGGTTTTCAGGTAGCGGTAATCGACACCTTCAAGTTCTTCTACATGGTGGAAAAATGTCATACTATCGTTGTAACTCAAACCGATGACCATGATCTTGCCATCCAATTCACACAATTTACCAAAAACCGAATTGCGTTCATAGCTGCTCTTATAGCGATCTTTGGTCAGGAATTCTGCCTGCTTACCAATAATTGAGAAAGAGTAAATGGGGTGAAAAACTCGTTGGCTGCGAGGATCTTTGCGCACAAGTTCGGTGATGATCCCCATATGGGAGGGCGATTCACTCACATCCCAGGGCTCACCTTTACAAAAATCAAAGTTGAAGGCTGGCATGATCAATGTACCCTCATCCCCAAGAACTTTTAATAAGGCATCGATGATTGTTTGTGGCCCGCCATCGACACCGCCAAAGGACTTGTATGAACTGTGAACCAACAAGGTATCACCAGATTCAACGCCAATTGCTTGAAATCCACTTACGAGATCTTCGAATGAAAGCATAGAACATCTCCCGTAGTACTAGTTCTGCTTGCTACCAGTATAAATAAACCCCTTCTTGATCATTTTGATGTGGGCGCCTTTATCAATGCCGATTTCCTTACCACATGAGCATAAAATTTTGTCGCCTTGACGTTGATATTCATATTCTCGATCGATGCGACTCTTATAACACCGCAGCACTTCACCCTTGCCAATCTTCTGGTATTTCCAAAGTTTGCGTTTACAGGCTGCGCACTTGATGGTTAGCATGATTCAAATTTGGAGAGTAGAGATTGGAAATCGGCAATGGTTACAACACTCAATATCATTTGGAAGCTAAGACACCAAAAGCATCCGGCTGAGGCACAACCCGTGAGAAGCCAGCTTTTTTCAAGCGCTGGACAACACCGCGTGTCACGCGACTGCCAGATTTACTCTCGGGATTGCCGATATAGTGAAACATCCTTCCACGAGATTTCAACACTCTGTAAGCCTGCTCATAGAAAGCTAGCGAATACAACTCACCAGCCAGGCTGAACATCGGTGGATCGTGAATGATCCCGTTGAAGAATCCATCTGCAAAGGTCTCGATTTCATCGTTGCTATCGCCGATGATCTGCGTGATCTTGGGGTTGTCAAACAGTGCTCGAGACCAGGGGTTGCACCGAGCAATTATCTGGGCCGCAGGATCGAGTTCGACAGTAGTTACTCGGGCTTCCCGCTCAGCGGCCAAAATGGCCGTATAGCCTAACCCGGTGGTTGTGTCCAAGATGTGCCCCGAAATCCGCCCTAGGGTTTTGATTTTACTTTGGGAATCCCGCCAGGGGTCAATTCCTTTGATGCGGTGCATGGGGATGCCTGACACCAACATCGTTGGGGCTGACGCAGTGGGGAATAATGTATAGACTCTTTCGAACGTTTCAGAGAATGCCCGAACAATCGTGGCGCTCCCGTTATCGATAATGAAGCAATTATTCTCGTTTTCGGCAATCTCGGCGACGACATCCCAAGAAAGTTTTTCATCCGCAGAAAAGGTCACATCTCCATCTGTTAGCTCTACTGCGATCTTCGACAAGCCTAAATCGGGGGAAATCTGAACTGTAGATTCACTGCCCTTTGCCTCAGTCAGTTGGATTGCTTGATAGTGAGAAAGAACGATTTGCGATGGCATCAACTCAGAGCTATCTGATAGGCCTCGAATAATTGGGGGAAATTCTTTTCCCAATTTGCGCGTGATTCAGCTAATCGACGGGCTGTCTGCCCCATGGCAGGTAACTGTTCCCGAAGATCTACAGCCCGAAGGATTCCTTCGACGAGGGAATCCACATCCCCATCGCGAAACAACCAACCGACGTCACCCTGAGATGTAATCCATTCCTGGTTCCCAGGGATATCAGTCAACAGGACAGGCGTGCCGCACCCTAAGGATTCCAACAACGAGATTGAAGTGCCATCACTATGAGATGTGCTGATATATAAATCTGCCGCGCGATAAAAATTTGGCAAATCGTTCTGGTTGACTTGCCCCGGGAAGTGCACCCGATCGAGCACATCCGCCTGCATGAAAATCTGCCGAATTTTGGGCGCTAGTGGGCCATTCCCCAACATCAACAGACGCAGTTCTGGTCGCTGACGGGCTGCTCTGACAAAAGCACGCGCCAGATCATCGACACCGTAAATTGGCGCCCATCCCCGGGTAGACAACAACACAAATGTATCATTGCCCCAACCAAGACGTTCACGCAAGCCACCGTCATCTCCTGGAGAATACTTATCGATATTCGCCCCCCAAGGGAAGGTCACGATACGATCCCCCGCCATGCCATACTTCACGGCGAGGTTTCGGATGGTATCGCAATCCCCAACCAGGGCATCAGTTCTTCGAAGGGTGTATCGTGTCGCCCATTCCCACCAACGGTCTCGATTCACATCCATCAGCAGGTCGTACCCCCAAGACATACTTACCAAAGGATGAAAACCCGATAACGCTGCCAAGAATGCCGAACGCTGCAAAGGGCCAGCCTGAACTAAATCCGGATTGAATTCTCGGATAACTTTCTGTAATCCAAGTAGTAAACTCAAGCCATTTCGCAACTTTGCAGGTGACTTCCCCCCTGCCCATGGGATTAGTTCGATATCAGGTGGTAAGGGTCTGTCTTCAAGGTCATGGCCGCGCTTTTCCAAACGCAGAAATCCCACCTGATGTTCGGTCGTAGCTAATGCGGAAAGGTAACGATGATCGTGGGTTGTGTAATCACGCGAGAAGTAGAGTATTCTCATTTCAATCGTTGGCGGGTTGAACGTTCAACGTTTAAACGTTCAGACGTGTAAACGCTAAACGCCGACATTCTCCCAACGCAGATCCATGCCATACGGCATATCGACCAGCGCTTTCTTACCAACCAGGTCATCCAACTCCCAGGGCATAATGGCTCCAGAAGCCGCGGGACGCAGGGGTTCTACCATTTCGGCGGTGAGAGTTTCTCCAGCCTTGATATCCCGGGCAGCGCGCAGGCAGCGGCGTTGGAGCACGTATGTTTCCTTTTCACTTCCGGTAACAAATTTATCGTACGAACCCAGTGATCGTTCCAAAGTGCGAACTTGATGAACCATCTCAGCCCAATTTTCGGGGTTCATGGCAAATTTGTGATCAGGGCCTTCGCGATCGTTACTGTCGGTGAAATGCCGCTCAATGACGCGGGCGCCTAAAGCCACTGCCCCAACAACCGGCGCCGGGCTATGCGTGTGGTCAGAGAGCCCGAGCACTACATCACGGAACATGGCGGCGTAGGTTTTGAGCACATTAATATTTAAATTATCATAATTCGAATCTGCTGCGGTGTAATTTGTGTTGCACTGCAAGAGCACAATTTGGTCATTGACAGCCTGCACAGCTCGCATGGCTCGGACGACATCTCCAATGTCGGCAGCGCCAGTCGCCATCAAGAAGGGTTTGCCCATGCTGGCCATACGCACAAGCACCTCTGGCCAGGACATCAATCCAGAACCTGCCTTGAAGGCTGGCACATAAGGATCGAGCATCTCGATGGCTTCATAATCATATGGAGAAGAGTAGTAGTGGATGCCAACTTTGTCGCACTCTTCTTTGAGAATCGGAGTCCACTCGAAAGGCACTGAGGCAGCGTCATAAACTTCGAAGACAGTTTTACTCCATTCTGCCTGATGTGATTGCTGCCCGCCGAGAGCTTTGAAACCATAATCTGAAACAATTTTTGGGGCGCGGAAATTCTGGAATTTAGCGGCCTCAGCCCCAGCATCTTTTGCCAGTTTGATAAGCGTTTTAGCACGCTCCAAATCACCATCGTGGTTTGCTGCAATATCAGCAATAAAATATGTTGGGTGGTTGAGGCCAACCTTGCGATTATCAATAGTAATTTCAGGAGATGGTGTTTTCATAGTTGCACCTCTGTCTTTGAGCATAGCTACGGATGCAGAATTATTCTTTGGTCTTAGCTATCAATACACAAAGATTGAACAGTTTGTGGATAACCTTGTTGATAAAGTGTATAAAACCGGTCTATTGCTGGGGATATACCTGGAGGAACTATGCCCAAATCGTGGATAAGTTTATCAACTTTCAGAGTAAGCTGTGGAGAGCGAACTGCTTTCAGTCCAGATTGGGTCACTGACATTGGGGTAATGAGATCGACATCAAAGCCAAATCTGTTTGCAATCGCAACAGCAAAATCGTACTTATTAATGCTTTCACTGCCAACCACATGATAAAGCCCGCTGAGGCCCTTCTCAAGCATCTGGAAAAATATGCCGGCAAGGTCGTTTACCAAAATGGGGCAGAAATATACATCCGTAAAGCCCCTCATCTGATTGCCTGCATCAAAATTATTGAAGAAAAATTCAGCCAAGCTCCGTTTACCAGTGGGACTCCACCCAAAAATATTGATGCGTGCTACGATTGCCTGAGGTGCTTCTTCCAAGACAGCATATTCACCATCTAGCTTTGTTTTTGCATAAACATTTACAGGATTTGGTAGGTCATTCTCCGAATATTCACCCTTATGGCCATCAAAGACTGCGTCTGTAGAAACGTGGAGCAGGCGCGCTCCGCCCCTGGCGACAAGCTGTGCCAGTTTTCGCGGCATTTCTGTATTCAACTCCCGGGCATTTTCTGGATCGTGCTCGCACGCATCTACATTTGCCTGAGCAGCGCAATGGATCACCCAATCAGGCTGAGTTTCATCAAGGATACGTTCCATCACGCCCGGGTCTAGCAAATCGGCCACAACTGGTGTGAAGGCCTCTGTTTTCTGTGGGCAACTCCGAGCAACCCCGAAAACAGTGTGGGCACTGGCAGCTTCCAAAGCTAAATTACTACCTAACAAGCCACCCGTACCAGTAATAAGTATTCGCATTATCTTTACCCTGTATTCTCTGCTTACGCTAAGCACAGATAAACAAAGAATACAAGGCAAACATCATAAGGTTAGTTTTCCTTGTGCGAATGTAATTTCAAAAGGTTCCACAATCTCGCGAATTTGGTCAACATCAAGCCACTCCGGATTCTCTGCACTGGAGTAGCGGAATCCATCGGAAACAGGTTTCCCCTTCTCTTTCCACCTCCCACCAAACCAAAAGGCTTCTGCGGGCTGAACAACAAACATATCATCCAGTTCAATGGTAGTGCGTGACTCATCCCGAGAAATCAACATCTCATGTAATTTCTCGCCAGGACGAATACCAATAATTTCCAAATCTGCATCTGGAGCCATTGCTTTGGCAAGATCAACCACTTTCATACTGGGGATCTTGGGAACAAAGACCTCCCCACCCTGCATATTTTCAATATTTTTAATCACAAATCGGACACCCTGCTCAAGAGACAGCCAGAAGCGTGTCATACGCTCATCCGTTATCGTCAGCTTGCCATTAGTAGCCTTTTGGCGAAGGAACACTGGCACAACGCTTCCACGACTACCAACAACATTGCCATATCGCACGCAGCTCAAACGAGTTTCATACTTACCCGCATATGCGTTGCTCTGTACGACCAGCTTTTCCGCAGCGAGCTTTGTGGCTCCGTAGAGGTTTACGGGATTCACGGCTTTATCAGTGCTCAAAGCCAAAACTTTTTTGACCCCAGTATCCAGGGCGGCATCGACTACGTTGCTGCTTCCAAGGATATTCGTTTTTACTGCTTCCATGGGATTATATTCACACGCTGGAACCTGCTTGAGAGCGGCTGCATGAACAACAATATCCACTGACTGCATCGCCCGTTTGAGGCGCTCTAAGTCGCGCACATCGCCAATAAAATAACGCAAATTGGGGTGATCGAATCCAGCCACGCGCATTTCATGCTGTTTCAATTCATCTCGACTAAACACAATTACTTTTGCCGGCTGGAACTCATCCAGCATGATTTTCGCAAATGCTTTTCCAAAGGAACCGGTTCCTCCGGTAACCAAAATTACTTTATCTTTCCAGTTCATATCTAACTCCATAATGGTGTATAAAAATCAAATTTCTAGGATTTTCGGATGACAAACATTGGGTATTGACCCTTCTCACCAAAGAAATGCGGGAACAAATCTTCTAACCAAAACAATAATCGTAGTAAAAGACGTCCACCAAATCCCTGATGGATGAAGGTCCGTAAATGCTTGACGCTAACTCCTCGCCAGACATATATCTCAAAATGCATCAAAGGAGTTAGTTGGCTTTTCAACCAAGTAGCGCCATACTTACGCACAAAAGTGCTTTTGGGTTTGTTTTCCTCGGCATCTGTCTTGGGTTTGGCTGGATGCACCGGTGGTGCAATGCCGAATACACGTCGCAAGATGCCAATGCCGCGATTTGTCCACCGCATAGGGGCAGCCAATAATTGAGGGATTAGGGCCTCGCCCCAACCATTGACTACAACTACCTGACATTCTTTGGCTAACACCCGGTACAATTCCTGATAAGCTGAGATATGTTCATCTGAAGGCAAATGATGGATAGTGTGCAATGAGACAATCCCTTCAAAAACACCCGGCTTGAAGGGGAGATTTGCCACATCTGCCACGACACATAGACCATGCTCGCCAGTGCGTTTGCAAGCGTCTTTCAAGGCGACGTGGGAGATATCCGCACATACACGAAATTTATACCCTTTTGAGTATTCCAGATATTCAGGATATTGGATTGGACCGCTGCCCGCATCCAATAGATATTTCCCTTCTGCCTTCAAATGGCGGAGCACGCGCATATGACAGCGATGGATATATTCATGCGATACTGGCCTTAAATCTTCATAACGTGCATTCTGATAAATCCCCTCGCTGACCTCTTGCCAGCCAACCTTATCATAGAATTCGCGCACATTCTGTTTAATTTCTGTTTCAGTCGTCATACTAAATCAAACTTTTACTCCACCCCATAGATATCTATGGGATCTATGTTTTTCAACGCATCTCGATAAAAACTGAGATACCCTCGTAATATCAACAAACTTGTCAATAAGGACCAATGAGTTTCAGCCGGATAGCCCAGATCGCTCATGGGTTTCTTAGCAATCTGCTCGATGATCTGGACATCTCTCGCTGGTATTTCAGTTTTCCATCGGCCAATTGGCTTTGAGCTAATCTCAGAAAACTTCTCTGAGAAAGTTGAATTCGCCTTCCATGGCTCTCCCATCAATGAGGGAACTCTGAGAATTTGATGATCTGTAATGCCTAAGAATTCAGCCAATTGATGCATGGTTCCTTCCAGATCATTTACCAATTGTTCATAATTGATCAGCAGATAGCGATCTTTTCCAAAGACTTTTTGGTTTTCTAAACCCTTCTCAACACTGCGTGCCCAACGTAGGGAAAACTTTCTCGCAAGAACATTCCGTCTTCTTGGCTGATAGGATGCAAAAACGTCGCGAGGATCTCGCACCAGATGAATGCAACGTGCATCAGGCCACCAAGAATAAATCTGATCGGCAAAGAATTCATTATAGATGGATTTCTCTAACCAGAAACGAGAATTTTCATCAACAAATCCATACACCTCCCCAAAAGCCAAAACCGCTGCTGCTAACAAATCTCCATCATGGCGATAACCATTGGCAACAATTTGGTGCTGAATCGAGAGACACATTTCAGCAAATTCATGTACCGTGCTTTCATTGGGATGGAAATTCTCAAAATCTTCTACCATCTCACGGCGAAGTCCCATAAACTGTAGAAGGTACCTTGAAGCTAAATCCACTTTACCATCAATATCTCTTTTGGCAGCTTGGGGCAAAAATCCGCGAAAGAAAAATGACTCGTATGGATAAGCAATAACCTGTGGATGCCCATCAAAAAGCGCGCGCAACAAACTCGTTCCAGAGCGAGGATTACCACACAAAAATATTGGATGTTCTCTCAGTAGCTCATTCATTGGTCAGTTTATTCTAATTACTCCGAGACCAATCAATTGGCTCGCCAACCAAATATCGGAAAGTATTCCCAAACATTTCCTGGCCTTCTGCACTGAGAACTCGTTCCAAGTTCCAATCCTTCACACTTTCCCAAAGGTAGGGAACGCGCCAGGGAAAAGGCTGAGGGTATTCGAAGAAAAAGCGGTATGCATATCGCCAGGCTAAGTCAACCTGCTCTCCAGATAAACTATGAGTTTTGGGGTTTTCCAATACTTGTTCCAAAGCCCCAAAATACTCATTCCAGGTTTCAGGATCAATCGTAAAACCCTTGTCACGATAATGTGTATAACCTGTAACAATAACCGGTTTTCCGATCATAGCCATTTCCATGCCCAATGTTGTGGTGAAGACCAAGCCGAAGTCAGCAGCATCAACCAAATCATAGGTGTTGATGCTTGATTCTGCGGGCAACAAATGGATATTTTCTGGAAATTCCTGAAAGTGTTCCCGTAAGATTTCATAGACCGATGAGCCCCAACCGATTCGCTCACCTGGATGAACGCGAATCACTAACTGGGCTTCAGGATGATTAATAAAAAATTCGACCGTCCGCTTGAGCCACTCCGTATTACTTTTGCTGAATATTTGCCGACCAAGAACTAAGCTATCCCCCAAAACATTTGCAGGGATCAACGCAAGCGGCCGCGCATCAAGGCCAAGTTCTTGTCGCACTTCGGAACCACCCACCTTGGGCGCATCCTGCCATTGACGAGCAAAGGTTTGCCATAAACTGGCACCTTGACGAGATGAAAGCAAATCTTGAATATGTTCTTTTTCAACATCATTCAAAGGAGTCTGGCCGCGTGCTGCCCACAAAGCGGATGTGTCCTGACGCATTACATCATTATTCTGCGCCATCCACATCCGGTTATTCTGTTCACCAAATTCGAAAGTGGTCACAGGAATATTCAAAAAACTAGCCACTCGATAGGTAATACCAAATTCAAGAATACTGCCGTTAGGTACAATCACCACATCAGGAGACTCATTTTTCAACCAGGCCAGCATTCTCAACGCATGATCGCGATTGCGTTGATCTCGTAATTGGTAAATTTCACCATCGGTATCGATTTCTTCCCGCAGCATACTGTACTGCGTGTCGCGGAAGGCCGCCGCAGGCATATCAGATGCCAGTACTTCTGGTAAACTACTTGCGTGAGGTACATCTAAGAAAGGGACGCAGCGAATCAAAGGTTCAATTTCTTTGAGAACACTCTGGATATAAAGATCCTGACGGCGCAGATCAAAACGGTTGATTTGCCTTTTCCAATGAGCATAGGGCAAATAGGCAAATGTGACATCATGACCCAAAGCTGCCAGCGCTATGCTCGTTAGAAGAGTGTGCTCCAGCCAATAACGGAGCACGCTAAAAACTAACACTTTTTTCGGTTGATCGCTTTTAACTTCAGCTGCCCGAGCTTGATCCAGCCAGGTGGGCAAATGTTTTTCTACATTATCAAGGAAGTACCCGCCAACTGGAGGTTCTTCCTGCTGCATAATTCGCCAATAAAGATCCGCAGTAATGGGGAACTCGCCAAGAATTTTCTTAATAGATTCGCTGCCAATCATAATTACGCCACCGACTCAATCCGCCACACCAAACGCGGCCTCACTAACCCCATGCGGGTTTCAGCCCACTGTTTTCCAGGTGCACCCATACCATCGACGGTGAAGGTCAAAGCTCGCTCATCCATAAAATAGCGTTTGACACGATAAGCGCTGGCATTCATGCCTACGGTATAGCGCCCTTCGTTGAGCAGATCGGCAGGGATAGTGCAGCTACTGATGAAGTGCCCTGCGGGTCGTACACCAAATTTATCGTATTGATCCGGCTCATCGGTATCGAAGGTGGTCATGACATACTCGCCGCGCGCGCTCATCAGATAAAGACCAACCCGCAATCCTTGGATGGGTTCAGATAAAGAATATTCGACCTCGAGGGTGATTGCCTCTGTGGAGCGGACCACGTCAACATTGTTTCCGCTGGCGTTAAGTACGCGCAATGCCTTCGGCCGAAAAGGTGCTGCAGCTTCGGGAACATCATCAGCATCCCAAATGCGTTCGCCAGCTTCTGAAAAACCTGAGATCATGTAATAATCAACCGCTTCAACTGTGGGAGCCCGGTAAACTATTTGGCCTTTATCCAATACGATCGCCTCTTCAGTCAACCGCAAAATTGATGACATATCGTGACTGACAAACAACACTGTGCGGCCTTCTTGCGCCACATCGCTCATCTTACCAAGACATTTACGTTGAAATTCTGCATCCCCCACTGCCAACACTTCATCTACCACAAGGATTTCTGGTTCTAAATGGGCGGCCACAGCAAAAGCTAAACGAAGATACATACCACTGGAATATCGCTTGACTGGCGTATCGATGAATTTTTCTACTCCAGAAAAATCTACAATCTCATCAAACTTGCCATCAATCTCAGTTCGCTTCATTCCTAAGATAGCGCCGTTGAGATAAATATTCTCTCTTCCAGTCAGTTCTGGATGAAAGCCTGTACCCACTTCGAGAAGAGAACCAACTCGACCGCGAATTTCAACTTCACCTTTGGTTGGTTCTGTAACGCGAGATAACACTTTGAGCAGCGTGCTTTTACCAGCTCCATTGCGGCCAATCACTCCTACTATCTGACCTTGTTCTACATTGAAGGAAATATCGCGTAAAGCCCAGATCGTATCCAGGTAATCTTCACCCGAAGGAGCCAACCCACGGCGGATGCGTTGAATCGGCCAGGTAACTACATTGACGATTGAATCCCTCAATGTTCGGTACTTCTCGGGAGCCAAACCGATACGATATTGCTTTCCGAGGTTCTCAACCCGAATGGCTAGGCCATCCAGTGACGGACGACGGAGGACAGGGGGCGGAGGAGCTGATTTCATTTTCGAAGGCTCTTCCCGAATGCTTGTAACTTCACGAACAATTGGAATCCAAAATTTCTCGTTGATTCTAGATCTTTTGCCAAAAGATATTTTCTACGTTCAATTAAATCTAAACAAGCTACAGTTTCAAGGTAAGATCGTAACGCGTGACCAAGAAACCTGTTTTGTTCAGCATCACTCTGCCCTGTAGAACCTTCAGCAATATTCAACACAATAGATGTAGCGGCTCTTTCGAGTTGTGATCGTAAGTTATATTTTTCAGATTCGGGTAATTGGTAACTCAATGAATAAATCATATCCACATAATCTAATGCTATCTGATAAACTCGCAATTTTTGGAATTTATACTGCTCAGTCATCCGTCTTCTGTCTCCCGTCCATCAAACCATATCCGCAAAGGTTCTTTCCATTCGTCGGAAGTAGAACAATCCGCTAATTAGCACCAAAATGGACACACCAATTGAGATCGACATCGTCATGGTTGCAGTAGCGTCCAACTCAATGCCCAACAACGCCCAACGGAAACCCTGCACGACACCTGCCATCGGGTTCAGCGAATAGATTATCTTCCAGGTGCCCGTCACATACTGTGCGGAATAGGCAACTGGCGTGAGGTATTTCCACATTTCGATCAGAAAGGGCAGCATATAGCCCACATCCCGATAGAGCACATTCATTGAGGAAAACCATAAACCAACACCCAAGGCAGAAACCAGGGTCAGTATCAAAAAGAGTGGCAGTGTCCAAATCGCAGATGTCAGCGAAATATCATAGTAAATCATCATCCCAATTAAGATAATGAAGGCGATAAGGAAATCAACCAGACCACTCAGAACCGTGGAAATGGGGATCACCAAACGAGGAAAATACACTTTGGTAATCATATTGCGATTCGACACCATAGAGCGGCCGGTATCATTCATGGCTTTAGAAAATAGCTGCCATGGCAATAAGGCCACATAGGTAAAAATAGTATATGGAACACCTTCAGAATCGAGATTAGCGAGCTGGCCAAATATAAGCGAATACACCAGCATTGTCATCACCGGTCTAATGATCGCCCAAGCCGCGCCTAAAACTGTTTGCTTATAGCGGACTTTAATATCTCTCCAGGTTAAAAAGAAGATCAACTCACGATAGCGCCATAAATCACCAAGATTTAGGGCGGACCAACCACGAGTGGGGCGCAACAGGATCGTTTCTGGAGCTGCTTTAGTTGAAAGAGAAGTTTCAGCCATTTTATAGTCGATCAGGCATAGAGCCTTGAGGAGGGAGCGGCGAGCGATAGCGCTCCACACTATCTGCTCTACGCTATCCGGTCCTGGTTTTCTTTAAACCACTCAATGGTGCGGCGCAATCCTTCTTCAAAAGGCACTTGGGCTTCGAATCCAAAGGTTTCCTTTGCACGATTAACATCCAGACCACGGCGCGGTTGACCATTAGGTTTGCTTGTATCCCAAATTATCTTGCCATCAAAACCCGTCAGTTTAGCAACTAATGTCGCCAAGTCTTTGATGCTAATTTCCATGCCAGCGCCCAAATTGACCGGTTCAGAACTATTGTAACGTTCAGCAGCCATCACAATGCCGCGTGCCGCATCACCAGCATAGAAGAACTCACGCGTTGGAGAGCCATCACCCCAAAGTACAACTTCAGCATCACCTCGCTGCTGCGCAGCGATCATCTTACGAACCAATGCCGGAATGACGTGCGATGTTTCAAGGTTGAAATTGTCTCGTGGGCCATACAAATTTACTGGCAGCAAATACACAGCATTGAAATCATACTGCTCTCTATAAGCCTGAGCCTGAACAAGTAGCATCTTTTTAGCCAGTCCATAGGGAGCATTAGTTTCCTCGGGATAGCCATCCCACAAGTTTTCTTCCTGGAATGGCACAGGGGTGAATTTTGGATACGCACAGATCGTACCAATAGCCACAAATTTCTCGACACCAAATTTCCAGGCTTCGTGCATTAATGGGGCGCCCATCATGAGGTTTTTATAGAAAAACTCCGCTGGACGCGCCAGGTTAGCACCAATCCCGCCAGCCAGGGCAGCCAGATGAATGATGACGTCCGGATTGGCATCCTTCAACATTCGCAGGATATCATCCAACTCGGTTAGATCGTAATCTTCAATATTTGGAATGAAGATATCCGTAGCGCCGCGTTCACGGAGAACTTCCTGAACAAAAGAGCCTAAGAAACCAGCACCGCCAGTTACACAAACTCGTCGATTTGCCCAGAATTCTTCTGGATTTGGAAATATTTTTTCATCCATGATCACTTATCCATACTTACTAATTGGTCGTCCCAACGATGCCAACCGTCAAACCGGTCACTCAGGAGGCGCTTACCATCACCAGGTGCTTCGAGCCCCAGAAGTTCCAGGTCAGCGTCCATCATGATACGTACCAAATCCTTGAATTTGATCTTCGGTTCCCAACCCAAAACTTCGCGCGCCATGCGAGGATCAGCTAAGAGGTAATCCACCTCTGTGGGCCGGAAATAGCGTTCATCAATACGAACATAATCCTGATAATCTAGCCCCACATATCCAAAGGCTTCTTCGAGAAACTCGCGTACCGTTCGAGATTCTCCGGTGCCAATGACGATATCCAGGGGTTCACCATGTTGTAGCAATCGCCACATTACTTCAACATATTCCGGAGCGTATCCCCAATCTCGTTTGGCATCTAGATTGCCCAAATAAAGGTGTTTTTGCTTCCCAGCTTTGATGGCCGCAACAGCACGGGTGACCTTACGCGTTACAAAGGTTTCCCCTCGACGCGGAGACTCATGATTGAAGAGAATACCGCTGCAAGCGAAAATACCATATGCTTCTCGGTAATTTTTGGTAACCCAATGTGCATAGGTTTTCGCAGCAGCATAAGGGCTTTGTGGAGCAAACGGTGTTGCCTCAGTCTGAGGAGGTGCAGCACCGCCAAACATCTCACTGGTAGAAGCCTGGTAAAAACGTGTGTCAATCCCAGACCTTCGAATGGCTTCTAAAATGCGTAGAGTTCCAATACCAGTAACATCTCCAGTATATTCTGGCAAATCAAAACTAACACGCACATGACTCTGGGCGGCCAAATTATAGATCTCATCTGGCTCAATTTCAGAAATTAAATTCGCCAAACTAACTGAGCTAGCTAAATCACCATGGTGGAGCAGCAATCTGGTTTTATCTCCATTGTGAGGATCTCGATAAATATGATCGATACGACCAGTGTTAAATGTGCTTGACCTGCGGATCATGCCATGTACTTGGTAACCTTTAGACAATAGCAACTCCGTCAGATAAGAACCATCTTGGCCAGATATGCCTGTAACCAGCGCTTTTTTCATTTTTTTTCTTCCTTATTTTATTGAACGATGAAGCGCGCGTTTCTATATCGCGGATCACCAGGATCTCGTATGATCCCATTCTGTAAGGCATTTAATACTTCTCGAATGCCCTCGTCAACTGAGAATTGGGCTGAAAAACCCAACTCTTGTTGGATTTTCTCGAACGAGACTGTTATATCTCGCATATCTCCGCCGAAAGTAATATCCTTATAGTTTACTTGAGTCTCCGGCAAACGCTTTAGGATTAGCGTTACAACCTTATCTTTCGTCAGGTTTCCATCCGCTGTACCTACGTTAAAAACTTCCCCACGAATCTTTTCGAGCGGAGAAAGAAGACCCAGAATAATACCATTAACTGCATCTGCAATGTGAATGAATGAGCGCGAATAACCACGCTGATAAATCATCAGTTTTCTCCGGATGAGAGCATCACGAACAAATTGATTTATGATGAGATCAAAGCGTGGTCTAGGGGATAATCCATACAGATTCGCTGATCGAAAAATTAGGGGAGCGCAGTTGCTTTCTTTCGCTTGAGTCAATAGATAGCGTTCTGCAGCAACTTTGGTTTCTGCATACAAAGATTGTGGGTTGAGTGGAGATTCTTCAGCAACTGGCTTTCCTTCTGATGAAAGCCCATAATTGCTGTATGATGACATATAAACAAACCTTTCAATGTCAAGAGAGTTTGCCTGATCGAAGACATGTTGAGTAGCTTCAACATTGTATCGCCAGGCTACTAATCGCCCCACAGATTGACAGGCAGGAAATCCCATAATCGCAGCCAAATGTATGACAGCTTGCGGCGTTGGCCAGTCGCTTCGGAGGGCATTACGAATTGCCCTTGATTCCCACACATCGGCTTTGACGAAATGGAAGCGGTCGTTAGACAAGTACCCTATCAATGATTCGCCTCCATAAAGCAAATCATCAATAACAGTTACATAGTAGCCTAAATGGAGGAGCTTCCCGGCCAAAAAAGATCCAATATACCCCGCTCCACCAGTGATCAAGATGTGGTTCTCCAACTTCAAACCTCACCGTTCATCATAAGAAACACTTTCCATCCGCGTACTTCTAAAGCAGGCAATTCCGGATCGCGATCAATCTTGATGCCCTGTTCGATACAAGTAAGCCGAATTACTTCCGCCAGGTCGCCATCCCCAGTAATACGAATACTTTCAAAGCCAGAATCGCGCACATCAGATAACAATCTGGTCACTCGATTGCGAGTTCGGCGAAATAACAGCATAGAATTTTCAATATATTTGACTGTTAGCTGAGCACGAAAAGAGATTCCTTCTGGCGTAATAATATAGCGAAGTTTTTTTCTTTCAGCTCGCTTCAACTTGATATACCCCTTGTTGACCATGCGCTTAATATGCCAATTTACAGTCCCAACTGCAACGTCAAGCTTATCCGCCAGAGAGGCTTGTGTAATATCTGGGTCTTCTTCTATTTGTTCCAGGAGGATCAGTTCGCGTTGCTCTTGAGATGTATCTAGTTCCATATGAATATCCATTTCCATAATTCAGTCACTGAATTATAACCGCGGGTAGGGAAAGGTCAAGAAGCAAAATTCTGTAAATGAAGGTTATAATCTCAAGAATGGTTCCTAAATCTTACAAATTTACTAAAAGGTGTTCTCTAGGATGGCCCCAAAAAAAGCTCGATTTTTAAAAAATCTAATTTCGCTAGTGCTTGATATTTTCGGAATCGCTCTGATCATGGGATCAGTTACCCTCGATCTCTACCAAAATGATACAGGACTTTATGAAATAGGTAATTTGCAGATTGCAATTATTTTCGTTGGGATCACAATAGCAGTTATTGGAAATTTCACTTTACAATCTCCATCGCTTCTCACCGCAGTAAAATCTTTCAAATCAGTGAGTTTCGTTGTCTTTATGGCCAGCCTTCTTTTATTGATGATTAATTCGATTGGTCTGGGAATTTCTTTACGAAATCCGAATGTTTATAACGGGCTTGAATATGCAGGAAAAATCCGCACCCCAAAATACTCCGCCAAAGAAATTTATGCTCAAATGGATCGAGATGCATCTATTGATGAACAGTATTCTGAATACGTCAAAAGACTTACGAAACTAATATTTGATGGATCGGTTCATTACTGGGAAGAAAATGAAGAAAACAATGCATACAATCTGCGCGTTCCGATTCATGAAAATTATCTCATTTACTTTTCCAATCTATTGACTGGGAATCAGCAAAATCATGAATTTTGCCGGGCAGAAAGAGCCATAGAGCGCTCGGCATGCGTTTGCTCCCAATCTTCCAAAATCTTGGCAGATATTCTGGGAAGAAATCGTGTTCCAACCCATATTGTTGGACTGGAAGGCCATGTAGTGGCCCGCGCCCGAGTAGACAAAGAAATGGATGAGTGGTGGTTGTTGGATGCTGACTATGGTGTTGTAATCGAACATGATATCGACGATGTAGAAAGCAACCTGGGATATATTCAAGAGGCCTATGAAGAACAAGGGTATCGTCAAAATTTTATTGACGTTCTAATAGATATTTACGGCCCAGAAGGGAACAGCATAATCGACGAAAATCATGAATGCGGTGAAGAGGATCATCTATACCTTTTGAAATGGCTAATCCCAGCAATGGGTATTTTGCCGTTTGTAGCTTTCATGTTTATTTATCAAATTCGTCGACAAAAGTAGTGAGTCAAAAAGGGCTTGGTTTTTATACCAAGCCCTCTCCAAAAGTTAGTGAAGATTCTGGTCAATCTACGATCTTGTAATCAGCTACCCTCTTCTCGAGATTGTTCCAAATATCCACGGGATCATCCCCCTGAGCCAGATTTTCAGCGATAAAGCGACCCATATCCACACAATGATCGGAATTGTTGTAATTGTACATCCCAATACGGCCAGTCAACAATAAATTGCTCACACTTTGTAACTGATTATTGACCTTCTTCATTTTCTCTACATATTCTAAATCATACCGGGGATAGAAATTACGCGTGCGCTTGACCAAGTAACCTGATACTTCATCAGCGTTAATAAAACCAGCTTCAACTAAACCATCAACAGTTTTTTGAGCTAGTTCTTCGTCTGTGGCATTCCACTGCCAGCTATCTTCATCACAAGTAAAATCACAACAAATCGCCGTCTGGTTTTCGGGTCCCAGCTCGGGGTTCATTTGCTTCTGCTCAAACACTCTACTGAAAATATATTCACGCTCTGGAAGGAAAATCCATTGATCCTCTAAAGCGAGAGAGCGATTAGCAAAGACATATACTAAAACAAGATGACGGAACTGTAAATCTTCAACCGATCCAATGAATTCTGTCGCGGCCTGACCAAACATCAGCCGGCTTAACACGGGTAGCGGAATGGAAGATACCAAATAATCCGTCTCAAATTCGGCATCCGAACCATCCACCAGACTTTTCACAGATGTAATTCGTCCATCTCCCTGAACCAACTCACGCACATCAGTATTGCTAATGACGCGTCCGCCTGAATTCTCGATATACTCGCGCATCGTCTCGGGGAAATCCCCAAAGCCTTTTTCAGGGTAATAGAAGAATTCAGCGTTGGTTTCGGCGGTTTCCTTTTTGATGCCCAACAATTTCAGAATGACTTCCATTCCGCCAGAGGCAGGAACACGCGCCCTGGCCATCTCAGGGTGCAAGGTTGCAGGCTCGCCCCAAACCTTATCTGCCAAAGGTTCGAATACCAACTCGTAGGCAGGGCGGCCAAACCGCTGAACCATATATTCTTCGTAAGAGTTCGGTTGCCGACGAAGCACAAATCCACGCGCCAACTCAAAGGCATAACCAATGCCCAATTTCAAAAATGTGGGCAACCCCAAAACTCCAGCCAAATTGCCCAGTTTGAGAGGATAATCCACAAGATGCCCGCGCAAATACAGACGGTTCTTCTTAGGCAGCGTCAACAGGCGGTCAGCCATTAGTGTTTGAATTTCATCCAGCACACCTGGGATGACTGAATAAATTTTATGCGCACCATAATCCAATGTAAAATCGTTGTACTCAAAACTGGCGCAAAGCCCACCGATCGCAGATGCTTTTTCCAACACAGTTACTTCATACTTACCAGTTTTAGCCAAGAAATAGCCTGCGGAGAGGCCGCCAATTCCTGCCCCTAATATCACTACTTTTTCTTTCTTTTCCAAAATCACGATCCTCCGTTATCTACGCGTCGAGCGAGCACTAAAGTTTGCCCCATCCAGTATGGGATTTGCATATGTTGAACTCTCAAAACAGTTGCGATCTTTGTGCCCAATTTCGACAGCCACGAAATATAAGGCCCCATGCGGAAGAAGATATAGCCTAATTCGAGGCTTTGCCAGTGCATCTTCGATCGCTGCATCTTAAATCCAGTCTGATTAAGCATCTCACGAATCGTTTGAATGGTGAAGAAATACAGATGCACCGAAATAAGGAAAACCCACTTTCGTCCCATCAACCGAGCAATTACCGAGTTTATATCTGGATAATTGACAATCAATAATCCATTGGGTTTCAACACCCTACGACATTCTCGCAGTACAGCTTTGGGGTCAGGAGTATGCTCCAAAACATCCCAAAGTGTAACCACATCATAATGGGCATCGGGCAAATTCATATCAAAGACTGTTCCCGGCTGAATATCAATGCCATAATGCTCGTTGCCCCACTCAGCCATCCAACGGTTAGGCTCGCTGCCAGCGACTTCCCATCCACGGCTTTTAGCAACACCTAAAAACGCTCCAGCCGCAGTGCCGATATCGAGGATACAGCCTTTATCAGGAACCAAACGCTCAATGAGTTCTAATGATTTGGCAAAGGTTCGCTCTCGGGCAGGGTTCTGTGAAATAAAGTTTTCGTCTGTTCCCTCGCTGTACCCTGTAAGAATGACATCACTTTTCAAGCGCGGTGAGAGATACTGCAAATCACAAATTTTGCAGCGCACCAGTTGATCAACAAGAATTTCATCGCCAGAAGATCGAAATGTTTCCATGATCTCATCGGGTTGCGCGTTTTCGTATTGAGCGGAGTAAACCACGTCAAAATCGTCCGCTCCACACAAATTGCAGGAAACTTCTTCTAGCATAGATTGGTAATTTTCCACACGATCAGACATACAATTATTTATTCCTTTGTAATATTTGTTTGAGTTGACGAAAACGCGTGTTGACCGCATTCAAAATCAGCCCCAAGGCAAAAGCCAATGCGCTCAACAACAATAATAGAGCGATTCCGGCTAGCAAAGCCAAAGAATTCAGTTGTAAGATATTATTATTGGCAAGAGAAAGCAACCCTAAAAGGACAAGAACGACTAAGAACAACACCAAAGATGCAAGTCCAAAAAGTCTCAAAGGATAGTGATCGCGCAAAAGGATTGCTGCAGTCATCATGATGCGGTATCCATCGCGCAGCGCATTGAGTTTTGAATGACTGTCTGTGGGTCGGCTGCGGTAAGAAATAGGCAGTTCTTCTATGATCATGCCTTCTTCAAGAGCTTGAAGTGTCATTTCTGTTTCTGTCTCAAACCCAGGGGTCAGTAAAGGAACTGTTTTGACAAATCGCCGGCTGAAGGCACGGTAGCCAGAAAGAATATCTTGATATTTTGTTCCAAACATCAAGTTAATGCTTGTGACAATCAATTTATTACCCAGATCAGCCGTGAAGAAAGGGTAATTATTCGCGCAAAAGAGAGCGCAATCTAGGCTGAAGGACAGAGGAGATAGAAGGGATAAGAAAAACCAATACTTCGGACTCAAATGCGGGAATACAGTAAGCTTTGGGGTATGCATAA
>JADHTJ010000227.1 GCA_016785015.1 Anaerolineales bacterium
CTGGAAACCTGGCCGGCGCTTGGTCTGGCAGATCGCATTAATTTTCCTGGTTGCATCGGCGGCTCTGTACCCCATGCTGGCCAGCTTTGCCAAAATCGAAGATCGCATGGCTGATGATGCGCCGAATACACTCGATGGTATGACTTATATGCAATATGCCACATATCACGATGAGGGTGTTGAATTGGTACTGTCTGAGGACTACAATGCCATCCGTTGGATGCAGGATAACATTGTCGGTTCTCCAGTCATTGTGGAAGCCAACCAGGTCGAATACCATTGGGGTACGCGTTACACCATCTATACCGGTTTACCCGGCGTCGTCGGTTGGAATTGGCATATGCGGCAGCAGCGTACGATTGTGCCTCATGACTGGATTTACGAGCGAGTCGATGGCGTGCATGAGTTTTACCGTACCGAGGATATCCAATGGGCGCGTGAATTCCTGGAACGCTATGATGTCAGCTATATCGTCTTGGGTCAATTCGAACGTGCCAAATATCCAGGTCCCGGATTGGATAAATTCCCCGCAAATGAAGGTGTTCTCTGGACTGAGGTGTTTCGAGATGGCGAGACAGTGATATATCAAGTGAACAGTGGACAGTGATCAGTAATCAGAGTTCAATCAACTGACTCCTGGATACTGACCACAAAACACTGCCCACTGCCCACTGACCACATACTTATGATTGATTTCATTCTTTGGTACCTCATAATTTCATCGCTAGGTTTGCTGACTTTCCCCCTGGCCTATACATTGCTTCCAGCCTTGGCCGACCGCGGCTATTCCTTCAGCCGCGCCTTGGGATGGCTGCTGTGGGGTTATATCTTCTGGATACTGGGCTCTTTGGGGGTGTTGCAGAATGATGTAGGTGGAGAAATCCTGGCATTGCAAATTTTTGCCGGATTTGCTTTCTGGTCAATCCGTCGAGTTGGGTGGATTGAGATCAAAACCTGGTTCAGTGCCCATCGCCGGGTTGTGTTGACAATAGAATTACTCTTCTTTATCGCTTTTGTTGGTTGGGCTGTGGTACGCGCAGCGAATCCAGAGATAGTCGGCACCGAAAAACCGATGGAGCTAGCTTTCATTAATTCCATCCTGCGCTCGCCGACATTCCCCCCCAACGACCCCTGGCTGTCCGGATACGCTATCTCCTATTACTACTTTGGCTACGTGCTGGTGGCTTTACTGGCAAAATTCCTCGGAACCACAGGCGGTGTTGCTTTCAACATGGGTGGTGCGCTCGTTTTCGCCCTCAGCGCAATCGGTTCTTATGGTTTACTCTACAATCTATTAGCGTTACGAGAGAAGAAATCTAGCTCACTAATAGAAAAACGTTCAACGTTCAACGCGCAACGTTTCACATTCCCCTCTCTCCTGGCCCCCTTCTTCATCCTCATCGTCAGCAACCTCGGCGGCTTGCTGCATCTCTTGCGCCTGGGCGGCGTCTTCTGGCGAACAGATGAAAACGGCGTGCTGACCTCACCCATTTGGACATGGTTGGATATGGGTAGATTTAGCGATCCTCCTCCCGCCGAAGCCTTCCCCCATTGGTGGTGGTGGCAGGCCTCACGCGTGATCCAGGATTTCGATTTTAACTGGGCGAACAAAGGCGATATCATTGATGAATTCCCCTTCTTTTCCTATTTGCTTGGAGATTTACATCCCCACGTTTTAGCAATGCCCTTTGCATTCCTGGCGATGGCCATGGCCTTCAATTTGTTCATCCATCGCGGAAATGAGAAACTGCCCTGGCCGCGCTTGAAAATCAGCCTAAAATTTTTCATCGTCAGCGCCGTTGTATTCGGGGGAATGGCTTTTCTCAACACTTGGGATGCTCCCTTTTATGTGGCCTTATTTGCTGGCGCCTATGTTCTGAGACAGTGGATTGTGGGTAGTGAGAAGTGGACAGTGGGTTCCCTTGTAAAGGATTTCTTTGTTACCGGGATTACCCTGGGCCTTACCAGTATTATCCTTTATCTTCCCTTCTACCTGGGTTTTGCATCCCAGGCCGGCGGACCACTTCCCAATGTCATATACGTGACGCGCGGAATTTATTTATGGCTTATGTTTGCGCCACTCTTGGTGCCAATTCTCGTGTATGTGTATCATCTTTGGTGCAGAGATAGAGATGCGGATTTTAATGCGCTGAAGCGCGGCCTGCAAGTCACTTCAGGGTTAGTGCTGATTTTATGGCTGGTTTCTTTAGCGATTACGGGGATCATTTTATCGCTGCAGCTTTTGAGCAACAAATTCCCTGAAGCTGCTTCTGCTACAAGCGCTTTCTTGGGTTCATTAGCCGCGCCAGATTGGGGGGCGCTACTTAGAGAAGGTTTCGTTCGCCGCCTGACTGTTCCCGGCACACTGCTGACTTTGGTTATTTTATTGACTTTGGTGATCGCCAACTTCTGGCCGCGAAAAGAAGAAGATGATGCCCCCCAGCTACCCAGCTCCCTTGCACCCCCCAATCTTTTTGCCCTGCTTCTCACGCTCATCGCGGGATTGCTCGTACTGGCTCCCGAGTTTATCTATCTACGCGATATGTTTGGCTATCGCATCAACACCATCTTTAAGTTCTACTTTTTGGCCTGGCTGATGTGGGGAATTGTCGCAGCATATGCCAACATCGTTTTGTGGGATAGATTGCAATCGTCTTGGCGGATCGTATTCCGCGTTGGGATGATTCTAATCCTCGGTATGGCGCTGATCTATCCAGTCTTGGGTTTGTGGACAAAAACAAATGGTTTCAATCCCTCTCAATGGACCTTGGATGGCACTGCCTATCTACAGAACAGCTCGCCAGACGAAGCCGCTGCCATAGCTTGGCTTCAGGATGCCCCGCTGGGTGTGATATCCGAGGCTGTGGGCGGAAGCTATACAAACTATGGGCGTATGGCATCTCACAGTGGGCTGCCCACTGTGCTTGGTTGGGAATTCCATGAGATCCAATGGCGCGGCGGGACGCAAGAGATGGGTTCTCGTAAGGCAGATATCGAGCGCCTGTACTGCACCCCCAGTTGGGGCGAGGCTCGTCAGGTTCTGGATTTATATGATATCCGCTATGTGATCGTAGGTACCAAGGAGCGCATCGAGTATGCTGCGGACGATCAATCTTGCCCAACGGGTTTGAGTGAAACTAAATTCATTCGCAATCTTCCAGTGGCCTTTGAGCTGGGGGAGCTAACAATTTACGAAGTCCCCTGGCGAGAATAGCGATATAATAATTTGATTATTTAGGCAATGTTGATGAGAAAAATTACCAACGAAGACATTCTCTACATCCTGGCATTTCTACTGGCCCTTGGCGTACGCCTGATTAATTTAGGGGACGCTGCCCTGTCTGAAACCGAGGCTGGTCTGGCTCTGCAGGCATTTGATTTGGCCCGAGGCGATTTGATCATGCCTGCCCCTCAGCCTGGTTATCTGGCCCTGACCAGTATGCTCTTCTCCCTCTTCGGGAGCAGTGAAGCTGCCGCGCGCTTTTGGCCTGCTTTGGCGGGGGGACTTTTAGTTATCGCCCCGTTTGCTTTCAAACGTGTTTTGGGTCGGAAGTCAGCTCTAATTCTGGCTTTTGGCTTGGCTCTTGATCCTGGGTTGGTTGCCCTATCGCGGCAGGCTGATGGCCGTATGTTGGCAATTGGGTTTTCTGTCCTGGCCCTGGCCTTGGTTTATGATCGCAAACCGGCCGCTGCGGGGATATTCACTGGGTTAGCATTGCTTTCTGGGCCGTCGATCTGGTTTGGTCTGCTGGGGATGGGGATCGCCTGGGGGGCGGCGCGTTTAGTAGGTATCTCTTTGGGTGTAAGATTGTTTGATGACGATCAAACCACCATGGAGCCCGCGAGCGGTTCCCTGGGAGTCCTTCAAACCTGGATCATCTTTACCTTTGGCACCCTCCTGATTATTGGAACCCGTTTCTTTACATTCCCATCAGGATTGGGAGCTTGGGCGAGTTCAATCTCTACATTTGTGCGCGACTGGGCACAGCCATCAGGGATTCCGGTCGCTCGATTGATTATTGCCATTTTGGTCTATCAACCGTTGGCCTTGATTTTCGCTGTAGTTGCTGTGGTTCGCGATTGGCACTATCGCAAAAACCTGCTGTTGAGTTTGGGGATTTGGGCTCTGGCTGCGTTGGTGTTACCCTTGGCTTTCAGCGGACGACAGGTTGGAGACGTAGCCTGGGCTTTGGTGCCTCTGTGGGTATTAGGAGCCGTCGGATTATTGGATTATTTTGATGAAGATGCCAAGAATCTTGTTAGTTTAGGACAGGCTGCGGCGTTATTTGTGCTGTTGAGCCTGGTTTGGCTGACTTTGGCTGGGTTGCACCTAACGGTTGTCGATGCGATCAGGTTGCGATTATTGGTCGTTCTGGGCATTTTCGTACTGGCGGTTTTGACCACCGCGTTAGTATCCTTGGGATGGAATTGGATGATCGCCCGCAATGGCGCTGTACTGGGTGTCAGCGCAGCGCTGGTAGGGTATGGGATTTCCGTAATGTTAGGCCTTTCACAGGTACATGCAAACAACCCGGCTGAGTTGTGGGGTGTACCGCCTCGAACTGGTCAGGCAGATTTAGTTGCAGGTACTTTGAGAGATCTTTCCCTTACACATACTGGGGATGTTCACGCCGTAGACATTGTCTCTCTTATTGACTCCCCTGCACTGCGATGGATTCTGCGCTATTATCCGAATGCGGAGTTTGTTGCTTCGTATGATAGTGATAATATTCCGGCAGTTGTCATTGCTCCAATGGGAAGTGAGAACCAAGCTTGGTCGGCAGCTTATCGCGGACAAGATTTTTCATGGTGGTTGTATCCGGGGTGGGAAGGGATCTTGCCTGAAGCCTGGGTGGATTGGCTGGTATTTCGCAAGGCACCCGTGCAGTCTGAGCACATCTTAATTTGGGCCCGCTCAGATTTATTCCCTGACGATGGGGTTCCAGAAGATGAATCAACTGGAAGTATTGAAGAAATTATAGATATTGAGAAATGATCTTAATGGTTGAATGGAAAGGATAAATAGCATTTTGAGCAGTTTACCTAACACAATTGCGATTGATGGCCCGGCTGCTTCGGGTAAATCGACCCTTGCGGAGCGACTGGCCAAGGAATTAAAGTATTTGTATTTTGATACCGGTGTGATGTATCGGGCAGTGACTTGGATTGCTTTGGACCAAGGCATACTCATGGATGATGAAAAGAGCATCACAAAATTGGCTCAGAAGGTTCAGATTGATGTCCAACCACCCACCGTGGCGGATGGCCGTTCTTGTGATGTGTTTGCTGATAGATATGATGTTACTTGGAAGATCCGCCGCCCAGAGGTTGATGCCAATGTTTCAGTTGTGTCGGCATATCCCGGGGTTCGTGAAGCGATGACCACCCAGCAACGCCGCATAGGTCAGCGAGGTGATGTGGTCATGGTGGGACGCGATATTGGCACCATTGTGCTGCCGGATGCTGATTTGAAGATATATCTAGATGCCTCGGTGGAAGAACG
>JADHTJ010000056.1 GCA_016785015.1 Anaerolineales bacterium
TCAATGTGTAATTGATTTGGCTGACCAGTAAATATTGGCAATAATCTAATCGTGTTACGCGTTCTTTTCTTGGTCTCATGCCATAACAATAATGGCTTTGACCTCAATCGTCAATCTATCAGTTTTGCGTAAGTCCTAGCGTAATAATATCCGAGAAGTTCTGAAACTTGCTCAGACTGCCAGGACTCTCCCGTAAGGGCAATCTTCCCGTACGTTCCTATCCAGTCTGCGGCATCATTCTCAATACCGGGCAATACGTGTGTCAAGCGTTTACCAGTGACTTCATGCATCTTCAATTTTGTGGTTTTCTCAAATCCTTTATTGCCCGCGACGATTTTGAGATCAACCGGGACACCTTTTTCATCCTGAACGACCTCAAAGAGCACGAATCCGGCGGTCATATTTTCAAAGAGCGTCCGGTAGCGATCTTCACTTTCCCGAAGGGCGTTCTCTACCTGCTTGCGCTCGGTGACATCGGTGCAAACACCGGTCATCAAGATAACTTGTCCCTTGTCATCGGTAACCGGAAAGCCACGTTCTCGAATCCAGTGCTCGGCCCCACCAACCGATTCGATGCGGTATTCACACTCATATGCTTTCCCCTTGGCATGGTATTCATCAACAACACTGAGATAATGCTCCAGGTCTTCAGGATGCAGGGCGTCAATGAATGAGCGAGGCGATTCTAATAAGCTCTCTATACTTCGCCCCCAAATTATTTCATATCCCGGACTAATGTAGAGTATCTCTGTCACACCTGGGGAGCTGATCCAGAAAACATCTTGAATGGTTTCAGTGACCAAACGAAATTTCTTTTCGCTCTCAGCCAAAGCCAGATCAGCTCGTTGGCGCTCTTCAATTTGATTCGTCAAAACCTGGTTGGCTTGTTCAAGGTCCGGCATCTTATCTTCCAACTTGCGGATCAGCGCCTCGCTGTACTGCTTATAGACGATCTCATCATCGAGGGGCTCTTGCACAGAGACCAGATGTCCCGCCTCGTATTCATCCAAAACTTCCTGAACGATCCCCATAAATACATCGGGTTCAGCCGGTTTGACGATAAAACGCGCCGCGCCAAGGCTCAGGGCAAATTGTTCGTCCTTGGGATCGGTATAAGTGGCCGTGTAGACAACCAAGGGGATGTCTTTTAATTGGCTGTCTTTTTTCCATTTCCGGCATAGAGTGAAACCATCCATCACCGGCATCAGGAGATCGGTTACGATCAGGTCTGGCTGATCAGCTTTGGCAATCTCTAAGGCTTCTGAGCCATTTTTGGCCTGCAAGACTTCGTAGCCAGCCCCCTTTAGTAAAACATCCAACAAATACAGGTTTTGCTCGTAATCATCAACAATCATGATCTTGGCCATTTTTATTCCTTGAGCGCATGCGAAAGATGCGCTTCTACTTCATCGACGAAAGTTTCTGGATTGATGGGCTTTTCGATATATCCATCGCAGCCAGCCGCTAAAAATTTTTCACGATCCCCAACCATGGCATAAGAGGTCACTGCTCCAATGGGCGTATGCCAGGGCAATCGCATATGGATTTTCTCTCTGTGAAAATTCTTTCTGGGTCAGTAGCCCAACCCCTTCGACACGCTCAGGCCAGGCGCGTTGGGCGGATTCGATAAGATGTGTTTAACCTGATTCAGCCGCCAACGCGGTTGGCTCCCTACCCAAAAGGATGTTTTGCGTGTTCTCATCCATAGCCGCTATTTCTAAATGCGATTGCCCTGGGGCGTATGCTGCATCTCTGGGTGTATTCTAAATTCGCGGGTAACTTCATGCCCATCCATCACCGGTAGTTGAATGTCCAAAAGAATCAGTTCCGGCAGTATCTGATTTGCCACTCACGAATGGGACTCTTTAAACATGAGGCAGGGGTTGCTTCAATGAATCTTCGGTGCTCTCACCGTTCAATTATCATTGATTACAAGTATACACCAATGACTCCACTGAAAAAACTACCAGACGAGGGCTTCCCCCATATATTCCAGCGGGAAACTCGCTTGGTGGCTTTTTACAGTAGAGTCACCAATGAAGTCCAAGATAATGACATTAAATTCCCCCAACAAGTAGGAACACCTATCCAGATTCGACCTACATAAGTCCATCCAAATCGCCCAGAAGAGGATCATCGGCTACGGGTATCAAGCCTTCAGCTTTGATTTGGGCGCGTAATTTTTTGATGACCTTCTTCAATTCTGCCATGCGCACCTCACGGCCTGCCATCAGGTTGATCATTTTGCGTAGTTCAGCGGTTCGCTGCTCGACGCGCTCTTCTAATTGATCGGCGTGCTCCTGAGTTTGTTCGAAAAGTTTTGCATTATCAATGGCAATCGCAGCCTGATTAGCAAAGGCCAAGGCTAATTCCGCATGGGTTTGGTTGTAGGCATTTACCTTGCGGCTATCCACCGACAGGCGTCCAATTACCTTATCGCGCACCACCAGGGGGATAAGCATCCAACCGCGAATATAGTCCGTATCACCCCAAGCACCAAACCCTGGATACTCACTGGCGTCTGCATGAATCTGGGGTTGACGGGTTTCGATAATCTCGGGCGTAAAGACATCATGCAAAGGGAAGATTTGCCCGATAAGTTTTTCAGGGTTGGGATACCCACGACCTGCGAGTACCCGTTGACCAATGTCTTCGAACATGAACACGGAGACACTGTCATAAGGGACAACCGTTGCTAAGCCATCGAGAATACCTTCCAGCACCTGCTGCAGTTCCAGGCTGGCAGTTAAGGATGTCATAGCCTGGCGCATGGATTCGGCTTCCCGATACCGTTGAGCTTCAGCTTCGAAAAGCAAAGAATTCTGCAATCCAGTTGAGACTTCACTGGCCAAGGTTTCCAGGAATTCTGCTTGAGATTCAAAGTCGCGGACCCTGTCGGCCCCTATCCCCAGGACCGCAAAGATCTCATCCCCGCGGAAGAGCGGCAATGCCGCCGCGGCATGCAAACCCGCATCTTTGCATTCATCCCAAGTGCAGCGCGTATCATTGAATATATCGGCAGAAAAAACCGCCCTACGTTCATTCACCGCCATTCCGCACAAGCATTCGCCTAATTTATGGGTGGGGAATTCGGTGAATTCTTTTTCGGGATTCGAGAAGACAATTTCGGCAGGAATAAAATCATCACCTTCGCGCATAAGTAGAAACGCCGCGCTGGCTTGCGTGGCCGCCAGTACACCCCTGACTGCTTCTGAGGCAACCTGCCCCCGCGACAGAGACCGGCTGATCTGCGTGCTTACCACGTTGAGAGCGGCCAACTCCTTGGCGCGCATTCGAATAGTTTCTTCTGCCTGTTTGCGATTTGAGATATCGCGAGTTACACCTATGATTCCGGTTGGCTGGCCGGCTTCATCGCGCTCGATGTTCGATGAGATCTCGGCTGGAAAAGAAGTGCCGTCCTTCCTAATACACTCAAACTCCACAACCGTAGGTTCAAATTTTGGATCATCAGATCCAAGTCTCTCTTGAAAGTTACTGCTAGCTTTTTCATAGGATTCTTGTGAAAAAATATCTTTGCCGGACATGCTTAGAATTTCGTCAACCGTATAACCAAATACTTGTTCGACGGATGAACTAACAAAGGTGAATGAAGTATCCACACCGGTTCGCCAAACAACATCTTGCAAGTTTTCTGTAATCAGACGGTATTTCTCCTCACTGGCACGAAGTGCTTCTTCAGTTTGCACTCGCTCGGCGATGTCGTTCACGATACCGCGAAAGCCCTCAATTCTTCCATCGATGGACTTGATCAAGGAAATCGAGGTTTCCACATACAGGGGTGTTCCACCCTTGCGAATGAACTGCCAACTTTGGGCTTGTTCTGGAATCCCTGTCCTGTAGACACGATTGAAAACCTGGAAAACAGCCTTGGCTGTTTCGGGGCTCATGTACCGGCGATAATTCATGCTCATCATTTCACTCGGGTCATAACCGAGAATGCGGCAATATTCCGGATTGAAGAAAGTGAAGTCGCCTTTTAGGTCAACCTCGTAGTAACCATCCACGATATTTTCCAGGATGGTGCGGAACCGTTCCTCGCTCTCACGCAGTTTTTCCTCCACCTGTTTCCGCCCAGTGATATCCAACCAAGAGCCAAGCAGGCTCTTCTCGCCAGCAATCTCGATGATCTCCAATGTCATCAGGCCAAAACAACGCTCGCCAGATTTATTCTTGATTTTTACTTCTTCATTCCTAAGATAACCCTGTTGGGAAAGTTTTTCAGCAAGGTTATCACGCTCAGTATAATCAGCCCAAAAATCGATGTCTCGTGAAGTTTTCCCAATCGTCTCGGCCCGTGAGTAACCAAACAATTGCACGTTGGCGTCATTGATATCCAGGATTATTCCACTATTAAGAGATGAGAGCGCCATAGCGTATGGGCTAGAGTGAAATAGTGTTTGATATTTTTCTTCGCTTTGCAGCAGTGCTTGATCAGCTCTTTTGCGATCGGTTACATCTTGATTGATACCATGGAATCTTACAGGTTTTCCATTTGCGTCCTTTATAACCTTGCCTTTGCTCCAAATGACGCGCTCCTCACCATCGCTTCTGATCACCCTAAATTCAAACGGCTGAAGCTCACCTGTAAACAATGCTTGCTGAGTGGCCGCTTCTGCCATTTCTTTGTCGTCTGGATGAAGTAGTGTATTCATGATTTCATCCAGTACTAAGTCTGTCGTAGGATTGATTTGCATTAATTGGTAAAGTTCATCAGACCATGACGCGTTACCCGTAGATAAATCAATTTCCCAATCACCGATATTGGCAATTCGTTGGGCTTCTCTCAAACTTGATTCTCTTTTGAGTAGTGCATCTTCATTTTGCTTTTGTCCGGTAATATCGCGCGCCGTACTTCCAAGCATATAGCCCTGAGCCGTCTTAATTGAGAATACAGATCCCTGAAAATAGTGCTGGGAACCATCAGGGTGAATATATTCGCGGATCATTTGCTCCCCTAGCCAAGGCGACTGGCCAGTGCTGAGGAGATTCTCAATTGTAGCCTTGACTTGATCCAAAGCTTCCGGGGTCTGCTGCTCTGGTGGCATCATCATGTAATGTGCTTCCCAATACGGTTTTCCCAGAACTTCCAAAGCGTTTATCCCGGTGATATGCTCAAGGCTAGGATTCCACTCAATGACATTTCCTTGTTCATCTGTGATTGCTATTCCCTCCGTAGAATGCGCGATGATGCCGCGTAGTTTATGCTCACTATCTCGCAGCGCACTGTTAGCATCTTCGAGTCCAAGGAGCCTCTGCTCTAGTTCAGATATTTTCTGCTGATATGAGTTTGTTGCCATTCAGACCTCCGTTAACCGTTACCCCCTTTCATCTGTGAATTTCACTACGAATTAGTAAACAACCTTACTTGTTACCAGAGTAGGATTGACCGCTTTGTTGAAACACATTAAGTATCTATATCATAGCAGAAAAAAAATTTGTCAGTAACCTAGAATCAAGGGGGAGTGGTCAAATTAGTGGTGTTGAAATGGTCGAAAGGTGCTGTCTTCGAGAGCCCTTCGACAAGCTCAGGGTAACACCTCAGACAGCGGTGATTCTAGAGGGCTGAGGTTCTCGAAGCCCGGCTTTCTTAAGTTGATGCTTTGAACACCACGAAAATCACCACTCACATCAAGGGTCTCTAGGAATCGCCGTGCTATGCGTCCCCAAGGGGAAGCATAGCGCCGCCTCAGGGTGACAATTTTTAGTAACAACAATGAAATTAACCAGTCTGTGTCACCAGGCGCACTCCAGCTTTGCGTACCTGACGAAAATTGCCCCCTTGACTGACAACGCGCAGAACTTCTTCGATATTCTCTACAATGGAGCCAGCCAGGATATCTACGCCATGGTCAAACATCACTGGGCTAAGCGGCGTGGAGGGCCCCAGCATCATGACCCGCGCCCTGGGGCTGCATAAGGCCAGCAAGGAATCAAATGTGCCATTGAGCAGCGTCAGTCCGGTTATGGCGACAAAATCTGCGTTGGGTAATACTTCCGGAGCAGCTTCGGCGGGAAGATCGCCCTTGAGGGGGTTGTAATCGATCACATCGAGATGATCGACCCTGGCGCGCAGTTTGTCTACGAAGGGGAAATGACCGATCAAGGCAATGCGTGCTTCCCGGCCTTGATCAACAATGACATCCACGGCATTGAGTTCTGTCCAGGTTTCGGGTTGGCGAGGCAGAGTGGCGTTGAGCGTGGCCATCGCCAGACTCATGCGGGGCGAGTCGCCAGCATCAATATCAGCGAGCAGCGCAGAGCTAGGCATCCCCAAAAGCTGACCAGCCATCGGGACGCCAGGGTCAGCGCTGTGATCATGAGTGCCCCCCAAAGTTGAAGCTAATCCACATTGAATGTTACCGCCCACATCGACAACAACAGCCGTCCAATTCAGGCCGATACAAACATCCCGAATTTCGCCCTCGGGTAACGAAGAGATGATTTCAGCAAAGAGTTCCATAGGTAAATATTTTACATCATTCCTGCTCTGCTCTTGAAGGTAACTTTCAGGCTCTTTGGGATTCGCCGTAGGGATCAAAGCAACTCTCAAATCTCAGTATCATGCTTCCATTGAAATGCTAAAAAGTGCCATCGTGCAATGCCCTGATGAATTATGGCTAGATGACAAATTCGAGATTAAATTGACAATATCACTCTGATTTGGTATTCTGTTTTCGGGGCACTATTAATCCGCCGCGCTTTCCCAAAATTTTTTCAGCAAATCAAGTCAGAGAATTTCCAAAGGAGGAATTAGATGACTGACCGACAAGCACTTGGTATTGATATCAACCAGTATGCCAGGAGAGGCGGGACCAACTTTGGCCTGGCCAGGGATCACATCCAGGCTGGGGTTTATGATTTTGTGATCATCAAAGTTGGCCTGGGTTTCAACAAAGTCGATATCTTCGATGAGCAAGTTAATGGCTGCATCCAACACGACATCCCTTGGACGACTTACCACTTTCCTGACCCTGAGTTGAATATGGTCAACCAGGCCAAGAAATACGTCGACTGGATGGGCAGCAACCAGAAATCGTACATTGTCGACATTGAGTCGCCGCGCGTGGGCACGCCGCCGCCGACTCGAAACCAGATGCGCAGCTACTTAGGAGAATTAGAAACCCTCATCGGCAAGAAGCCTATCCTCTACTCTAATATCGATGTTCTGAGCACAATTGGGTTCATTAACGATGCCAGGCAATATCCACTATGGATTGCGCGCTATTTGTATATCAGAAGACTTTGGCCACTCCAAAAGAAACTCTATAAAAAATTCGATAATTTTGTCGATGATCATGCCTGGGAGATTCCGTCTACGGCAACTGACGTGGGACTAGGAGAGAAAGTTATCCTTTGGCAGTTCACGCACCACGGTGATGGGCGCTTCTATATCTACAACCGCCACACCAATGATCCCCGGTTCCCCGATGGCATGGTCAACGCGGATTTGAATATTTCGATCAAGAAACGCGATGAATTCATGTCAGAAGTTTTTGGCGATGTGCACGTGGATATCAGTGCGCGATATATCGATGCACTCAACAGCCGCGATCCCAACCAGGTAGTCGATCTTTACTCGGACCTAGCAGTGCACACCAATGCCCAAAGGTCAATCCATGGTAAAGATAATATCAGAGGCTGGTACCAGGCTCTCTTCAATCAAACCCTGCCCAACGGCAGATTTACGCGCACTGGCTTTACGGCCTCGGGCAACTCGCGCACATTTTCCTGGACTGCTCAAGCAGATAGCGGACAAGTGCTCGATGGCAATGACACCCTCGGCCTGATGAACGACGAGATCGTTTTCCACTTTACGCATTTCAGTGTGACATAAAACTAGTGCCTAAACTAGCAAGATATTTGGGAAACGATTTCGCACCAGGCAGCATGACTTCCGGAGTCTTCGTAATGCGAGGCCGATTCAGTCTGTGGGATGGAAATTCTATTTACCTCTGGGGTGATCTGCCTTTTTGGATATATTTTTGTTGAGACACTTATGACCACGGAACAAACCCAATGGCTTTTAGACTCTCCAGAACCTTGGACGCGCTACCGCACGCTGATCGATCTGCTCGATCGCCCCATAGATGATTCCGAAGTTCAAGAAACACGTCAAGATTTGCTCGGGCATCCTTTGGTTCAAGAGTTGATTGCCAAAACTGCAGACTGGCCGGGATATGCCCTCAAACGCCATAACGACGCCAGGCATCCTGTTTATGCCTTTACTACCTTGGCAGATTTTGGCGTTCAAGCTGCTGACCCTGGCATGGCGCCTGGCACTGAGGCCGTATTAGTACACCAATCTCCCGAGGGCATGTTCGAGACCTATGCCTTTCTCTACAAACGTTTTGCGGGCATCGACGGGGAGCACTGGACCTGGATGGCGTGTGATGCTCCGATCCTCTATGCATTAACGGCGATGGGTTTGAGCGAAAATGGCGATGTGCAAGCAGCATTGAATTACATCCTTGGCACGGTGCAGACCAACGGGTGGCGTTGCAGAGCTTCAGCAAATCTGGGCAGTTTCAAGGGACCTGGCAGACGGGAGGCGCCCTGTCCCATCGTCAATGTGATGAACTTGCGCATCATCGCCAATTACTCCCGCCTGATCGATAGTGAAGCGGCTCACCTGGGCGCAGAGATGCTGCTGCGGCATTGGTCACAACGCGGCCAGATCAAACATTTTATGTTCGGCATTGGCACAGATTTTCGGAAACTGAAATACCCCTTCGTCTGGTACGACATTCTTCATACAGTCGATGTGCTTAGCAATTTTCCCATCGTTTGTGATGACCCCCGTTTCTTAGAGATGGTAGAAACGATCACCGAGCAAGCAGACGAACAAGGACGCTATACCGCCAACTCGATGTATATGGCCTGGAAGGGTTGGTCATTCGCGGATAAGAAAGAGCCTTCACCCTGGTTGACTTTCCTGGTGAATCGAATTCTCAAACGGATAACCAATTAACCAATAGTCCCAGCCTTCGACTACGCCCCATCAGTCAACTACGCCTGGCGTTTTTGCATCCTGAGCGGAGTTTGTTACGTAGTCAAAGGACAAAATCGTAACCCCGTTAATTGTGTTTGCTGATACTCACTTAGTTGGGTGTCTAATACTCATCCCAATGGCTCATCATGGGGTACAGATTGGGGAACAACACAGTCACCAAATCCTCAGCCGCGCCCATGCAGGCTATTTCTTCTTGTTGGATGATTTCCCCTGGCTCGTCAGATCCGATCAGGAAGCGAGCAATGGCCGGCCCGCCTTGGACACTATTCTCGCTCTGGGTTGGTTCTGTTACCTGGACATTGCCATTGTCAATCAGCAGATTAGCGTTCTGATCACCCGCATCGATATGTAATTCTCCGCGCCAATCTTTGAAATGAGATCTTTTCAATCGCCGCTCAAACAAAGGTTGCAATTTGCCCAATGAGCTTTCCAAATTAATAACCTTCACCCGCCAACCGGTATCCTTGAAATAGCGATCTTCGACAATGAAAGCACCGCGTCGTAAAAACTGCAGAATGGGATGCAGATGCGGAATGGTATAGAAGTTCAGCGTTTCATATTCTCCATTCTCAAATAAATCGCGCAGCACTGCCAAACCAATCTCTGGTTCACCCGTCGCTTCCAGGCATTGCAGCGCTTTCTTGTCATCCGTGGGGATAGCACGCACATAGCCCGTTAGGGTCCCACCCTTATCGAACCAACCATAGATTCCCAAATCGGAGTCAATGAATCTGTACGTCGGTCGCATTGCTGTGCCAGTAAATTTTTGATGGGTATTATTGTACAACTCGACCACATCATCTAAGTGATCCTTGGTGAGCAACGTATATTCAGGATTGATCACATATTCTGGGATTTCCTCGGGCTTTAGAATGTAAGTTACATAATTCCAGGCACGCACGTAGCCATACTTTACATAATGTCGTCCGCGCAGGATGCTGAGGTCATAGCCATTTTCCTTCAATGCACCAATCGAATCAGCCGCCGCCTTAGTCATCAAACCCTGCTTGCGATGAGGTTCTCGAGTAAAGACCGCCCCAATCCCTGCGACATTGAGCTGCACCGACTCCATTCTCATTGCATATCCCCAAACACCCCAATGATGAACCAATTCATCCCCTGCGTAAATCAAGCGGGTGCTATCGAAATCATAATGACAATTACCAATATAAGTTTGGCTGATCTCCTCGACATATTCTCCCCCTGCAAAGGCATCCGAAACGATCTGAGCGATGGGCATCAGATGCTGATCCACATCAGCAGGGATCATTCTGAAAGAAAATGGTTCCTTTAAAATGCTTGCGCTCATTGCACTTCCATAGCGAAGAATCTCTAAATTTGTCACTCAAAGAGCAAGATTCTTCGTCACTGCGCTCCTCAGAATGACAACTTTATAGCAAATTTTAGTGTCCACGTTTAAGTACCGTCCTACCTGGGTATCAAATCCGATCAAATACGATGACAATTCCATTGACAATGCCACTCCCACTTTTTATGACTGAAATCTTGCCCCAGATTGGTATTTGACTACCATTGTGCGAGACCAAAAGATAGTTTTTTTGCGCATTCCCGGTAGTGAATATGTCATTAATCAGATTGAACACGGGTTGTTTATCTTCTGGATTTATTATGTTAAAAACGCGGTTTATTGGTTTTCCAACCGCCGCTTTTTCATTCCAGCCAGTCAGAATCTCAGCAACAGGGTTCATTAATCTGACATGTAATTGATCATTAGTGGCAATAACTCCATCACGAATGCTGTTTAATATCGCAGATAACCATTGTTCGTTTTCTTCAAGTTGCAGTTGCATATCGTGGTTGTAGAATGACATTTCTATGTTGGAATGCAAATCCTGATCTCTAATTGGTTTGACAATATAGCCAAACGGTTGAGTAATCTTAGCTCTCGCCAAGGTGGCATCATCAGAATAAGCGGTTATAAAGATAATGGGCAAGGAAAAGAACTCACGCATATGTTCAGCGGTCCGAATCCCATCGATCTCGCCAGCCAATTTGATGTCCATCAACACCAAATCGGGTTCTGTTTCAGAAGCTTTCGCAAAGGCATCCTCTCCTTTCGTCACCATTCCCGTCACAAAATACCCCATATTTTCAAGCCGTTTTTTTATATCCAATGCAACGATGCTTTCATCTTCGACGATTAAAATGCGTTTTTGGCTCATCGAGCAATTTCCCTTTTCTGCGCTGAAGAAAGTCCAATTTTGTAATAAATTAAAATTATTTTAAGGTAGAAGTATGCGACCGTCGGCGCCAAACAATCAATGCTGCTACGAGAGTTGCCGCAGCCCCGAGCGTAAAGGGCATGATTTGGGAGTACCATTGCCAGGTCACGCTGTTCCTACTCTCTTATTCTTGTGGATGATGGAAGTTGATCTCTATGGCAGCGCCGTCACTGTCGTCAAATTCTATTTGCCCATCTAATTGAATGACTAGAGATTGGATCAATTGGAATCCCAGGCTGGATATGTTTTGAGTATCAAAATTGGGCGGAATCCCTACTCCATCATCTCGAACAAGCATATGGACATCATCTCCTGGTTCCGCCCACAATTTCAGACCAACACGTCCTGAACTCATTCCTGGGAAAGCGTGCTTGAAAACATTGGTCACCAATTCGTTGATAATCAGGCCGCAGGGAATAGCCGTGTCAATATCCAGGAGTATTGTATCCAATTCCATATCAGCCCTGATATTCACATCGCTACTGCGATAGACATCAAAAAGATGGTTGACTAAAGAGTTAACATAGCTCCCAAAGTCAACCTTCCCCAGGTCCTCCGATTGGTACAATTTCTCGTGCACGAAAGATATGGCCAAAATTCGATTCTGACTCTCCTTTATTTCTGCAATTATTTGCTCATCTTTGATGTGCGCTATTTGTAAGTTTAGTAGACTGGTGATTAGTTGCAGATTATTTTTGACCCGGTGGTGTATCTCTCGAAGCAGAGCTTCTTTCTCTTGGAGCGATTCTCTGTTTTTTTTCTCGGCCCGTACTCTCTCAGAAATATCGCGCAGCACAAAGATGCGACTCATCATCTGGCCTTGAGGTTGAAGCAATGGAGAGAACTCGCAATTGTAAGTTCGTAATATCCCATCGACAAGAATTTCCACATCAAATTCCTGACCCATTGAACTGTCGTTGATAAAGGCACCGATTTCAGAACTCAATACATCTAATTGTTCTCCAATGATCTCTCCAGCAGTAGCATTCATTATCTTCCGTGCGGCGGGATTGGTATCCACGATACGCCCTTTGAAATCCAAGACGATCAAACCATCTTTCATATTTTCGACAACCGCGTTCCTAGCCACTGGCACAATACTGACCTCGATCCAGCGGATCAGCCCTAAAGTCATTGCCGGAACAACAATGGCCAAAACAAAGGGAGTCAATTCGATATCAAGATCTGGAGAATAACCCAGATTATCTATCACTACGTGCGTTATTAATGGGATTAGAATTACAATCAGAAATACAGTCACTTGCCAACGGTAAAAACGCCTCGTTCTTATCATCGATAAGGCTGTGATGATTATGCCCGCGCCTGCTGCCAGATATGAATAAATCAAAAGAACGCTAAATCCAATGCTCTTTGATTTCCACACAAAGGGGTTGTTTTCGAGCAGCCAGGCATCTTTCCACATCAAGCCATGCATTTCGTTGGTTATGGCTAAGAAAAAAATCGCCACGGGTATGAATATGAGTATGCTGAGATTTAGGGGTGTCAACCATTGCTCGTTGCCAGAAAACTGAATTGAGAGAATTAGCCACACAGGGGTTACAAAACAAATCCCAACATACTGAAGCTTGGTCAAAAATAGCTTGGTTTCTAAATCTCCGCCAACCACTTCAAACGCAGTCCCCAAAATCCAAAAACCCGATGCAATTAGTAACAAAGCCCCCGATTTAGATATTTTTATATCGCGCTGCCAAACATGAATTGAGATGACAAAAGAAGCGATTGCACCTATAAATAACGGAACGCTTAGCGGGTTCCATAGCCAGGTCATTCTAAAGCCTCTTCTATCGCAGCGCGCAATTCACTTTCTAAAAAGGGCTTGGTGACAAATCCATGGGGCATAGTTTTCATTGCACGCTGAATAGTGCTTTTGTCAGCCATCGCTGACAGGTAAATTACGGGGATTTGAAGTTTTGCCATAATCTTACTCGCGGCTTGAACCCCATCCATCTCCCCCTGCAAACGAATATCCATCAGTATTAAATCGGGCAAAAATTGCTCCGCCTGGCGAACTGCATCTTGACCAGTAGAAGCAACCCCGACAACTTGAAATCCCATTGAAATCAAGCTGTATTTCAAATCTAATGCTACGATGCCTTCATCTTCAGCAATCAGTATCCGTACCGATTTCATGATAATACCTCCAATTATGCAAATTCACGCTGGAGCGTCTAAGCCTCATACCATAAAATTTTTTCCGGTTACCAAAGATTGTTTCCATAACAACTAAACCTTATAATATTATAGCTGCAAATTGCATTTGCTAAGTATTTCTCGGAAAGTGCCTGAAAAATGTGTCGCTGCGAGCGCAGCGTGGCAGTTCCCCGATTAGGCCGGAGATTGCTTCGCCCTTGCAGGGCTCGCAATGACATGTTCGTAAGGGACATTCCGGAATCCACTTACGACAAATCTTACTATGTATGGCCATTTTTCGAAATAGCAAATTCAGTACTTCACGATTTTGTCATTCTGAACCCCGCCAGGGGTGACACTTGCGCCTGCGCTGCAAGTGCAGGTGAGAATCTCCACCCGAAGGGCAGGAGACTCTTCGCGTCGCTCAGAGTGACATTGAAATCGTGATCTACTGAAATTAGAATGTGGTGTGAAAATATGTTAATATATCCGAGTATGGTGCTCAGCAAGGCCAGATTTCTGGCCATTACCCAAGGGTTTGCACAAATCAATAAGTTGATCTTGCCTGCCACGACAGACCACAGTGGGCATATTGCTTTTTAATTTCTAAGACACAATTATGAATTGGCAATGGTTTTTCCCCCCAGGTTTATATTTCGTTAGCGGAGTAGCTGCGCTTGCCGGGGCCAGGACGATATGGCTAAACGAAAATCGCAATCCCGGCGCAGAAACACTTGCCATTATGCTCATTTTTGCCGCAGAATGGGTATTCGGATTGGCATTTGGCACAATTAGCACTTCTTTCTCAGCTAAGTTGTTCTGGGTTAAGGTCCATTTTATCGGAGTTGCATATACAGGCACGATCTGGTTCATCGCCATGAACCAGTATATTCAAGGCACTCAATGGCTCACCCGGCGAAAATTGATTCTTTTCAGCATTATACCAACTTTGACAATCTTGCTAGCACTCACGGATCAATACCACGGGCTTATCTATAAAGAAATATTTCTGGATCAATATGGGCCATACGAGATCACATCGACAACATATGGCATCGGCTTATGGTTGTTTTTAATCTACAATGGCATTCTTGTCGTGGGGGGAAGCATGATGATGATTTCAACTCTGGGGCAGTCGTGGTGGACTTTTCGCGTCAATGGAACCATCATGCTAATAGGCATCGCCACACCGGTGATCACCCTAAGCCTGCAAATCCTTAAGCCGGAAATATTTGGCCCTCTCAAACCAACATCCCTGGCGATCATCTTTTCTGGGATAACAGCGGCTTTTGGGCTGGAGAGCGCACGACGTCAACAAATTGCTTCGGTTTCGCGATATGAGATCTTTGACACGATCGAGGATATTATTCTTGTATCAGATAGTCAAAATCGAATTATTGATATGAACAGAATTGCAGAGGAGTTTTTTGAAGCATCATTAGCTGATTTCATTGGTTTGTCCGTCGACGGGCTTATTCCACAATTACGTGAGATCAATTTGACTAAAGATAATACGTTTCGCTTGATTTTCAACAAGCAAGGTATGCAAAGGAATTACGAATGCAATCAAAGGAATATGGTCAATTGGGAGGGTAAATCGGTCAATACGATGTATATCTTGCGCGATACTACCAAACGGGCCGAAATGGAACAGCGCATTACCACTACGCTCGAAGAAAAAGAGACCTTACTAAAGGAGATACACCATCGCGCCAAAAATAATTTGCAGGTTATTTCAAGCATATTTAATCTACAATCCAAGTTGATCAATAACCAAGCAATGAGAAACGCGTTTCAGGAAAGCCAGGAACGCATTCATGCGATAGCGCTTGTTCATGAGAAATTGTACCAATCCGAAGGGGTCAATTATATCGATTTTGCTGATTATTTACATACATTAATAGCCAGGCTTCTTAGGAGAGTTGAAATCACAGTTTCATCAATATTTTTTGATATTCAAGTTGATGATATAAGCATTCCCTACGATTTGGCCACGCCTTGTGGGCTGATCGCATACGAACTTATCTCAAATGCGCTAAAACATGCCTTTCCCAAGAACACTGAAGGAACGATACAGATCATATGCCAATACATCCATGCTAACTCGCTGCGGATAAAAATCAGCGATAGTGGTGTAGGTATACCAAACAAGATAGACATCACTGAGAGTATTACACTTGGATTCCAATTGATTAATATCCTGGTATTCCAAATAAAGGGCCTACTCACAATAGATCAACGATCAGGCACAAGTATTGAGATCGTCTTTCCAATCAATGAGGATGAATGATGATTTTTCAGGATTTGCCCTTTGCAATCCCTCCCATGTTGATAGCAATTCTAGCTATGCTCATCATGTTAAGGCAATCCATAAAAAGAAAGGGTTTCTCAGCAATCGATCTCATACTTTTCGCCTGTTTCATTTGGCTGGCGGCTTTAGCCTTTGAGATAGGGGCTGATACTTTATCCGGCAAAATTTTCTGGAATAAAATCCAAAATATTGGCGTGCTCACTGTTCCAATTGCATGGCATATAGGCTCTCAAGCTTTTCTGACCACTGGTAGTAAAGCCCATTTCAGGAAAATATTTGTTCTCGTTTTTTATTCGATCGGATTATTGCTCATCGCCACCAATGATCTACACAGCCTGATCTGGTATGACAATCAAATGAATCCAGCTGATCCCTTTGGGGAATTGATTTTCACTACGGGCATTGGTTTCTGGTTCCTCATCATAATTTCATTTTCATTAGTGGTTATCAGTGTGATACCGTTTTTCAGAAACGCCATGAATTACCGCAATCTATATGGTAAACAGGCCATAGTCTTGATCATGACCGCCCTTTTACCAATTATTGGCTCTTATTTCGACATATTTAGAATCTCACTTATTCCAACGCTTGAAATGGTTCCAGTAGCCATCCTTTTCGTTGCTATATTAAATATTGGCCTCGATAAACAACTCCAAGTCGGGGATATTGTGCCTGTTGTACGCGAAATCATCATCGATAATATCAATGATGGAATCATCGTCCTCGATTCGCAAGATATCATTTTGGATCACAATCCAACTGCATCCCAAATCATCATGCGCCCAGGAGAAAATTTAATTGGTCGACTAATGCCAGAAATCTGGAATGAGCGGTTTGAATTTCCTTGGATAACGCTCAGGGAGCAAGGGGATTCCCCACAAATCGTTACCGCAATAGGGTATAGTAGGCAGCAATATTCCTACGAAGTTCGTTCTAAATCTGTTCAACTGCGACCCAAACACGTTCGAGGGTCAATTATGATCCTTCACGATATTACAAAATCGATTGAGTATGAAGAGCGCATCAAAAAATCGCTTTCAGAGAAAGATAAACTGCTTCAGGAAATACATCATTATATTAAGAATAATCTGCAAATTGTGTCTAGTTTGGTGGGGTTAACATCCCATCAAATCAGTGACCAAGGCCTTAAAAATATCTATCACGAGAGCCAAAATCGAATACAAGTCATGGCTCTGATACACGACAAACTTTATCAAACGAAAAGCCTGGGAAAAATTGAATTTGGTGAGTATATAAAAGAAATAGCGATTCTAATGGTCAAAGGGCAGGCAGTTAGGCAAGAGGGCACTAAACTTTATGTAAAATCGGATGAGATCATTGTTGATATCGATACTGGTATTTCCTGTGGATTGATCCTAAACGAATTAATTTCTAACTCGCTGAAACACGCCTTTCCAAAGAATTTTGGTGGGGAGATTCGAGTTGTGGCCAAGAAAAAACTCGGCAATTTGCTACGATTATGTGTTTCCGATAACGGAGTTGGGCTTCCAAAAGGTTTTGATCTAAAATCAAACCCATCACTGGGATTAAATCTTGTCGAGACACTTATAAACCAACTTAACGGAAGGATTGAAATCGACCAGAGCGAAGGGACTACTTTCATACTTGAATGCCCTTTATCGTAACCTCTACATGTCACCCATAATCGGAAATATTTTATTTGAACAGGTTTTCGGTCACATCCGAATTGAATTCAATTACAAAGTCACTTCCTTTGCCTTCACCTTCACTTTCAGCCCATATCCGACCCTGATTCAATTCAACTAAGGCTTTGGCGAGTGCCAAGCTCAACCCAGCCCCCTCATCTGATCCTGTGAGAAAATCTTCCTCTACTTGTTCAAATGGAGCGAATAGTTTTGAAATATTCTCGGGTTTGAAACCAATTCCAGAATCGATTACCCGAATATTTACTTTGGCATCTTCGCTTTGGAGTGCAACGAGCTTTATTTCCCCCCCATTTCCTGTATATTTGACAGCATTTTCCAATAGGATAAGGAGAACTGAGCATAGGTGAGTCGGATCAGCCGAAATTTTGAGCATTTGATCAGGAATATTTTGATGGAATTGAATATCCTTTTCCTCGACCTGGGATTTGACAGTTTGGATTATGTTGGCAAACAAATCTTCAATTAATATTTGTTGGGGGGAAGGAGTCACACCACCCGCTTCAATCTCCGTGAGTTTTAGCACATTGTTGACCAATCTGAGCAAACGTTTTCCTCCAGTTTGAATATTCTGGATATAATTTAATTGCTTATCTGATAATGGGTCATCGCTTTGAAACTCAAGCATGTCGGAAAAACCTAAAATGGCATTCAAGGGTGTGCGTAGTTCGTGAGACATGTGTTGCATGAACGTAGTTTTTACCCGCAAGGCTCGTTCCAACTTCTCATTAGTACTCAAGAGCTTTGCCGTTCTTTCTAAAACGAGAATTTCCAAATCCAATCTATAACGCTTGAGTTCTTTTTCTATGCGGTGTTTATATAGCGCCATTTCGATGTTCGCCTTTACTTCGCGGTCTTGATACGGTTTTAAGATATAACCAAAAGGCTCGCTGATCCGGGCGCGTTTCAAGGTTGCTTCATCTGAGTAGGCCGTCAAATACACAATCGGGATATCCATTTTTTCGTTGATCGCCTCGGCCACATCGATACCGTCCATTTCCCCTGACAATTTAATGTCCATCAAAACCAGATCAGGACGAGTTTTATATATTTTTTGGATGGCGGCCGCCCCAGAAATCTCCTGTCCAACAACCCTGAAGCCCATTTTTAGTAATCGACGTTCCAGATCTTTAGAGACAATAACCTCGTCTTCGACTATCAGAATTTTTGCTTTTGACATATTCGCCTCCTTGCTTATGGTTTCCTTCACTTTATTACTCAGGACGAAAAACCATCTAGCTCCAGATATTATTTTATAATGAAATGAATTATAGTGGTGTGTCAATCGCCTTTTGATGGACTAGTGCGAATTCGAATCACATATTTGAGAAAGGTGACTGTCATCTCGGAGATGACAGTCACCTGGCTACCCCGAATATCTTGCTGGTTTATGCACTCGGTAATCGAAGGCGGGGTTTCCACACCCCCGTGAAGCGAGATTTGGAAATCTCGACATCAGATCACATTAGGATTGACACACTACTCGTTTATTATATATTATAACTGAGAGAAAGAAATGAAATCCAACATCTGGGCCTTCGCTTTAATTATAGCTCGAAAAGGCGATTTTCGACTTGCAACTTGGATAAGTACATGTAGCGCATGTTTAGTAATTTATTCGTCAACATTTAATGATACTCTCCTAAAAGACCTCGATTTTGTAATGGTCAAGGGTAGATTGAACACAATTCTGATGCAACTTTCACCGCTGAGACGCGGAGTTCGCAGAGTTTTTCTTCTGTAAAATGCGAGAATCTCCGCGTTCTCTACGACTCTGCGGTGTTCAGCCTTCTATTGACTAACTCATGTTACGCAACCTGAAGAGAACCTCCCTGGGAATAGGGGGTGGGGGCTTCGCCCCCGACCCCCTATTCCCAGGGAAACCTCGCTACGTGTGCGTAACATGAGTGACTAATACAAAAAGACCTCGATTTTATATTTTTCCCCTTGTTTTTTAGCAGTATATTCCTTTCGAGAAAAGAAACCACATATTTACTGGTTTTAAACCTGGCTGGCATCTACTTGTTTTCCTGGCTGAAACGCTGGTATACCGATACCCTCGACAGAACTCGAATTTTAGCCCACAGCGATCCAGAGGCAATGAATCTGGTTGACCATGCCAATCAAAATACCCCGCATCGTGTATTCGAAATTCGCGAACATATCGACTATTGCTTTACCTGCACGTCGAAAATGCTTCTAATCGAAGAACAAATCTCCCTCATCCTCAAAAACATTTATGATTTCAAGGTCAAAGAAATTAGCAGCATTCTGAATACGACTACGGGCAGGGTGAAACACTTGTTGCACAACGCCAGAAAAACAATGCTGTCTATCTTCGATGACACCTGCGCATTTGTCAATCAAGAAGGTGTCTGCAACCAATGCAGCGAACTCAACGGCAGATTCAACCCCAAACAGGATCGCCAGGCTGAGTTGATGAAGATCAAGATGGTCAGGAATCGCAAAAAAAAATAATCGCAGTGAACTATTCGAGCTCAGAGTTGAATTGGCCCGGGGTATCGATCCGCTCCATGCCAAAGGTTCTGACTTACACGAAGCCTTTATGAAAATCAGTCACCTGGCAAACGCGTAATCTTCAAAACAAATTTCCTCCAGAAATCCAAATCAAAGCTCCGATGGCGATAAAAACTATCGCCAAGATCGCCGCGATCACCAAGCCTAAGTTAGAGGTAACTGGCTCCATCACATTTTGGGTTGGCGGTCGAAGATATTGGGGTTGAATATTCTCATCGTCGTGAGGCTTGAAATATGAGTCCCGATCGCGCTCGCGCCAGGGCTCGTCGTAGATCCCAGCATTCTCTGATTCAGCTGGATCGTCCGAAGCGGCCTTAGCCACCACACGCTCGAAAACGCGACGGACATCCGGGGGCATCGCAGTCACATCGCGAAATCTCCTCCCATTAAACGTGATGCTCGTGTCAGACACTTTGATAATAGCCATTTGCTCCTGCGTCATGGACTGGCCGGCCTGGTTCATGACGGAAATATCTTTCATGAATTTAATGGCTTCTTTTATGCCCTGAAACCCGCCCTCCTGAATCGCATCCGGCACTCCATCGCGGTTTTTATCCTGGAGGAATGAACTTAACCTTTCATAAATTTGGCGGGTGTCCGGGTCCATTTCACTACTGCTACGATAAACGCGCCCTCTAAAATAAATCTTCTCACTCATTTTGTGTTCCTTCAATTTTTGTCATTCTGCCAATTATGCGCGGTACACGCCGGCAATATTCACGGTAAGCTTCGCCAAACAGTTTACCCAAATGCTGCTCTTCAATCCATATTGTAACCCCCACTAATAAAAGAGAGCAAACAAAAGCCAGCCAGGCAGTTGACGACCAGTGACTAACTACAAATCCCAGAATCAACAAACCCAAGCCGAGATACTGCGGATTGCGCGAGTATCGATAGACTCCTTTTATTACCAGGTAATCCGATCGCTGTCCAATGAGACGCTGCATCGAGCTAAAATCCCATATCCCTAAAGCACATACAACTAATCCCAAAATCGTGAGCAATCCACCAGCCCAGTTGTCCGGAATATATTCATCCCAGGATGGCCAGAGAGAACCCCAAACAGACAAACCCGTGAGCACCATCAGCAAGCCGTAAGCAATTACCTGAAGCGATGCCCCTAAAAAGGTCAATTGGCCAAGTTTGAGATATTCGTAGCGCACATACGCCATGATCAAACTACCGAAGATCAGGAAGGAAAGTGTGGAAATCCAGAGTTGGGTTTGGATGCTCATCATGAGGGTCGCAGATTACTCAAAAGAAAAATCTCTACAGCAAATTCACTCCATCAGCGTAATCTACGCTCCAAGTGTAAACCAATCCCAAGCTCAAGTCAAAGCGCTTCCGTTATAATCATTACAAGATCTATAATGATTCCAAACAGGATCTAAACAATTTCTGAATACATTTTCTGTAGCATTGAAACAACCTTCAAGCATTACTCAATTTTGGGAGGGATCACTATGAAACAATCCATCGTTATTGCATTTATCATGCTGTTCGCGATCTCATGCAGCATGCCTTCGATTTTGGGACAGGAAAACTCTGCAAGCGGCATTCAACCATCTACGGCCGCATCCGAGAAACGCTGCGGTGACAATGTCTGTGATGGTCCTGAGAACGCAGACAATTGCCCGGGTGACTGCACCCAGCCAGCCCTAGGCGAAAACTCTCAAGAAATTCAACCCGCAGATTCTGGTGGCGAAACAGAAGCCGGTTATCGATACGTATCATTTTCCGGCACTATCAACACTGCCTTAAACAGCGAGTTAATTGGCGACTTCGCAGGTACAGCCTTCGAATATAGTGGTGACTACGGCATTGAACTGTGGTTCCCCATAGAAGGCGGCCAAGCCGTTCAGCAGCGCAACAGCATCGTATTGACTGAATTCAAAGATCTCTATTTTGGCGATATCCCATGCAGCCCATGTGACTGGAAACTGGATGAGAATGCCTATGAACCAGTTCAATTTGAGTTAAATGCTTCCTTAAACTTGACTGCCATCGAAGAAAATAACCAGCCTGCCGATGAACTTGTCTACCAACTGATCGACATTCCCAGAGCTGCCATCACTGGGATTGTGGAGTGTCCTTGCGAGAATTCTGCTCCCGATGATTTCAGCGATCCCGCAGCTTTCACTCAGATGTTGGGTTGGTTCATGGGCAAATTAGTCAATCCTATTCATTTGAGTGTAATCGAAACTAATAGCGTAGAAAACTACGCCGTCAGTCCGATGGGATATCTGAACATTCCCAAGGAAACCCTTTCGTATGTTATCGTCCCAGATTTAGAGACACCATGAACCCAAAGTATGGAATTTGACTTCACTACGTTGATTAACGCTATCCGTGAGAAATATCCCCTTGTCACTTACTGGTTTTCCTGTAATAACGCGCCGGACAATACGTATTCCCTGGTGTCAAACCAAAACGCGGAAGATTTACTCACTCATGTTACGCACGCGTAGCGGGGAAGTCCAGAAAATAGGGGGTGGGCGCTTCGTCCCCACCCCCTATTTTCTGGGATATTTTTCTTTAGGGTGCGTAACATGAGTTACTCAATGATCCTTGGGTGATCACGCGAAATGAAATTGATTGGTGAATATCACAACTTTTAGGAGGCAATACCATGAAACGAACACCGCTCATCATCACACTGTTATTAACTCTGACTTTGGCATGCGGCCTTGGCGGATGCGCAGGAGGGAGCGACGATGACGCGGCACCTATTCAGCCACCAATTCAAGGCGACAAACGCTGCGGCGATGGTGTCTGCGATGGACCGGAAGATGCGGGAATCTGCCCTGAAGATTGCAGCGCTGGCGTGGACGTTGATGAAGGTCAAACCGATTCGGCGGATGCAGAAAAAACGAACCCAGCCTCTGTAGATGCTCAAGCCCAACCAACAGTTGGCATTGTCTATGCTGAAGTTGAATTAGATCGCACTGCCGGGAACGGTGATTGCGGAATTGATCCCTGGTATTCAGCGGATTGCACCAGCATGAAAACCTGGTGGGGGTTGGATATTAAAGCAGTTGCGGAAACTGCGGTATTGATCATTCCAGATGGTGACGGACGCTGGGTTGTGACCAACCATCCCAATGTGATCAGCAAATACAATATCGACTTGAATAATTTCCTCACATCGATAGGAGAAATCCAATCCGCATCCATAGACTTTAGCCCTGTGCCTGAATGCTCTGGGGAGATCGAAGTCGCAGATTTTAACTTCCAGGTAATGGGAACGCATGAGGCCGGCCTTCTCGAGTTGATTCTTTCGGCCAACCCCGAGGAATTCGTCGAAGGAGCATGTGCGGGAACGGGGTTCAGCTACACCACAACTCACCTGCTTTATGGTTGGGCTGCGGCGCTTTCCGGTGACCCTCTTGACTTAAGTTTTCAGATGAATGACACTTTCAAAGATCAGCATGAAAAATACACTTTCGAGGTCGAAATCGATACCAATCCCAGCCCCGAAGACCGCGATCACGTGAGCACCATCTTAGAATTCATCTGCCTACCGTCGCAGGCCACTTCAATAATGGAGCCTGTTGCTTGCCCTTGGAATCAATAAAAATTGGAGTTTTCATGGAAACATTAAATTGCCCCTGGTGTAAACAACGCACAACCGAAAACGCACTAGAATGCCGCAGGTGTGGTGGTCCCCTGACGCCGCCTATCGGTGATGACCCTGGCCCTTCTCCGCCTCTGCCACCGCGGGCACTCCCAAAGGGGTACAAGCGGCGCATGTTTTTCACCAACTCCGTACTTAGTTTGGTCGGCGGCATTTTCTTGATGGTGGGATTGCCCATTGGCATAATCTTTACCATCCTGGGCATCACTTTGCCAGGCATGGTGTTGTTCATCATCATTGGCGGAGGCTTGGGGTCTATATTCACTTTGCTGGGTGGCGGGATGATCTATTTTGGCATCCAGGAAGTATTGGGGAAAATTCGCCCGTATGAGCATGGTCAGGCCACGGTTGGTGAGGTCATCGATATTTACCGAGATCGTAGCATCAGCATAAATGGCCGCAACCCCTGGGCGATTCTGTATTCCTTCATGTCGCACGGACAACCTTTCGAAGGTAAAGAACTATCCTGGAAATTCAACCCCAAAACACAGGCCGTGGGCAATAAGGTATTTGTGCTCTTCATGCCAGATGATCCCGATAAAAATGTAATTTATCCCCCCGTATAGGCAAACCTTCCCTTTGGGTTCTCAGACCAACACAAAGAAAGATTCTGGGAGTCGCTGAGGCATCAAACTTTATAGGAGAAAAGATGGCAACAAAATTAGGACGAATAGCTGGATTAGAAGTCAGGGCCCGAACTTCTTCGTTGATTGCTTTTATAATCATCTACCTACTTTTGGGGTTGATTGCAATTTTCGTAATCCGCTTGCCATTGAGCAGTGCTATAACGGGGGCATTTATGGCTACGCTGCTGCATTTTGCTTCAGAGCTTTGGCACAACTTGGGTCACGCGGTTGCCGCTAGGAGTACAGGATATCCTATGAACGGCATCCTATTTATTGGGCCATTGGCTATGTCTCGTTACCCCAAAGATGAGCCCGAACTTCCCGCCAAAGTCCACATACGTCGCGCCTTAGGCGGCCCATTAAGTAGTTTGTTGCTGACTCTGATCTTAGCAATATTCGTTTGGAATTTTAGTCCAGATCTTGGCACAACCTGGTGGGTAATCCTCTTCCTGTTACTTGACAATTCGTTGGTATTTTCGTTTGGCGCTTTACTGCCCCTTGGCTTCACCGATGGAAGTACGGTCTTATACTGGCTAAAAAACGTGAATAATGGCCAATAATAATTACCAAATAGTGTCACTCTGAGCGCGCCAGAGGCAGGCCTTTGGCCAGCGAAGAGTCTCCTGCTCCACCAAGGGCGCGCCCTCGGCGGGGCAGAGAATCTTCACCCCTATGGGGTTCAGAATAATAGAAAATAAACTTTCCAGAATCCACTTATTAGAGGTAAACACAATGAAAAAGACAACTTTTATTTCTTTCCTGGTTATCACCATCATACTTATTATTCCATCGGGAATTCAGGCGGAATCAGATTCGGTCACCGCACCTTTTTTGATGGCCTTTCACGCCTGCGAAACCGCTGGCGGAACCGAATGCCATGACCCGCGCAATCATTGGGTTTACTTGGCCCAAAGCGCTGACGGCGAAAACTGGAGCATTATCCCAGGCTGGGAGCCATATCAGGGCTCGGTTCCCGATGTGATCCAACGCGGCGACACGCTCTATATTTACACGCCTGGACAATTGGTGCGTTACCAGCTGGACAGCAGCACACTTGAGTCTCCAACTCAAGTTCAGATCCCAGGTTTGGAGGCGGGTTATGTCGATCCATCTTTGATCCTCGATGAGCAAGGCAACCTGGTGATGTTCTTCCTTTACGGGCAGCTTGGCACGGACCCCGCAGGCTGCTCCTCCGATGAAGATAGCTGCGTACGAGAGATCGGGTCTGCCACAGAGGTAGCCGGCAGCGATGGAGCGGAGTTCACCTGGGACGATGACCAACGTGCCTCAATGACCATCTCTAACTCGTCTCAGATTAGATCGTTCTCCGACCCGGATATTTTCTTTGACGGTAACCAGTTTGTGCTGTATGTCTCTCACGGGCCATCGACATCTGTTTGGGTCTCAAAAGAACTTCAGGGTGCGTATGTTTTGGAGCCTTCTCTTCCTGACGGCTTACTAACTGAAGGCATTGGGGGTGTACCCGCGGGATATTTTGACATGGCAACAGGCGAATACTGGACTTTCGCACATATCGATCAAGGTGGCAAAACCGTTATTCGCAGGGCAGTTCACAATGACCTGTTCCGACAACTGAACGACAGCGATTTTGATACTGTACTCACTGGCGAAAGCGTTGGATTAGGTTCAAACTACATCGTTGCCAGCCCGGGATTCACGGACAGCTTACAGGCTGGCACATCACCAGCCTCGGAGACAGAGTCTGCATCAGAGGGCCAGACCAACTCCGAGGACGATCCTGGCATGGCCATGTACAACCTTGATTCTGCGGATCCACTTGAACCTGAAGCCTACCTGGCGCAAGTCAATTCTCAAACATCGCCTGGCTCAACCTGGCAATACGCGGATACCCTATTCAGCACCATGCTCGCCGGGGAGGCATACGATATGGGCGCTTTCTGCCGCATATTCCAGCGCCCGGACGGAAAGGGCTACGATTATTTCTACGGCGGCTCTTTCCGCAAGGCGGACAGCAACGAAATGCGCTATAACGGCGACATCCAGCGTCTGATGAACCCAGATTTCAGCTTTGCTACTGATCCAGTGCTGATTTCCTCCCAAGGTGGAGATTTCGTAATCGATTTCGACGGCGAGTTCTATTACTTGCTCAACGGTGATCCCGATGGCTGGCTGCTCCGGAAGTACGACAGCGATTTTAATGTCGTCGCCGAAACGAACATCGCCTTACCCGAGAAACACTTTGCTAACGACCAAATGGTGCGCGTTTTCAATGGCTTAGTTTTTGCCAGTGGTTTGTATGATCCAAACTTCGACGAATCCCAACGCGGCGATAAGCAACCGGCTGATCCCAACCAGGAGCAGTTCACCCACTTGTGGATCTACGATACTGAACTTAATTATGTGGACGACCTGATCCTTGACGACGCCCCCAACATCAATGGCGGTACATTGGTGTATTACGAGGGTACCTATGCCTATGTTTCCGCGGACAATTTCTTCAGCAATCAGTTGAGCGCCCTGCTGTATAATGAAAATTGGGACTACCTCGAAACTGTGCAATTACAAGCAGACGCCCAATGGTCTATGGGCGGGGTCTACGCTGATGGCCTACTCTATATCGCTTACCACAAAGGCCAGCACAGCCGCGGCGATGTATATGTGGATATCTTCGACACCGATTGGAACCTGCAAGAGACCATCGAGGTAACTGGCGTAGATACTGAACACTTCAACGCCCAAAGACCTTGGGTACAAGTGTACGGCGACACGATGATCGTCTCTTATGATGTCGGCAGGGACAGCGAGGAATTTTTGGATTTACAATGCCTTACGACAATCTACACCCGAGGGGAGGCGAGCTTCGCAGAGCAAACGCCCCCTGACGGTGATTCTGGTCCTGAGGGGCAGCATGTTCCTGAATTTAACCCTTTCGAAAACATGACTGCTGAACAAGAAAGTTGTTTGCGTGATGCCTGGGGAGATGCTGTCTTTGAGGAGATTTCTACCTTCCAACGGCCACCCACGCTTGATGAAGAACCTGTCCTGCAGGAATG
>JADHTJ010000057.1 GCA_016785015.1 Anaerolineales bacterium
TTTTGCCTGGATTGATAAATTCAGAGCTTTGTTAGTAAGGTTCTACCGTAAAGATGTCTATTTTCTTGGCGCTCATTTCATCGTTTTTTCCATGATCAATTTGCGCCATGTCTTCAATCAATAAGTTTCAATGAGTTCAAAGTCAAAGCCTGCAGAACTGAAGCTTCCTGTGCTCGTCAGATTGAGTTCATCTCCGCTCGTCTGACCCTGACCATTGAAAATTACCTGCTTGTTGAAGGGATTACTGTTATCCTCAAAATCCAAAGTCAAACTGTCATCCCCATCACCCGCATTGAAAATGATCTTCGCACCCCCAATCTGCGCCGAGGGGATGGTCAGCGTACTGGTGCCATTCCCGGTGGCTCCAGCTACTCCGCTGATACCAAGTGTTCCCGCTGAAATAGTAATGGTGTAATCCGTGCCATCAAAACTGATTGTCAGATCATTATCCGTACCCGTACCCGATTCGTCCACCACAAGGTTATTCGAACCATCTTTCGAGGCCAACATGCGTACATATGTGTACGTTTGGCCAGTGAAATCAGCGTTGGCAAAATTTCCTGCCCCGTCGACGACACTATCAAGAGCATCATAATCAAAATTCAAACCCAGTGTGCCATTGCCAGAGATCCCATTGACATTCACCGTCACCGATGTACCGCTGGATGCGGATACACTGTTGATCGTGCCGTTAACTGTTCCCGTAGTAGCCAGGGCAAAATCGTTCTTTTCGATGTCGCTGACCGCTTCACTGAATGTGACCGTGAAATCCACGCTGGACGCGGTGGTGGGATCAGTATCGGCGCGGTCGATGGCGGTTACTGCCGGCGCAGTCCCATCTCTATCACCAGAAATTGTGATGGTATACGTGGATTCGTCAGGATCATCATTGGTTAAAGTCAAATCAAAACTGAAATTCCCATCAGCGGCTGCGGGCGTGTAGGGCACATCGAATGTGGTTGATCCGCCATTTGCCGCGACTGTGAAATTCGTCTGGCTGATCGTACCCACCGTAACACTGCTAAGACTGGATGCGGCAATATTCGTTACACTCAGGGGCACAACACCGGTGTTTTTCACTGTATAGGTCAGTGTGACCTGCTCTAGTGATTTCTTCAAACCCTGGGAATCCGTACTGCCAGTGGCAATACTGGTGTTCGCCGGCCGCTGCAGATCAATCTCAGGATCATAGTCAATTTTGACGGCGAAAGCATCGAACTCAGTTCCACTATTATGAGCATTTACCGGACTACCCCAGGACAAACTACTTTCACCAGTAACATAAACATTCCCGATGCTGTCGACGGCAATACCATTGCCATGGTCATACCATCCGCTTGTGTTCCAAACCCCCCCCATAAAAGTATTCCATAAGCGATCGCCATTACTGTTCAACTTGGCAGCAAACGCCTCATCATTTCCAGTGTGACTGTTCACCGGGCTGCCCCAAGTGTAATGAGGACTTGTTCCTGCAATGTAGACATTCCCAGCAGCATCCACAGCGACGGCATTTCCATCATCGTCTACGGAGTTGCCCATGAATGTGTTCCATACACGACCACCACTGCTGTTTAACTTGGCTGCAAAAGCATCTCTGTCCCCAGCATGATTATTGCGCGGGCTGCCCCAAGAATCATAAGAAATTCCGGCGACATACACGTTTCCAGAAGGATCTACAGCAATATCGTAGCCCTGGTCAGTACTTGCCCCACCTAAGAATGTATGCCATACACGACCACCGCTGCTGTTTAGCTTGGCAGCAAAGGCATCATGATAACCGCCTCCATATCCTGTTACCGGGGACCCCCATGTAGCTTTGCTGTAGCCGGTCACATATACATTTAAGCTTCCATCCACAGCAATACCGAAACCTTCGTCAACGTTTGCGCCCCCCAAAAATGTGTTCCAAATTCGTCCACCATTGGTATTAAGCTTGACTGCAAATGCATCTGGGCGGCCACCACTGCCAACAAAAGCATTGACCGGGTTACCCCAGTTTGCAGTACTGGTTCCCGTGACATAGATTGTGCCGCCGCCGTCCACGGCAATGGCATGCCCATCATCTCCAGACGTCCCGCCAATAAATGTATTCCAAAGGCGATCACCATTGTTGTTCAGCTTGGCTGCGAATGCATCTGTCCCGCCTCCAGCGAAGCCAATTATCGGGCTGCCCCAGGAACCATAGCTATCACCTGCCACGTAAACATTGCCGCTGCCATCTACAGCGACGCCATAGGCAAAATCAGCACTGGCGGAGCCCATAAAGGTATGCCACACCCGCACCCCACTGCTGTTCAACTTGGCGACAAAGGCATCACTACCCCCTGCGTGGCCGTTACGTGGACTGCCCCATCCTGCATCGCTGTGACCAGCCACATAAACATTCCCGCTCGCATCCAGGGCAATCGCTTCGCCACTGTCTTCCGAAGTTGAGCCCATAAATGTGTTCCAGGCAAAAGATGGATCTATGATCAAGGCATGATCTTGGCTATACGCATCCAAAACAAAAGAAACATCCGAAGCGCCAAAAAGCGGCGAAACTTTGGAAGCCTGAAAGGACACATCAACGGGAATGCGTACCCCGTCAATCTCTTGCCAGGCGATGGGCGCGCTGGCCGTCATCTGCCCTGTTTCGAAAGCAAACACCAGGTTCCCGCTTTTGTCTATCGAGAAGGGCACGTTATACCGCAATCTAATCTGGTTAGGATCTGCTCCTGGCTCGATCAAATATGTGCTGCGAAGAACGCTCCCCGGCGTGCTGTCATAAATCAGGGATATGCCATCCCACAAATTGGTATATCTAACCATCCCAAGGGGCAATGCTTGTCCATCACCATCACCACCTTGATCAGCTGCCGGTATAACACCATCTGTGCCAACAAAAATTTCACGCAGCATATGATCGCCTGTGGCTACATAGACACCTTTCTGGTCGAATCCCAAGGCATGGCCTGCGCTGGTGAACTGCAGCAATTCGACTTCCCCATCTGCATTACTCAAATTGACAATCTGTGTGAATTTCGTTGGATTGAAATTTTCTGCTCGATTAGCTTTAGCGAATTGCGGATTGGTCAATTCCAAACCTAAAGTTAACACCAGAAAAATCAGAATGAAGCAGATAAAACGAAGGCAAGCATAGCGAAAGCGCATAGTTAATTTCCTTCATTATCAACGGGTTTCAATTTCACGAAATTGATCTGTTTTGAATCTATCACCATAACATATTATATCCGATAATGACTGTACGAATAATATCTCACAATTGCTATCATTAGCACAAATAATAGGTCTAGTAAGAGTTGTTCTCCAAAAAGCATCCAACCTATAAATTAGAAGGATGACGTTATGGTTAGGGATATTGATGGGAATCGTTCTTCTTTCAGGCTGTGGAGTCGCTGACTCTCTCTCGGTGGATTCTGAAATCCCCCCAACAGCTACTGTTTCCGCGCAGTCATTCTCAACACCTGTCCCATTCCCAACCCAAACACCTGAACCGACTCCCTTGCCCACCGAGCCCAAACCTACCTGGATTCCGACCCCCTCCGAACTGCCTTTGGGATACGAACAATCTCTTCCCATGGATGGCATTTTTCCGATTTATACGCCATTTTTTGTGGGTGCAGACGAAGCCCCCTTCGACGATGAAGAACTGGTCCTGGGTGTTGCCTGGGGCGGTGAGGCCAAGTCCTACCCCATTACCGTGCTGCGCTTCCGCGAGATGGTCAACGACGAGATGGCCAGCATTCCCATTCTCGTTACTTACTGACCGCTGTGCTACACCGGTCTCGTGCACGACCGGCGCATTGATGGAGAACCCCAAATCTTTGGCAACGCGGGCGGGCTCTATAAATACGCCATGACCTGGTGGGATCATGAGACCATATCCATCTGGTCGCAGCCTACCGGGCGCGCCGTGGCCGGCCTCCTGAAAAGGACAGAGCTGACACTCCTGCCCTCGCAGATGACTTCCTGGAAGAATTGGAAAGAAGCCCACCCCGAAACCCTGGCGATGACCAACAGCTATTCGCAGCTGGGCTTTCGGCGACAAAAATTTGATACTGATTTCGTCATCGGCGTGGTGCTCGCTGACCAAGAAAAAGCATACTACTATGAAGATGTCGCAGCAGATACCGTGCTCAATGATTGGGTTGGGGAATTCCCCATATTGATCTGGGCAGCCAACGATGATTACCGAACATTCCTTCGCAAGGCAGAAGGTGAGACCCTTACCTTCCAATGGGAAGATGGCACCCTGAAGGATACGGCCACAGGATCAACCTGGGATGCGAATCTAGGCATCGCCACTGCCGGCCCTCTCAAAGGTCAGGTTCTGCAGCCTGTTCCCAGCATGACTGCCTTCGATTGGGCCTGGGAAGACTTTTATCCCAGCAGCGAAATCTACCAACCATAGTAAGTTTCTCTCACTCATTTTTTGACACTATCAATCTCGCCCACGGGCAGCCAAGCATCCATATTGCCATAATCACTCTTATCAATCTGGAAGGGGGTCAGGGGTTCGATCTGATCGACTTCGATCAGCACTAGATAGCGCTTGCCAGCCCATCTCTTAATTTGAGCCGCCGTCAACTGTAGTTTGAGTTGGTTCTCGTTCACCAAAGCAATAGACTCTTCCTTAGACATTTTCTCTGAACTGATGACCGACTTGACCCGACATTTTGCTTTTATCAAGCCGCTGCCATCATTCTCTATTAGGTAAAGTACATCATTCGCTTCGACGCGTCCGTGCGGCAGCTTTCGCCCTGCCGCGCCACGGATGAGCATAGTTTTTTCGCCATTGATCAGTTTTGATAATTCCTTGGCTTTGGCATCTACAAAAACCACATGGTCCATATTTTTCCTCAAAAAATGCAAAGAAGTTCAACTTCTTGCGAAGCGCCCCTGATGGGGCATAGAAGTTGAACTTCTTTCTCTAATTCTTATTTCACCGCCACCAAAATATCAAACTCGGACGCATCTGAGTCGGGATTGAAGCGGCGGTCGTAAAGCTCCATATCGAACTTATCGGGATGCAGCTCTACATCTGCCTGGGGCAGCCAGGTTTCATAGATGTACTTGTAGGTTTCACCCAGATTTTGAGCCTTACCTTTGTGGGTGAAAACTGCATACTTGTAAGCAGGGATCTGGCGCACAACCATACTATCGGGGAAGTTGCTGGCGTCAGTGACTTCATAACAAGATACATACTCGAACTGATCCTCAGCAATGCCCTCACCCTGACTAAAACAAGCGCCGTAGTTGCAGTCACCGGTGATATTCTTTATCTCACTGCCACGTGCCATGAATTTGCCCCACATGGCGCTAATTTCCTGATTGAACTCGCCACCTTGTGCGTTTTTGCCAAGATAGGCCATTCCAACGACGGTCATCGCTGGCTTATTGATAAACTTGGGTTGCATAACATTTTCCTTTCGGTCTCTTGCAGATGTATAGATTGATACAGGGATCTTTGCCCGTTCAACAGGGCACTGCACTTCGACCAGACCCGTATGGATCTGCAGATCTTCCTCTGTGCTGATGCCTGTTTCAGGCAGGTAGACTTCTCGACAAGGCCCGGCGATCTTGAAAGCATTCAACTGAGTCCAGGCATACAGGTCGGTGTAAGCCTGAGTGATATCAGCATACTCACCTTCGTGGATCACGGTGGCCATCCTGTCCACGGCTGCCAACTCCCGCAGGGTTATGGGGGATCCTTCCCAGTCTCCTGCCCGCTGACTGGCGCGCGGCTTGAACGGCACAGCCATCTCGATTTCCAGGTCCGATTCGGCATAAGGCAAATCATCCAACAGCGCAAACCAGGGACCCGAGGGTTTGATACGAGCGCGCTCCAGGTAGCCGAGCAACAACTTCTGCAAACTCTGGCGTGCAGGAGTGATAGCCTCTTCGCTGGCAGCCACGGCCCTTGCCGAGAGTACTATCTGAGGGCCAATGCCCTTGATAGCAATCTCTGCCCCTAAGGCCGTATGCTCTCTTTCGAGCTGCCTGAGTCGCATTTCCACTTGCGCCAAACGCGCCTGCTCAGATTCAACCTTTTCAGCCAGTTCAAGCTGCTTCATGCGCAGCATGCCGCGCAGTTCTGCTGTGGAGAGATTCTCGTCTATCAGTTGCGCAACCTGATCGAGAGAGAATCCCAAATCCTTGAGCGCCAGAATGCGGTTGAGCCGCGGCAGTTGCTTGAGTGTGTAGTAGCGGTAGCCATTATAGCGGTCAATATGGGCTGGCTGCAGCAAGCCCAACTCGCCATAGTGATGCAGCGCTTTGACAGTTACATGCGCCAGTTTTGAGAAGTCGCCGATCTTGATCATAAGTCTACTCGTAGTCTAGAAGTTCAACTTCTTTCAAGCTAGTTACTGAGGCCTTCAGTGTGCTAAGTATAGACCCTCCGGTAAGGGGAGAGTCAAGGGCAATTTAGGCCCAATTATATCCTTTGAAATATACTCAAAAAACAGGTCTGTGCGGCGCTTCGCGCTAGCACAGACCTGTTTTTTGAATACTACTCCCTTCCTGGGAAGGGGGATAAAGGGGGATGGGATTTTACTCTTCGAAAGGCACTTCAACAATCTTTTCTTGAATCTCCGCATGCAAAGCCGCAATCTCAGCTTTAACAGCTTCAACAATCTCGTCCTTAGCAATCATGCGTTTCTCTTTCTGATCGCGGCGTTTGAATTCTATTTGACCCTTCTCGAGCCCGCGCCCACTGACCGTCAAACGGATGGGCATACCGATCAAGTCGGCATCATTAAATTTCACACCAGGGCTCTCATCGCGGTCATCGAAGAGCACTTCGATGCCTTCGGCTAAAAGTTCATCATAGAGTAAGTTGGCTTCTTCTTGACTGGCACCACCGTCTTTTTTGCTCAGCAGCACAACCAAATGCACCTGATAGGGAGCAACAGTAATCGGCCAGATCAAGCCATAATCATCATTATGTTCTTCAGCTACCGATGCCAACAGGCGCCCGCTGCCAATGCCATAAGAGCCCATGATGACCGGCTTCTCCTTACCATCCTTGTCCTGGAAGGTGCAGCCCATGGAGTCGCTGTAACGTGTGCCCAATTTGAAGATATTGCCCACCTCCACGCCGCGGATTTCATTGAAGGATCCGCCGCAGTTCAGGCAGATATCGCCTGCCCGGGCGGCGGTCAGGTCAGTGACGATATCTGCCTGATAATCACGTCCTAAATTGGTATTGAGCATGTGGTGGCCAGCATCGTTGGCGCCTGCAACCAGGTTATTTGAATCGGGGATCAGATCATCGACAACGACAACCACCGGCAAATAATCATTGGTTTCCGGCAGTCCAATCGGTGAGGCATAGCCAGGAACGGCGCCAATGGCTACGATTTCTTCCTCAGTGGCGGGGCGTAACTCGCTGGCAGCCAGGGCGTTGACCAGCTTGGTCTCGTTGAGATCCATATCGCCGCGCACTATGGCAAAGACAAACTTCTGGATGCTGGATTCACCCTCGGGGATATCGGCCACCATGAAGATCGCTTTGGCCGTTTTGGCTTCGGGGATATCGAGGAATTCGGCCAGTTCAGCGATGGTCTTGCTGTCAGGCGTAGCCACCTTTTCTAGCGCAAGCTCATCTTCCTTAACAGATGTTTCCTTCTTAAAAAGAGCCACATGGCGATTGGCCGCATAGCCGCAGTCATCACAGATCAGTAGCGTGTCTTCACCGAAGGATGTCAGATACATGTACTCGTGGGCCATTTTGCCGCCCATCATGCCCACATCTGACTTGACAGAGATCACAGGGATACCGCAGCGGTGGAAGATATTGAAGTAAGACTGATAATGGGCTTCGTACTGCTTATCGAGGCCCTCCCAGTCGGCATCCAGGCTGTAGCTGTCCTTCATGGTGAATTCACGCACGCGGATCAGGCCGGCGCGCGGGCGCGGGTCATCGCGCCACTTGGTCTGGATGTGATAGATCAACACCGGCAGTTGGCGATAAGAATGGATCTCCTTGCGAGTCAGGTTAGCGACAACTTCCTCGTGGGTCATCGCCAGAACCATATCGCGTTGATTTTTATCTTTGAAGCGTCCCATTTCTGAGCCGATCTGATACCAACGCTCGGTTTCTTGCCAAACTTCGGCAGGATGCACCACAGGCATGGTCATTTCCTGGCCTCCAATGGCGTTGATCTCATCACGCATGATATCTTCGATCTTGGTGATCGATCGCTTGGCCATAGGCATGGCCGTGTATATCCCCGCGGCCAACTGGCGAATAAATCCCGCCCGCACCAATAATTTGTGGCTGGGCATTTCCGCATCCGCGGGGGCTTCACGCAACGTTTGGCTAAAGAGTTTCGACATTCTCATAGGTACCTCCGGTGAAACTATATGATAACTGGTAGAAAGCTAATCTTTTCTCCAGCGCTCATGTGCTGGAGTAGCGAGTGGATGAGCGGATTTCATCCACTCGCATAAAAAAACCCTCCGGCTTTGACAGTCCAGAGGGTAGTTCAGTTTGATGGATGAATTTCTTCCAACCAACCCCAAAAGACCATAAGCCTATCTTGGCTTGCGGTTGCTAGGGACGGGGGTTGGGGAGAAGTGTTTGTACTGCATAACGAGAAATAGTTTACCAGAGGCTGAATTCATGTCAAGACTCAGTGGGGCACCTCATCTTGCCCATTATTGGGTGGGTAGGTGCAGGAGCCATCATCTGTGTCCGCAGAGGCGTCGTAGTTTGTAGCTGAAGGATCAGTACATCCTAAAACGGGTTCAGGACAATTACTTGGATCCCTGTCGCAGGGAGAAATCTCTGGGTTGACCAGCCCAGTAATTCTTTGGCCCTGAAGAGCAATAGTGCCATTGACGAGAACATCAGCGCAGCGATGTTTCACTCCGCCAATAATCTCTGTTTGAGTTAATATATCGTTCCATGTCAGAGTCGATGGACTCCAAACCCGAATGATTGTATTGCTCCATCCCGATGGCAAAGGAAAGCACACTCGGACCTTCGTCCAGGTATTAGACAAAGTCACCACCGCAGAATCAATATTGTCATACCCCGGTGGCGCTGGTGCGAGATTAGCGGGTACGGGCAGGGATCGCCGTACGGGGGCTCCGGTATCGATTGTTCCTACTTGATTTGATCCTGCCCAAACAGAATTTGCCAAAATCAACTCAAATAACATCACGAGTGTGACCACTCCAAGCATCTTCTTCATCTCTGCACCTGCCATTTTCCTCTTATTGCATTAGCATTCATCTACTCATCCTATTCACTTTCGTTTAGCAAGTAAATAGTACAAAGGTATGCTTCCACATTATCGTTTATTTGGAGAGCGTAAAACAAATTCACAGGTACTCGAAGCAAACATTAATGTATAATGAGAGAAATCGAACTTCCAGTTTAGGAGAGCCAACATGCATTTACAACGAAGATCTACTATCGGGATAGTCACTGTTGTTATATTGATAATTGCAACTTTAGTTTCCATTAGCCAACCGACATTGGCAAAGCAATCCGATGCAGATATCGTGCAAAATTCGATCAATATTTATCCGCCCCCACCAGATGTTCTAAAAATCCAACCTTTACCGATTCTCGAGCCTCCCCACCAAGAAATCAAAACGGCACCGGATGGCGCAGAACTCGTTTATGTTCATGCCGGCGAATTTACAATGGGGAGCCTATTCCTTGATGAGCAGGCGTATCCAGACGAACATCCAATTCACATCGTACATCTCGACGGCTATTGGATACATAGAACCGAAGTAACCAATGCCATGTATTCAGAGTGTGTTTTGAATGGACCATGTAAAGGCCCAGAAACTGAGGAAACGGGACCGTTCACTTCGCCGCAATATTACGATCCCGAGTTCGCTAACCACCCAGTTGTAGGTGCTAGTTGGTATCAGGCCGTAACCTATTGCGAATGGATCGGCGGACGCTTACCCACTGAAGCAGAATGGGAGAAAGCTGCACGCGGTGATGAAGCACCTACGTATCCTTGGGGCAGTGACCAAGTTTCTTGTGAAGTGGCAAATTACGAAGGTTGTATTGGAGAAACCGAAGAAATCGGCAGCTATGTACCCGGTCAAAGCCCAAATGAGGTTCTTGATATGTCTGGCAATGTCCGCGAATGGGTGTATGATTATTTTATCGACACATATTATGCGTACTCCCCTTATCACAATCCACCTGGGCCCAAGGAAGGTACCTATCGAGTCGTGCGCGGCGGGAGTTTCAATGATAGTGAACGTGGTATCCGTACTACCGTCCGTTATCCTGAGATACCAGAAAACACACAAGATGACCTCGGTTTCCGTTGTGTGGTTCTTGAGCCTGAAAGAGTGCCTTCATGTCAATTGAGCTATGCTGCGATGTGCCCACCTTATTCAGGGAACAGCAGTGGATCAGCGCCGGGGCAACCGAATTTCGGCGGCTCCTCGCCAGACCCCAATCGTGTCGTCGTCGAATTTAGTTGCGTTGGCCCTAGTATTCAACAACTAAACTTGAATATGCGCCAGAACGTAACCGGTAGTGAGCTTGTCACTGTCAATGATCAAAACTATGCCTGTGAGACAAATTCCGACTATCCTGATCGGTTATTCTGTAACGGACCCTCGGCTAGTCAAGGGGAAGAGAATTCCATAACAATATGTAGTGAGGGTGGTCAAGATACTCCCTGCCCACCAGGCCATTTCTATGATACGGGCCTAGAAACGTGCACTCCATATGGAGGCGATTACCCAGAAAATAATTGCCCTCCAGGCACTTTCTTTGATACGGGCACCGAAACATGCCAACCTTCTTCTGGTGATGGGTCGATTGGACAATGTCCAATCGGATATTTCTACGACACTGGTTCTGAAAGATGTGTGCCCTCAACTGGGAATGAGGGAGAAGGTGATTGCCCCGAAGATTATTACTTTGACACAGGCATGGAAACCTGCATGCCTGCACAGAGTGATGGCGGTGGCAGTACCTGCCCATTAGGGTACTACTTCGACACCAGTTCCGAGCAGTGTATGCCAACTTCGGGGGGAGAATGTCCTTTAGGATCATACTATGATACGATGCTCGAAGATTGTGTGACCACGACGGGAAATGCCTGTCCCACCGGATACTACCTTGCCCCAGAGTCAGAACAATGTGTACCCACGACAGGTGGCGAGTGTTCCCAAGGTTTTTATTTCGACCCGTATACAGAACAATGTATACCAACAACCTATTCAGGGAATGGGTGTGGGGCTGGCAGTTATTTCAATGCCCAATTGAATTGTTGTACACCCTACAGTAATAATATGGGCTGTGCAGAGGGCTTCACTTACGACACCGGATTAGGGTACTGCAATCCACAACCTGGTAGTGGGAGCGATTGTCCCAATGGCTATTATTTCGATACAGGGATTGAAGAATGTCGATCTAGCGGGGAAGAAAACACGCAGTGTCCGACTGGATATTTCTTCGACACCGGTATGAATTCCTGCCAACCCAGTAATTCAACCTTCATGACTAGCACCGGATCACCAGGGTATGGTTGCCCTGAAGGAAGTTATCTGGATCAATACAGCGGCACATGCGTACCTGGTCCTAGCCAATCTTCCGGGGAAGATTGCCCCAATGGCTATTATTTCGATACCGGATCAGAAAGCTGTCTTGGAACAAGCAACAGTTGTCCTGTTGGTTATTACTTCGATGCATCTAGCGAGCAATGTGGTCCTACTACAGGAACATCAAGCGGATGCCCAGAAGGCGCCTATTTCAATAGTTGGTTTGCATGCTGTTCGCCGACGAATGACGGAGGCAGGCAAGGTTGTCCCCAAGGATATTACTACGACACCGGACTAGGTTACTGTGTCCCACCTCCAGACCAAAGCAGCAATTGCTCAGATGGCTATTATTACGACACAATGTACGAGCGATGCATGTCAACAGGTGACGACGGTGACCAAACACAATGCCCCACGGGTCAATTCTACGATACCGGATTGGGATATTGTTCGCCACCCCCTAGTGGAGAAGGTGATTGCCCTGAAGGATATTTCTACGATACAGGCTTCGAAACATGCGTCCCCAATGGTGACAACAATCCAGGAAACGGAACTCGTTGCCCAGAAGGATACTTCTATGATACCGGACTTGAAACTTGTGTAGCAGGTTCAGGAGGCCAGGCATCTCGATGCGTAAACCTAGTACACCGTGCACAACGGTGTGCCACACCAACGCCTGTAACTTGTCCAGGAGGTCAAGAATATAACAGCAGCACAGGTCAGTGTGTCGTTCCCAATTGCAATAAAGGAGAGATTTGGGATACTAGCCTGAATGAGTGCACGGAGAGACCAGAAACGGAAGAAGATGATCCTGGTTGCGGATCCTACAGCATGAGTGAATGCGGGAGTGGAAATAACTGTTATTGGGATACGTATTACAACCAATGCGAGGGAACGCCCTAACTAACAATGCAAAAGTAGAAGGCACGGATAAAAGATCGCGTGCCTTCTACATTGTTTGATCTACACCTTTCAAGCGAGAATCTATCCCATAAAAGCTAATACCATCTGATATTGCGAGAGTTTTTCTTTCGCAAATCCCCCCTTTTCAAAGATTCCACCAAACTCCTCGGGGAATATTGCCGGCACGAGCCAGGTTTTCTCGGGATATTGTGCGAATAATCCCTTGAGCAATTTATCTCCTTGCCCTTTTTTTTGTGCATCGGGCATGATCAACATGGAGCGCAATGAGATCTGCGGGGCTTCAGGAGATGAGATTGCGACATATGCATCTTTGTAGGCATATGCTTTGAATGGGGGGCCGAACTGCACCAATGTCTCGCCAGAAACTTGCCAGGGCATATCAGAAATGCCAAATGAGTTGACCAGGCGCCCCATAGCGCGCAGGTCAATTTCTTCGATGGGTGCTGATTCGCCAGCAGGATTTTCCAGCCGATAACTCACTAAGCGGCGCAGAATCGAGAAACCAGCATTTTGATAGAGATATACAGCGGGGCTGTTCTGTTCGATGACTTCTAATTCCATGCGGCAATCACCGCGCTTTTTGGCCTCATCGATAAGCGCTTTCATCAAGCCACGCCCAACACCTTGACCGCGCGCATCCGGCAAAATCGCCATTCCTGCAAGGCGGCTATTCCAACCTCTGCGGGCGATCAGCGCGGCGCCAACCCCTTTTCCTTCACGGATCACAACTCGACTAGATGTGATGTCGATACTGTCATAGCGCAGCATGCCGTAAAATTGCTCCAAGCCGATATGGATGGGAACAATATAGTCGGAAAATCCCTGATTGAGCAGCTTGGCCGTATTTGCAGCACCATACTCAAGGACAGATTGAAGCTCCAGATCCATTTTCAATTCTCCCTTTTGTCAACTGTAAATTTAATCACTGGGCCATCGCAATCTTTCTCTTCGATTAACTCAAAATTGCCCTTTGTGAATGAAGAAATCACCTTATGCCAAAATTCTTGCGCTGGATGATTTTCAACCTCTTGAGCAACTCGCCATTCTCCCTTGAAGCGCTCGAATAACTGTGAGGCAACGTTCCTTCCAAGGCCGCAATGGCGGAATTTCCGTAGAATGAAGAATTCCGCCATAGAAAAATATTTATCTTCACCGCTGCTGATCTCACGGATCAAAGCAAAACCGGCCAACTCATCAGATATTTTGATCAAGAAGGGGAAGCGACTTGGCTCAGTCCAATATTGATCGAGATAATTATATCCGTATTCGCCATGCTCATTAACATCCGCCCCGTTGAACTCGCTCATATCATGTTGATAGAGTTCTAACAGGTTGCGCAGGATGAGTTTTTCTTCACGTTTAACAGCTTTGATATTGATTGTCATTTGCCCCTCAATATACTTGATAAATCCATCAATGGCAAATTTTCGAATCATCTACCCCTAGGTGGGAAAGTTGCTATTTGAGCATAATCCCATTTCCAAATGGATCATGCACAAATACTCCATCCTGACTTTCCTCGTACCCAACATCTGATGCTTTCACACGCGCGATGAGATCATCACCGCCTTGTAAACTAAACCAGCGCAACCCAATCGCATCATCAGGGTGCAGGCTCGCGCCAGTGCCATTCCATGTGTTGATCCCAATATGATGATGATAGCCATTTCTCGAGAGAAACGAAGCCGAGTTGCCATAACGCTGCATCAAATCAAATCCCAGGGCGTCCGTGTAGAACTTCTCAGCATTTGATATTTTTCCTACATGCAGGTGGATGTGACCCAGGTATGTCTTGTCAGGAATTTCTCCAAAACTATTCGATTTCGCATCAATTTCAGCTAGGAGACCATCAACGTCCAGTGACTCCGTCACCATTTGGAGCTCACCATTTATGGTTGGCCACTCATCCTGTGGTCGGTCGCGATAGATTTCGATGCCATTGCCATCGGGATCGGGGAGATAAATGGCCTCACTGACACCATGATCGGAGAGACCTTGAAGTGGTGTTTGCATTTCTATTAGGTGCCTCAGTATGCGCGCCAGATCGACTCTCGTGGGTAGCAGTACAGCAAAATGATACAGGCCAGCCACACTGCGATATCGCTTCGCATTGGGATTCTCGACCAGTTCAAGGAATGCCTTTTCCGCTGATCCAAGCAGCGCCTTTCCCCCATTATTGCTGTGCAGATGAAGTCCCAAGTTTTTTTGATAAAAATCAAGGGATGCGGGTAAGTCTTTGATTGTGAGACTGACGGTATCAATTATCGGCTTTGTGTCCATATTAACAATAGAGTTACTTTCCGCTCAATTTCTTACATAAAAATGCTCCTCACAAAATTGGATAGCACGGCAGTAAACCGTGGAGCGTCCCAAAGTGTCATTCTGAGCGACAATAGGAGCGAAGAATCTCTGTATTTGTCACTTAAAGAGTAAGATTCTTCGTCGCTGATCTCCTCAGAATGACAGTTCTGCGGCTGATTTCAATGTCCATGGTTAAGTACCGTCCTACCCTAAATTGTCGAGGAGCACACAAAGGGGAGATATTGGTGGATTATGCCTGGGCGCTATGATCCAACTCAGGGAGCACCTCATCAGCACTAATTTCCAGGTCAAGATTTTCTATGGCGCGAATTTCTCGGTAGGCCAAAGTCCATGATGTGGAGACATAGGTTTCCTTCAATCCACTCAGGAAAGCTAGCGGCGCAACGATGCACAAGAGCAAGATCGGTACTCCGGCTACTAATCCTGCCACTAACGATTGCATATCCCCGGCGAATATGCTGGAAACTCCACCGACGGTGAGCCCCAACTAAAATGCAGACACGATAGAAGAAACGCTTGAGCACAGACAGCGCCGCCGCAACGATGATTGCCAGGAAAACAACCAGGAAGAACAATCCAATCGCTAGGATTTGCTCGCGAGGGGTTGTGGTGGTTCGCATGGCCAAAGATCAACTACGCCCGATGAACCTTCCAAAGGAAGATCGTGTAGAATACATATGAAAAACATTCAAAGTTTCTTTATCGCCCTGCTGTTATCAATTATGACTGCTTCCTGCGCATCCCAGCAATTTGAGCCTGTTGACCCAGGTGTCTACGAGATCGAGGTAGATGCATCGCATCGATATACAATCTCCATCCCGGAGAACTACACCGGGGAGAAATCCGTGCCCCTGGTGTTGGCACTTCACTATGGGGGCCACGGAGCGCCGTTCTACGGCAAATTCATCCTGACTGACATGGTCGAGCCAGCATTGCGTGAATTGGGCGCGATTATCGTCTCCCCAGACTGCCCCGCGTCCGATTGGACACAACCCGAGAGCGAGGAATTCGTCCTCGACTTGCTCGAAGAAATCCAGGCTAATCACAATATTGACGAGAACAAAATCCTGGTCACTGGGTACAGCATGGGGGGTATGGGAACCTGGCATTTTGCCGCCAGCCACCCTGAGGTCTTCGCTGCCGGAGTGATCTTGGCCGGGATGCCTCCAGATAATTTTCTCGAAATTGAATGGGATGTTCCCCTTTATGTCATCCATGGACGCAATGATGAGGTCTTGCCCATTGACCCCACCCTTGCCGTGGTCGCTCAACTCCAATCTCAAGGCGAGGAAATCAAGCTCAAAATCCTGGAGGGAGTCACCCATTATGAAACCCATTTATTTGTTGATGAATTGAAATCGACAATTCCTTGGATGATGGAAATAACTAATTGATGTTACGCAACCTAAAGAGAAATATCCCTGAAAATAGGGGGTGAAGCCCTCCCCTATTTTCAGGACTTTCCCGCTACGTGCGCGTAGCATGAGTAACTAAGTTTCTGTCATCGCGAGCCGCAGGCGACGCGATCTAATTCTTTTTTTAGATTGCGTCGCTTCGCTCGCAATGACAACTCAAAAGTAATAGAGACGCCGCGACGCGGCGTCTCGTATTTCTGGTGGTCTCCTATCGTATCTTGCGGATTATTCTGTGATGGGCAGGTACAGGTTGAATTCAATCTCCGTAAAATCATCCGAGGCGAAGGTCTGCTCTTCCAGCCACTGGTGATGAGCATGCTTGTATTTGCTGCCCTCACGCCACTTGACTAGCTGCTGCCATACCCGGCCAATGGTATTGAGGTCTTTGAAACGCGTCACCCCATATAATCCGCCCTCAAAATGAACAACTCGGAGATCGTCTTCAGGCATGACATCATCTGCCGCAGGGATCCAGAGTTCATAGCCATAATTCGGGCTACCCTTGGAAGGGTTGGGGTTATTGAAACCAAAGGTCTGGGGGAGTTCCTTTTCCTTCCGTAATCCCTTGGCCAGGGCGAACGCCAGGAGTTTCTCCCAGGCAATCGGCTCTGGCTGCTCACCAAACCCATAGGCAGAAATCACTCTCATGGGAGGCAATTCTACAATTTTAACATCTATATCACTCACAATCATTCTCCTTAAATATTATAGTTTAGTGTTTTGACAGAAACCTCGGCGCCAAGGTTATCTTACCCCGCCCCAACTGACAACTAATGTCAGGATTTCGTAGGCTGCGGGGAAATTCCCAATGCTGTTTCACTCGATCTGCTGAGCCTCATTCCCAATGCGATCAAGAACGCTCCCAGCAATCGACAAATGGTTGCCGGCTCAAAGTCGCAGCTCACCCGATGGGATTCAAACTTGATGCGTCCCTTGAGCTGATGCTGCAGAAGCTGAAAGCGGGCAATTGCGGCTCCCTCATATGTGGTGTGCATAATACTCTCCTTTCACTCTTTTTCTCACCGGATGCAAGTATCATAGCACGAATTCATGACACGTTATGTCAGTTATTTGCGGTATAATCTTTGCCACAGAGATTCTTTTTTCCTCTTTCAACACTGATAGGAGTAACGCAGATTCAGGGCGTTTTGGGTCTAAAGCCCCCCAACCCCGCAATTTTGGAGGGAATCAAGGGAGCAAGTGCGAAACTCTCAACTCAGTCATCTCTGTGGCGAGGAGTATTATGCGCGCAGACAGATTGCTTTCCCTGCTGATGATCTTACAAGCCCGCGGCGGGTACGTCAAAGCCGAGGCTTTGGCAGAAGAACTCGAGGTTTCGGTTCGTACGATTTATCGCGATGTGACCGCCTTGAGCACCGCCGGCGTGCCGGTCTACAGCGAGCGAGGGCCTGGGGGCGGCATCGCACTTGTTGAACGCTATCGAACGGACTTGACCGGCCTGAATACAGACGAGGCACGGGCTTTGTTCATGCTCAGCATCCCTGCCCCTCTGGATGAGCTTGGGTTTGGGGATGAACTCAAAGCGGCCATGTATAAGTTAGCCGCAGCCTTACCCTCGGCACGCCGCGACGAAGAAGAAAGCAGCCGCCAGCGCATCCACCTGGATTGGGTGCCCTGGTTCCACGAGCGCGAAGCGCAACCTTTCTTACAGATCATCCAGCAAGCGGTCTGGGAGAATAAGTTGCTCGAGCTGAAATATCTCACCGAAGCGGGAGAATGGTTGGGTGCGTTGCATGCGACTGTTGCCCCATATGGATTGGTTGCCAAGGCCGGGGCGTGGTATCTGGTTTGCGAGCGCGATGGACACATGGCCGTGATCCGTATTTCCTGGGTGCAGGAAGCGCGCATCCTTGAAGAAATCTTCCAACACCCTGGTGAATTTGACCTGGCTGCTTTCTGGAGTGGCTGGCGCGCCAATTATGAAACGAACAGGCAACAATATCTCGTCACAGCGCGCGTTGCCCCTATCCTCGCAGACAATTTGCAATTCCCATTCGGAGAAAACGTTCAGGGAACAATCGATCAAACCCAACCGCCAGACGCAAAGGGTTGGTCGCTCATGACCCTTTCTTTCGAATCTTTCGAAAATGCGCGCGCCAAACTGTTGGCTTTGGGTGGCGCGGTAGAAGTACTAGAACCACTAGCGCTGAGGCTGAGTCTGGCAGATTTTGGAAAACAGGTTGTAGGAATTTACGATTAAATGAACGAAATTCAGGAAAGGTCCAAATAGGCAATACCTTCCTGAATTTCTTTCGATTATATTTTTGGGCTGTTCTTGCTAAGTCTGTTTCGCTACAAACAACGAAGGCTCAATATTGACCAATCACCTTCCAAATAACCTGGTGAAATTTGTGGAAAGATCCCACTGGTTCAGCATACATCAGGATACATTTACCTGATACCAGATCGAGGTCAAGTTCTTCACCGACTTTGAGCAGCTCTGGTGAAGAAGCACCCTGCTGCAGCCAGACATTCTGGAAACCCGCATCAGCGGCTTCGCGCAGTACGGCTTCACCACCCTCGGAGGGAACACAAACCCACACTGCATCTGCTTTATCTTTGACAGCAGCCAGGTCACGATAGACGGGTTGACCGTCGATCTCATTGGCGCTGGGATGAACATAAACAACTTCGTAACCGCGCTCTATTAGCTCTTTGGCAGCGGAATTACCAAACTTTTCGCTGGCGCTGGACGCGCCCACAATAGCGATACGTTTTTTCTCGATGAAATCTTGAATTTTCTGATCCATAGTGGTTCTCCTTTATAATTCCAATTATCGTCAATAGCAATTATTTCGCTAGTAATAAAACTCACTATCGGGATATACGAGCAATCGGTTTACAGGTTTCAAGGAAAAAGGGCTTGTTTAAAAAATTCTACAATTCTTCGTTCGTATTCTTCCTTCGCGACCTGATAATTACCTCCATGATCGCCCCTTGGCACTACCCATAATAATTTTGGCTCTTCTGCGGCATCAAATTGAGCTTTGCCGCCGCCGCGCTCTAGCTCATGCTCGCCATAAATCAGGAAAACCGGGCGCGGGCTGATTTTAGCAATGTCGTCGAGAGGGCTGATCTCCCATGGATTGACTCCGATTTGGACCCAGAATACCCCAGCAACCGTGTAGAGAAAGATCTTTCGAGGCAACGAATGACCTGCGTCTGGCTGAATGATATGTTTGCCAAGCTGATCGTACCCGCCCTCAGCGACCAATGCCTTGATTTGTGGTTGGCGCGCTTGTCCTGAGCTTTGACGAAGGGCAGCTGCCCTAATGATAGTCACGCCTCCCATGGAAAACCCGATCGCGCCAATCTTTTCAGGGTCGATATCGGGGCGCGTAAGTAAAAAAGCTATACCCGCCGCAGCATCGTGAATTTCATAAGCTCCCAAGGTCACGCGGGCGTGTGGACGCGCGCAAGCCCGGCTATCGATTTGCAGTACTCCGTAGCCGGCCTCGATCAACGGCCTCACCGGGGGCAGAACATCCCCTAGAGAACCGCCGATGCCGCCCAGGGCCAAGACTGCTGCTCCATTCTTTGAAGGGTAGTACCAGGCACGGAGCAAGAGTCCATCTTCAGTTGTTAGCCAATGCTCTTCGGGTAGATCTATTTCTTCCAAATTAATTGGCGCGGAACAGCCAGGCTGAGTCAACGCCGAAACATAAACCCAGGCCAGGCCGACATCCACAGCAATCAGTGCAGCTAACAATGCAACCAGACTGAATATTCCCAATCGCAGGGCCTTGGTTTTTACCATAATTTACTTTGCAGGGATTCGCCAAACCCGCAGCGTGCCATCCCAACTGCTGGAATATATTAATGTGCCATCTGGAGACCAGGCAATGCTGATGACACTCTTGGTGTGCCCCTCAAATAAGCCATAGTGGCAAGATCTTCAGCTTTATAAAGCCAAGCTCCCAGGCTTCCGGCTGCAGCGATCCTTTCTCCATCGGGGCTGAAATCAACATCAAAATGAAAACATGAATGCTCTTCTCTTGTCCAAACGATTCAGGCCTGCCTCTTGGACCATTTTGACTGCGGTATCAAATTCAACACTGGTGATGCGGCGGGTGAGTTCTGGGTAGTGATGCGCACGATAGGCAGGGCGGTATTGGTCCATCAAATTGAGATACGTTTCCTTCGAAATTTCATCGGCCAAAAACTTTACAATCTGATCCGTGCCTGCCAGGTTATCTGGGAGGATCAAATGTCTGATTAGTAGGCCGCGCGTCGCGATACCGTGCAAATCTAGCTGCAAATCACCAACCTGACGATGCATCTCCTTAACAACGGCCTGATTTACCTGGGGATAATTCTTGATCCCAGAGTATCTCTCAGCCAATGTTGTATCAGCATATTTCATATCGGGCATGTAGATATCTACAATGCCATCGAGCAGCATTAATGTTGAAAGAGAATCGTAGCCCCCGGTGTTATAAACCAAGGGAATGGATAGGCCGGCCTGAGCGGCGATCAGCACGCCAGCCACTATTTGGGGAACCACATGGCTTGGGGAGACAAAGTTGATATTATGGCAGCCGCGCTTCTGCAGCTCCAACATGATGTTTGCCAAATCTTCAGGTTCAACTTCATGCCCTGAGTCGGTCTGGCTGATATCATGGTTTTGGCAGTACTGGCAACGCAAATTGCAGCGCGTCATGAAGATAGTGCCCGATCCGCGTGTGCCACGAAGAGGGTCTTCTTCGCCCATGTGCGGTCCGTAACTGCTAATTCTGGCGCGCTCCCCAGTTTTACAAGTTCCTAATTCCCCGGCACGCCTATCAATGTGGCAGGTGTGAGCGCAGATATCGCAATCCGAGAGGCGTGCGTGGGCCTGGGTAACGCGCTCTTGCAACTCGCCATTAGCAAGTAACTCCAGATAAGCTGGTCGATATTTTTCAGTCATGCTTTGTCCATATTTAATCATATCCTACCTGATAATTATTTCGCTGGCAAATTTTAAGGGTCTCTAAGAATCGCCGTGGTAAGGGCCCTTGGTAAGGGACCACATTAGGGGGGTAGGGGCAGGGCAATCGCATATGGATTTTCTCTCAGGAAAAAGCCCTTCTGGGTCAGAAGCCCAACCCCTTCGACACGCTCAGGCCAAGCGCGTTGGGCGTGCCTGGCAAGATATATTTAGCCTAATTTGGCAGCCAACGCGGTTGGCTCGCTACCCTTAAAACTGGTTTGGGCCTTCTCATCCGTGATTGCTAATTCTAAATGCGATTGCCCTGGGGTAGGGGGCGTGCTCCGCACATCCCCTACCCCCCTAATGTGAGGTCTCTCACAGTAATTCCCAAAGAGCCAAAAGTACTTTTCTTCGGGGGATTAAATCTCATGGTAGGACGGTACTTAACCGTGGGCATTGAAATCTGCTGCAGAACTGTCATTCTGAGGAGCGCAGTGACGAAGAATCTTGCTCTTTGAGTGACAAATTTAGGGATTCTTCGCTCCCGCCGAAGGTGTGTCGCTCACGCCACAGGCGGGCCTCTGGCCATGACACTTTGGGACGCTCCACGGTTTACCTCTGTGCTCCTACAGAATAAGTTACGCAAAATAGTTGACTTTTTTTATGATTTATTAGAATATAATTTGCATATATTTTGTGAATTCATTTTAGTTATGAAAGGCATCATGGAAACAAAACCTAGCAAAACCCAAGAAGCAGTGTTGAAATTCGCGACGTCCAAACCGGGAGTATGGTTATTCTCTCGAGTAGCTCATTATTGCGACAGCGCAGTACTTCGGCTTACCAAAAACCGCCATTCCTTGTCGAGCATCCTTACTGGCAAAAGGGCCATCATTGCGACATGCATAGGGGCAAAAAGTGGGGTAACTCGTCGCGTACCATTGTTGGCAGTGATCAATCCAGACAATGTTATCCTTGTGGCATCCAACTGGGGACAAGCGAAACACCCCGCCTGGTACCACAATATGAAAGCCAACCCAGAAGTTCAGTTAATGATCGATAACCAAGAGATGGCATACAGCGCTCAGGAAGTGATCAACGAAAGGGAATATAATCTATACTGGAATCAGGCAGTGTTGATGTATCCAGGGTATTGAGCTATAAAGAGCGCACCTCGGGTAGAAAGATTCCGCTGATGAGGTTAACCCCGATAGGCGAAATCTAAATTCTTTTCCACAATAATATCCAGTGCTTTTACAGGCGCTGCTGCTTTATGGATTGATCTTGACGAATGGGGGTTCTATTCCGCTAACGTCGAATCTGGATACCAGAATGGCCCCAGGCGTTTTCCAAGACCCAGAATATCCCCCCGTTCCCAAATATCGCGATGGGCTAGGGCCTGCTCGGCGCGACCGGTTTTATCTTCTCGCCAGGTTTGACGAGTAAAGGCGTAATCGTAAAGGATAGAACGTAATTGAATTTGATCAAGGCTGTATCCGGGACGCAGGCTCCAGTAACATTGCACAGTATCTCGAACAAGTAGTGGTGGCAATTGTAGAGATGAAACAAGAGGCTTTACAGTACTCAAGTAAATTGAAGCTGGAGGAATATTTTCCCCATAAAGAGCATTTACGGCCTCCTGGTATGTAGATGCATTACCACGCTTTGCGGCTTCAAGTAGCCATTCCCAGGGCAGGGAAAAATCAGGCACAGCATAGCACCAAAGTGTATGTGCATCATTCTTCGTTGTTTCGGAAATTAATTTTTCGCTCATCTCTTTTACTTGCGGGATAAAATCGCCGCAAGCAATACGAACTCTCCAACCTGAACTTTGGTAACGATCAATCGCTTTGGGACCAGAAATCCCTTCTACAAACCAATTCCACAAGTATTCGTGATAGTTCCCAGTAGATTCCCGAAATTGACTTGGTCCTAGCATAGGCATGAAGAGATGCCTAACTCCGTGAACAAATATTAACTCTATGTTGCGAAACAATTCTCCCCTGCTCCAAATTGCTAATTCATCCCCCTCATCTGGCACGCCTGCTAATACAGCTGCCCGTCGAGTTCCAGATGCAGCATAAATGAAAGTTTCTGGTGCATATTTACGAATATGCTCTGATGAATCCGATAAAAAATCGTCCAAGCTTGGAATTGAAGTACTATCCATATCTGATTATGTTTTTTGTGTTTCTAGCTTTGTTCTAGCCACAGGGAAATGTACAGTGAACTTCGATCCAACCCCAACTTCGCTCTGCACATCAATACCTCCCCCGTGCTTCTCCACAATCTCTTCAGTAATAGCCAAACCCAAACCGGTACCGGGGATCGTTGATTGACCAGTTTGTGTACCACGGTAAAAACGTTTGAAAATATATTGAATATCATTTGGCTCAATACCTATTCCTGTATCAGCTATTTCGAAAACCAGGCGAGATTCTTCTGCATCGAAGTGTGTCTCCAATTTCACATTTCCTTCTGGAGTATAGTTGATCGCATTGGCAATTAAGTTAATTAATGCCTGGTTGACCAAATCAACATCCACTAATATTTTGGGTAGATTTTCGCCCGGCACAAAAGTAAATTCCAACCCCTTTGCCTCTGCCCCAAGTCGATTAGCAATTACCATTTTCTCGACGAGTTCATTCAGATCAGACCAAACATAATTTGTCGCAGTTACCTCTTTTTCCAATCGGGATAAATCCAAAATATCAGTTATAAGTTTCTGCAAACGACTTGTTTCTTCACTCAAAACTGCCAGATAACGTTCGCGTTTATCAGGTTTACCTGCTTGAATCATCTCCAGATAAATTGATATGTTGCTTATGGGTGTTCTCAACTCATGAGAGACGTCGGAAACAAATTTTGATTTTAATGTGTCAAGTTCCTGAAGTTGAATATTTGCTGCGGACAATTCGTGTGTTTGTTTTTCCAATTTGGTGTAAGCACTTGCCAACTCGTTGGTACGTTGCTCAACACGTTGATCTAGTTCAAGATTGATAATGCGCAAATCACTCAATGCATTTTCGAGGTTGCGAGAAGTCAACCAAGAAACAAAAGCAATTGCAAATAATCCAAATGCGGTGAAGTAATAATCTGGCACAAAATTCAATTGGATGGCGATAAATATTGATTCCAATGTGATGATTGCTGCAGTAAAAAAACTGGCATAGGGTCGAATAAGAACACTCGATAATAAGATGGGGATGACAAAATAGAATAGTGTATCACCGCGACCCATTGCTTCGATATTCGCGATAGTAATTGCGAATATTAACAAAATTGTAAACGTAATACTGGCTATCAGTATTTTCCCATTTCGATTGAGCCAAAACAAAATAATCAGCCCAAGAAAAAATACAATGGACGACCATAGGGTGTTCGTAAAGCTCTGCCATCCACCCAGAAAGTTTTTCCCAATAATAAAAATAAAGGGAATTAACAATATAGTAATCAAAAATAATCCAAATAGAACAATACTTAGGAGACGACCCCTCCTTTGGTCTTCCATGTCGGCAGTTGAAACATCAAATAGTTTTCCGATAGATACCATTTTTCACCTCTAGGATTCTTCTCCTAACACAAGCGCACTCAAAACTGCGGAGCGAACTACTAGTTCAGGGGTGTATAAGCATTTTCCGAGCCATAGGGGTTCATAGGGGGGATCCATGTTTGCAGAAAGGTAGTCTAGGCCTCTTTTCAAAATATCTGAAGGTACTTTTTCTCCATGTCGCTGCAAAATCAAGAGTGCTTGTAAACAATAGGCGGTTTCCTCAGCAGTTGGTCTATAAAATCCCCAAGAGCCATCTCCATTTTGTGTCTCAATAATCCAGTTAATCGACTGTGAAATATCGGTTCTTGCATATCCCGCAATAGCAATAATCGCATGAGCTGTTGAATAGTAAGGAGAAGAATGCCATTTATCATACCAAAATGAATCGCATAGAAATTTTTGTTCTAAGAAATGAAGTATTTTCTGAATAGCTGGATGATCAACTTCATACCCATATTCTCGTAATGCTCCTAACGCATGAATATTAACACCAATTGATGGATCCGACTCAAAATCATAACAACGGAAATAATTATTTTCTTCATAACTCAATAAAGCCCGAACGTCCACTTCGTAACCAAACCTTGTCAACACCTCGAAAGCTACGGTAGTATCATCTCCATCAAAGATTGAACAGCCACTAGCATAGCTCATACCTTGAGATGTCCAAGCACTTGAAAGTTTATCGAGATGTGGTTTGCACATAAAAAGTAACTCTTTATTCAAATTCAATAATGCCAAATTCCACAAAGACCATGCTATTTCATAAGTATCAAATGGATGAAAATGAGGAATTCCACCATCGACAGAGTGAGAAGAAACATCTCGCAAATATGCCATTGCCAAAGAATCTCCAACTCGAACTTTAGTTGCAAAATATGCTGTTGCAGAAGGACTTTTTGCTAAAGACCCATCAATTTCTTGAATATTGTCAATATCAATAATCGATAATTGCTCACCAGCTAATTCAGCAGAAAATACCATTGAAACATTTCGATCAAACTTGCCATTAGATTGAGCTGCCAATTTTTTCTGTAACGCCGATTGAATTCTAATTTCTGCTAAATCGTCAGCACGTCCTATTGCCATTCCACCATTTACTCGCTGCTTATTTTTGTGGACTTTTGATTTTCCCGTATATCGCCATGGATCCAAATCTTTGCTTCTTTGCAAAGCTCCCGCCTCATAAGCTTGATTTAGCAGGGAAGGCAATAGCATTTCAAAGCCAACAGTTGCTCCGGAAGTATCTGCCATTAGGCCTCTTATCGCAAAATCAAGGCCATACCGTGCTCGCTTCACCCGAATTTTATCCTTGTCCGTCCCATATTTGGCCAAAGCAATTATTGCAGCCAAAGTACAAATCACTCTATCATGGTTGTGCCTAAATTTTTCAGCTCCCCATGTACCATCAGAAAGTTGATGATCTCTGATCCAATCTAATGAATTTTTTCCCATATATTCCCCCAAGCTAACCGTATGTGAAATCCACGCAGTATCATATGCAACATTACTTATTTTGCTTGACCCTAGATCCTGAAGCAATTCTCGAACTTTGTTTTGCATGATTTCCTCAATGAAGTGATAAGTTCAACACCTCACAAATTTTGTGAGATCATATTTCAAATCTACGACAAACAAAAAAACCTATTAACATCAAGATTCCAGCCACAACACCAGTCATGCGCACACCCAAAGGTCCTTGGGGAGAAAATTGACTGCGACCCAACAACAAGATTATCGGAAGCAAAAACATCGCTACGCCAGAAAAAAGTTGATCGAGCACTTTCATGACTGCAAAATATACTCCCTCGCGACGCTGACCGGTTTTCGCTTCATCTGCATCCGTGATCTCAGCTATGAAAGCAGAAGAAAGCACTACGACTCCCGAGATTGCCACTGCTTGCAGCACTGCCCAGGAAACACATTGAGCCTTAAGGGGTACCAGCATCCACTCTCCCATAAGAATCGTCCCAGGGAAGATGATCGCCGAGGCCAAATAAGACGACAAATAAACTTTCATTTTCCCCCATCGGTTAGCCAGCATAGTAACAATGGGGTACCAAGCCAATGATGCGACGATTCCTGGAATATAGAAAAATATTGTCTGCGACTGGCTGAGCTGACAAACTTCGGTCACAATGAAGGGCACAGAAGATTGCACCAAGGTCGTGGTCATCAGATATATCGCCCAGACGATGGCAAAAATCATAAATGCCTGATTTCGAAAAGCAAGCGAGATGCTCTCCCAAAATCCAATGCGTTGCTGCGCGTGAATTTGACGATCTGATTTTTCACGCAAAAAGAAGATAGGGAACACCAACAAGGGTAATATTACGGCGGCATAGATGAGAATAGTGATCTGGAAACCAAGATTTTCAATCAACAATCCCGATAAACCACCCAACATCATACCAAGAAGAAGAAAAGCGGATTGCCAGGCAGAAATTCGAATGCGGTGGCGCTCTGTAGATGCAATTTCGGGCAATAACGACTGATAAGGAACATGGTAAAAGGCTGATGCCAGGCGAAACAAGATTGCCAG
>JADHTJ010000058.1 GCA_016785015.1 Anaerolineales bacterium
GAGGAGATTGTATAAAGGCATGCCCAAGCCGAACTGCTGAGCAATCTGTTGGAAAATAGGGTGTTTTACAAGGGGTGCAAATGCCATCATGTGTTCCATCTGCTCCAGGATTTGAGACGCCAGGCGCTCTAATTGGCCCTAATGAGGTTGCTCAGGCAATGAGTTGGGACGGCATCATTGGTCTGGGTGAAATGATGAACTTCCCGGGTGTTTATACTAGTGACGATAAAATGCACGCAGAGATGGCCGCAACGCGCGCAGCTGGAAAAGTAATCGGTGGTCATTATGCATCAGCAGATTTGGGTCTTCCATTCCATGGATATGTTGCAGGCGGCCCCGAAGATGAGCATGAAGGTACGCGAAAAGAGGATGCCATTGCCCGAGTTCGTCAGGGAATGAAAGTCATGATGCGTTATGGATCAGCCTGGCATGATATTGTCACGCAGGTGCGCGCTGTCATCGATGATGGCCTAGACCCTAGGCACTTCCTGCTCTGTACAGACGATTCACACTCGCAAACATTGGTTGAAGATGGGCATATGGATCGGGTATTGCGCCATACTATTGAGCAAGGATTGGATCCGGTTATAGCCATACAAATGGCAACCATCAACACGGCTGCCCACTTTGGGTTGACGCGCGATTTAGGTATGATCGCCCCTGGGCGTTATGCAGATGTTCTGTTGGTCAGTGACCTCTCAAATTTCCAGGCAGAGAAAGTCATCTCCAAGGGTCAGCTCATTGCTGAAGATGGCGAACTCTTAATCGAACTGCCATCCTTCAAATATCCTAAATGGGCGACAAAATCCGTCAATCTCGGCAGGATTATCAAAGCCGAGGATTTTCGTCTACCAGCCTCTGGAACCAAACAAACCGCCAATGTCATTGGAGTGATAGAAAACCAGGCGCCGACAAATCATTTGCGCATGGATGTTCAGGTAGTCGATGGAGAAGTGCCCGCCGATTATGAGCAAGATATTGTCAAAATTGCCTTAGTTGAAAGGCATCAGGGGAAAGGCAACGTGGTAGTTGGTTTGGTGCATGGTTTTGGATTTACAGAAAATTGCGCAGTTGGTACGACAGTTGCCCATGACAGCCACCACATGATTGTTGTTGGCACCAATGATGATGATATGGCACTGGCTGCAAACATGTTGGCTCAGATTAATGGTGGACAAGTTGTAGTAAAAGATGGCCGGGTAATTGGTCAGGTTGAGTTGCCAATTGCCGGCTTGATGTCTAATGAGCGAGCAGAAGAAGTCTCTGCTAAAGCTGCATCAGTCTTGGAAGGATTCGTGACTTGTGGGTGTGGTCTGAATAATCCCAATATGCAACTCAGTTTATTGGCCTTAGTTGTTATCCCGGAGTTGCGCATCTCCGACCTGGGCTTGGTAGATGTGACAAAATTTAAGATTGTGCCAGTTTTCGAAGAATAGCACTTGGACATATTATTCAAATGAGTGAACTGAGTCGTTCCGAAAAGCTTCATATTAATTTGATCGAAATTATTTCGGATGCTGATCCAGGCCAACAATTGCCATCTGAGCCTGCTCTGGCTGAAGAATTAGGTGTTTCGCGGGCTACTTTGCGCGAGGCAATGCGGACATTTGAAACGCAGGGTTTTCTCCGCCGCCGTCAAGGTGTAGGAACTTTTGTTGTGCGGCCAACGCAGGTGATTGAAAGCGGGCTTGAGGTTTTGGAGAGTATTGAGACTCTTTCAGATCGAATTGGGCTTCCAGTGTCTATGGGTGAATTTCAGATGGTTGATTGCGATGCGGATGATGTTATTGCGCAAAAATTGACCATTGAAAAGGGATCAAAAGTTCAATGTATATCCCGTGTCATTGTTGCTGACGATCGACCGGTCGCCTTTTTAGTGGATACGATTCGAGCAGGTTTACTTGCTCCTGATGCAATAGGAGCTAACTTTACTGGGTCGGTGTTAGATTTGCTGTTGAAAAGAGGAATTCCGGTTCTCGAGCATTCGCGCTGTGAAATTAATGCTGTAGCTGCAACATCGGAGGTTGCCCGTGCCCTGGATATCCAACGTGGAGATTCGGTGCTGCGATTTGAATCACTGCTCTACAGCATAGAGGGCGAACCAATAGATTATTCGTTCAGCTATTTCTTGCCCGGATATTTTAAGTTTCATGTAGTCAGAAGGGTGGGCAATGGGTTATGAGTTGCGAGTTAGGCGTTAGGAGTTATATTAATTCCTAACCCCTAGCACATAACTCATCAGATTTTATTTTGGAGGTTTTGAAAATGCGTAGTTTTTTAGGCCGTGACATATTATCATTGAAAGATTTTGAGCGAAATGAATTCTTCCGAATATTCGAAGTCGCAGAACATTTGGAGCCCATTGCTCGAAACCGCCGCAATACAGATATTCTTAAAGAGAAAACTCTGGTAACGGCATTCTATCAACCCAGCACCCGAACCAGGTTGGCTCATGAATCTGCTATGCTTCGCTTGGGCGGCCAGGTGACTGGTTTTTCCGATGCCAAGATGACCCGCGCCGGCGATTTCTACCAAGAGTCAATTAAGGACACTGTCAAAATGTTGGAGTTCTACGGTGATGTGATTGTTATGCGTCACTTCCAACTGGGTGCTCCTCATGAAGCCGCAAAATGGGCTTCGATACCGATCATCAACGGTGGCGATGGTTGGGGCGAGCACCCCACCCAAATTTTGACGGACATGTACACCGTTCTCCGTGAAAAAGGTCAGATTGATGGCCTGCGTTGGGTAGCAGTTGGCGATATGCGCATGCGCACCATGCACTCTCTCGGCCACGCGCTGACTCAATTCGATTGCCCGATCACATTTGTCGCTCCTCCTGGAATGGAAATGCCCGAAAACTATTCGGATGATTTCACATCTATGGGCCTGGACTTTGGGTTTGCTGACCATGTTGGTGATGTAATCGCCGATGCCGATGTCATCCTTGTTGAGCCAACGGTTCAGCCTGATTACACTAAATCACGCGATGATCGCGATGGTGATGTAGACATGACCCCAGAGAATTACAAGATCACCAAAGACTTGCTTGTTAATAAAGCCAAGTCTGATGCGATTTTGTTGCACTCTCTCCCACGAATGGATGAGATCCCTCCCGATGTGGACATTACCCGCTGGTCCCGCTACTGGCAGGAAGCCTTCAATGGCGTTGTTATGCGTATGGCGTTGTTAGCCTCCGTATTAGGCGCGATGGAATAATAAAATTCCACTAAGTACACCAAATTTTTCTTTGTGGCCTTAGTGGTCTTCGTGGATAGTTAGGAGTGTAAAATGCAAAGTGATTTACGAGGCCGAGACCTAATCGGCGACCTGGATTTCAGCAAAGAAGAAGTTGAAACCATACTGGATGTGGCCTGGGATTTGAAGCGCAAGCGCGCCCTTGGTGAACCGCATGCCTACCTACGTGACAAAGTACTGGCGATGCTATTCTTCTTTTCCAGCACACGTACACGCGGCTCTTTCGAGGCCGGTATGGCTCAATTGGGCGGTCACGCCGCATTCATTGAAAGCCGCACAACCCAAATCTCCCATGGTGATACTGAAACTGAAATGGGCGAGATCTTTGGACGTTATTTCGATGGGATTGCAATCCGTCACGTGGATTGGGGCATTGGCAACCGCTATCTCAACCTGGTTGCTAGCGCTTCCCGAGTTCCCATTCTTAACATGCAGTGCGAGATATATCACCCCCACCAATGCCTGGCCGATCTGATGACCATCATGGAAAAGAAAGGCCGCGATCTGCGTGGTAAGAAAATGGTGGTTTCTTGGGCATATGCTTCATCCTATTTGAAGCCAATGTCTGTGCCTCAATCCTTAATCTTGCAGATGCCCCGCTTCGGCATGGACGTTGTTCTTGCACACCCCCCCGAATTCAATTTGATGCCCGATATTATGGATCAGGCGCAGGAACAGGCCCGTAAATATAAGACAGGCTTCGAAGTTGTTCATGATATGGAAGAGGGCTTCAAAGACGCTGATATTGTCTATGCAAAATCCTGGGGCCCCCTGATGACAACGCATGACCCTGACGAAGGCAAGGTTTTCCAAGATAAATATGAGAGCTGGATTACTGATCAAAGAAAGATGTCATTGGCAAAAGATGATGCCATTTACATGCATCCATTGCCTGCCGATCGTGATGTCGAAGTTACCAGCGAAGTCATGGATGGTCCGAACTCCGTAGTCTTCGATGAAGCCGAAAATCGCATGCATGCCCAAAAGGCTGTTATGGCCTTGACCATGAGGTAACCCCATGACTGACAAAAAACTCGCTGTCGTCGCGATTGGCGGCAACTCACTGATCAAAGATAAGAAACACAGTACTGTGGAAGATCAATACAAGGCTGCAAAAGAAACAACATTTCATATCAGCGATATGATCGAAGCCGGCTGGGATGTTGCCATTGGCCATGGGAATGGACCACAAGTGGGTTTCATTTTGCGCCGTTCAGAGATAGCTGCTAAAGCTGAGGGCATGCATGAAGTTCCTCTGGAAGTCTGTGGAGCTGATAGTCAAGGCGCCATAGGATATTCCTTACAGCAAACCTTGCAAAATGAGCTTGCCCTACGTGGAATCAAAAAATCAGTTGCCACAGTGGTCACCCAGGTAGCGGTTGATTCCAAAGATCCTGCATTCCAAGACCCAGCCAAGCCCATCGGCAGTTTCATGGAAGAGGACGAAGCCATAACTCGCCAAACCGAACTTGGTTGGAGCGTCGTAGAAGATGCGGGCCGCGGTTGGCGCAGAGTAGTGCCTTCTCCCAAGCCCATAGAAGTTCTTGAACTTGATGCTGTCAAAGCCCTACTCAAAGCTGGCACCGCAGTGATCACTGTTGGTGGTGGTGGTATACCCGTTGTGGATAAAGGTGATCGTCAATTTGCTGGTATTGCGGCGGTCATCGATAAAGACTTTGCCAGTAGTTTACTAGCCCAAGAAATTGGGGCAGATTTGTTATTGATTTCCACCGCGGTCGAGAAAGTTGCCTTGAATTTTGGCAAACCTGAACAAAAATGGATTGATAAGATGACACTTGCGGAAGCCAAGCAATACCTGGCAGAAGGGTCTCACTTTGCCAAAGGGTCCATGGCGCCAAAGATCGAAGCGATCATTTGGTTCCTGGAATCTGGTGGTAAGAAGGCATTGATTACTGACCCTGAGAATATCGGACGCGCCCTGCGCGGCGAAACTGGAACTTGGATCGTCCCATAGTGTACAATATCTAAACATAAAAAATCAGCTATTGTGAACTGAGAAAGGAGGTTTTTGCCCGAGAGAATTAGTGTTTATGTTCAATTCCTATCAAGTGACGATTCGGAGGAGTTTTCAAATGAAGAATAAAGTATTTTGGCTGCTCAGTGTATTGCTCATCGCAGCAATGGTGTTAGGTGCTTGCGCTCCCGCTGCTCCTGATGCGCCAGCAGAAGAACCTGCTGAAGAGGCTATGGCAGAAGAAGAAGAGATGGCTGAAGAACCTGCCGAGGAAGAAGCCGCAACTGGCGGCTTGCAGATCCCTGATGTTGAAGAAGGTAAATTTAATGTTGCCGTTGTTATGCTCAGCAACCACGATGATGGTGGTTGGTCCCAAGCACAGTGGGATGGCATCAACTATGTTGCCGAGAATGTTGACGGTGTTAACACCGCATACATGGAATTGGTGGCAGAAGGTGCTGACTCCGAGCAGGTATTTCGTGGCCTAGCTCGCAAGGGTTTTGACCTGATCTTTGGTGGTTCCTTTGGCTACATGGATGCCATGGAAGTCGTTGCAGAAGAATTTCCTGACGCAGGTTTTGTCCACATCAGTGGTTACAAATCCAATATGACAAACTTCGGCAACTTGTTTGGCGCTATGGAAGATATGAAATTCCTGGCCGGCATGCTAGCTGGTTCACGTGCCAAAACTGATGGTGCTGACAAAGTTGGTGGAATGGCCACATTCCCCATCCCCGAAGAATTCCGCCTGTTCAATGCTTATTCTCTGGGCGTTCAAAAGACTTGCCCCGAGTGCACAGTAGATATCCGCTGGATCTACACCTGGCATGACCCGGTTGTTGAGCGTGAAGGCTCTGATTCGCTATTTGACGCTGGCTCGCATGTCGTGATGACCGGCGCTGACACCCCCGCTGCTGCTCTGGCAGCTGCGGACCGTGAAGGCGTTTACGGCATCAACTACGACTGGATTGGTGGCTGCACCATAGATGAATGTATGACATCCCCTTATTGGATTTGGGGTCCTGTATTTACCAGAATTACTGAAGCTGCTATGGCTGGTGAGTACGAATACGGTTGGGATTACTTTGAAGCCTCAGAGGGTGGTTTGGGTCTCTACGGTTTCATGGAAGGTCAAGAACTTCAACCCGGCGTTACCAGTTTGCCGGAAGAAGACCTAACCTTGGTGCAAGATACACTTGCAGCAATGTTAGCAGGTGAGTTCACCCGCTTCGATATCTTCACCGGCCCGATTATGGATAATACGGGCAATCTGGTGATCGAAGAAGGCATGAGCTTCCAGTATAGCGATATCGACCAGTTCGCACCTGGCGCACCTGGCCTTGAGGCCGAATATGGTATGTACTGGTGGAATGAAAACATTAATGCCGATCTTCCCGATCTCTAAGAATTAATGTGTTCCAAGGGTGACCAGAAATCTCTGGTCACCCTTCTTGTATTTATTTACATATTTTTACTTTTATAAAAAGGTGTGTGCAGGATGTGCCTACACCTGCACACACCTTTTTATATAAAGACTGTGATTTTCCAGGTAGATTTCGGAAAGATTTTGAAATAATAAGCAAGCTCAAACCGAAATCTGCTCAGATGTGGCGGTAAAACGTTGCCAATTTGCTCTAAAGCATAAACCGCCACACACTCATTCGAAAGTGGTGAAAAAACTATGGCAAAAGAAATCTCAGGAAACGAGCAGCTCAATGTTGTTAGCATGCTAGGGGTCAGTAAGCGTTTTCCAGGTGTAATTGCAAACGACCACGTAGATTTTGTATTGCGTCAGGGTGAAGTTCACGCGCTTCTCGGGGAGAATGGAGCTGGAAAAAGCACGCTGATGAATGTGCTGGCTGGCTTGTATCGATCCGACGGAGGGACGATTGAAGTAAATGGGAAAGCGGCGAATTTTGGCTCACCACGTGAGGCCATTGAGGCTGGCATTGGAATGGTTCACCAACATTTCATGCTGGTCCCGTCACAAAGCGTTACTGAGAATGTGCTGTTGGGCTTGGATGAGCCTAGATTTCGCATGAATTTGAGTCGCTACAATAAAAAGATCGAAGAAATTGCGGAGCAATATGGTTTGCATGTTGATCCTGCTGCTAAGATTTGGCAACTCACTGTAGGAGAGCAGCAACGCGTAGAAATTCTTAAAATGCTCTACAGAGGCGCAGAAGTATTGATCATGGACGAGCCCACTGCTGTTTTAGCGCCCAGTGAGATTGAGGAATTGTTCAAAACCTTACGTTCGATGACGGCGCAAGACAAATCGATCGTTTTCATCAGTCACAAACTCCATGAAGTGATGGAAATTTCGGATCGGGTTACTGTATTGCAAAAGGGTAAAGTAACCTCCTCTGGAATCCAAACAAAAGATGTGACTAGGGCAGACCTGGCACGCCTCATGGTTGGGAGAGAAGTTGTTTTTCGAGTGGAGAAAAAACTGGTTGAAATTGGTGATACGGTTCTTTCAGTTAAGAATTTGAAAGCCGATAATGACAAAGGCTTGTCAGCCATCAATGGAGTGAGCCTTACCGTTAGCCAGGGTGAAATCGTCGGTCTTGCAGGTGTTGCAGGCAACGGCCAAAACGAATTGGCAGAAACCCTGGCCGGACTTCGAGAAGTGTTGGATGGGGAAATTATCGTCAATGATAAAGATGTGACCAACAATCCTGTTAAAAAAGGCATTCGCCAGGGAATATCATTGATTCCCGCAGATCGCACGTTGGTTGGAACAGCGCCCAATTTAAGCGTTACCGATAATATGATCATGAAGAACTACGATCAGGAACCAATTGGTCAGGGTTGGATAGTCAACTCCACCGAAGCGAACAGTTATGCTTCGGACCTGAAGGAAGCCTACGAAATCATGGTGCCAACCATTGAAACCTCAGTCAGGCTGCTTTCGGGGGGAAATTTGCAAAAGGTCATCTTGGCACGAGAAATTTCCAGTGAGCCCAAGCTCATGGTCGCAGTTCAGCCCACTCGAGGTCTCGATGTTGGCGCAATAGAAGGAGTGCAAAAGTTGATATTGGCCCAACGCGAAGCTGGTGCTGCGATCCTTTTGATTTCTGAAGAATTGGACGAATTGATTTCTCTCAGTGATCGGATCTATGTTATCTATGAAGGTGAGATTATGGGTCAAGTCGATGATGGTGATATTGACAAAATTGGTCAAATGATGATGGGAGCTCGATTAGAGCACATTGAAAAAGAAGGAGTTGCTTGAGATGACAGACGCAGAGATGACGAAAGCAACATCGGGCTTCAAGCTGCCGTTTGTGGTTAATATCGAACCTCGCGTAGATAATCCGCCTAAATGGTATTCACCAATGTTATCTGTGCTTGCCGTGGTATTTGCATTGTTAATTGGAGCTTTGGTAATCTGGCTTGGTGGTGGAAACCCTTGGGCAGCGTACTCGCATATTGCTAGATATTCGTTTGGGAGTGTCGGTGTGTTGTCTGATACGATGGTAAAAGCCACTCCGCTAATGTTCACAGGGCTGGCTTGTTCCCTGGCGTTCCGAATGAAATTATGGAATATTGGCGCAGAAGGGCAGTTCTTTTTAGGTGCTTACGGAGCCAGTCTCATTGTGCTTTTACCTGTTTTGCCTGAAGATGCTCCACGGTGGCTGTTTATTATCGTCATGATTGTATCTGGGATGCTATTTGGAGCACTGTGGGGATTTGTCCCTGGTTTCCTCAAGGCTCGTTTTAACGTCAATGAGATCATCTCAACCTTGATGATGAACTATATTGCCATCCAATGGAATAATTATTTCATTTATGCGGTCTGGTCTGATCATGGCTTCCAGTTGACACGCATGTTTCAACGCAATGCCTGGCTGCCGCGCCTTTCCGATTTGGCCGAAACCATGCCTTTCTTTCGAGGATTGACCACTCACATGGGCTTAGTATTTGCGCTTGTCGCAGCCATCATATTGTGGTGGATTCTGGCCAAGAGCCGGTGGGGATATGAAATTCGCTTGATTGGTGATAATCCTCGCGCGGCTGAGTATGCTGGCATATCGATCAAAAGGAACATTGTATTGGTGATGATGCTCTCCGGGGCGTTGGCTGGTTTGGCAGGTATGTCTGAAATTACTGGTGTTGTGCATCGTCTGCAAGAATCCATTTCTCCTGGATATGGGTTTACCGGTATCATCATTGCCTGGTTGGCAAAACTCAACCCCATTGCGGTGATTCTGGCCTCAATATTGTTCGGCGCTCTAATCTTGGCCGGACGAGAAGTTCAGCCTGCAGGTATCCCAACATTGATCCAGGGTGTGATCATGGTGGCGTTGATTGCCAGTGATTACTTCCTACGCAATCGCGTTACCATTACACGCCGCCAGGAGGTATGAGATGGACTTAATAATTATCTTAGCATCGGGTGTTGCTACTGGCACAGTTTTGCTATATGCAACAGTAGGGGAAATCTTTTCGGAAAGGTCTGGCGTATTAAACCTTGGGGTAGAGGGTATGATGTTGGTCGGAGCGATGTTCGCCTATAAGGTTACAGCGGCCACTCAAAGCCCATTGTTAGGTTTATTGGCAGCCATGCTTGCCGCAGGTGCTGTCAGCCAGGTTCACGCCTTTATTACCATCACACTTCAGGCGGATCAGGTCATTAGCGGTCTGGCCTTGAATTTCTTGGCTACAGGAATCAGCCTGGTTTTGGGTGAAGGCCTGACCAGCCTGCGTGATGTTGTTCCACAGTTACCAAAGTTCTCAATTCCTGTTTTATCTGAGATTCCGTGGCTTGGCGATATATTTTTTAATAATCAGAGTGTGATGGTTTATGTAGGGTTTATCTTCATTCCATTGGCCTGGTATTACATAAATCGCACTCGACCAGGAATGCACTTGCGTGCGGTAGGTGAATATCCTGCGGCTGCAGATACACTGGGAATTGGGGTATACGCCTTGCGTTATTACTATGTCTTTGTGGGTGGTCTACTGGCCGGATTGGCCGGCGCAACGATTAGTCTTTCCATTTCTCCTGGTTGGTTCGGAGCATTGACCACTTCTGGACAGGGATGGATAGCGGTTGGTTTGGTGATCTTCGCTCAATGGAATCCGATTCGGGCTGCGTTTGGTGCGTATACCTTCGGTGCCTTACGACGATTGGTCTTGGATATTCAAGGACCAGCCACAGTCCTTGGCTTGGCGAATCCATTTTTCTATAACTCCAACCTGGGATTTTTCCTGAAGATGCTCCCGTTTGCTTTCACCGTTGTATTCCTGGTGATCGGCTCACGTGAAGCCATGCGTAAACGCGTCGGTACTCCTGCAGCACTGGGTTTGCCCTATATCCGAGGGCAGCGCGGATTGTAAAGATTTAGAACCGAAATTTGTTTGTCTCTCACCGCAGAGCCAGCTGAGTGACATCTGCCATCTCGGCGAACTCTGCGGTTTTATTATCCTGGAATTTGAATTATGTTGATTCTCAATTTAGATGAACGCAGAAAATTGATTCAGGCTGGGCTGGGGGATTTCGCTTTGGATTTGATCATCAAGAATGTCCGGGTAGTAAATGTTTATACTGGCAAGGTGGAAACGGGAGCCATTGGCATTATTGACGGTCGCATTGTTACACCCTATGCATTTGATTATGATGCTGAGAAGGTCATTGATGGCGGCGACCGCTTTGCCATGCCCGGCTTTTTCGATACGCATGTGCACATCGACTCAACCCTGGTGGTTCCTGAAAACCTCTCACATTTAATTGTTCCCCACGGAACGACCACCATGCTGGCTGATCCCATGGAAATTGCCAATGTGGCTGGATTGCAGGGCTTCAAAGCGCTGCTGAATTCAATTCATGAGTTGCCGTACCACATCTTTCTGGAAGTTTCATCGCGCGTACCCACTGCGCCTGGTTTAGAGACCACCGGCGGCGAGTTGGATTTGCTCGCTGTACGTGAAATCCTTTGTTGGCCAGAGGCAGTCAGCCTGGGTGAATTAGATCCTTCTAAGGTATTAGAACTTCGTGACGAATATCTTCTCAAGGTTGAAGCAGCCCAAACCTTGGGCAAGATCTGTAATGGACATGCTGTGGGTCGCGTGGGCAAAGAATTGGTCGCCTACGCTTGCGGCGGCTTATCCGATGACCATGAATGCGTCGATTACGCCGAAGCCCTGACTCGTCTGCAATTGGGCATGGCTGTTTTGATCCGTGAGGGCAGCACCGAACGTAACCTCGACCTGATCCTGAAAGGTATGGTCGCAGACGGCTTCATCGGTTCGCCGCATCTTATGTTCTGCACCGATGACAAGCACCCCGATGAAATTCTCGAAGAAGGTCATATCGACTTCATGGTCAATCGGGCTATCGAGTTGGGCGTCCCCCCGGTAACTGCCATCCAAATGGCAACCATTAACGCTGCCAAACATTTCCGCATCGAGCACATTGTCGGCAGCCTCACCCCAGCGCGCTGGGCGGATATCATCCTGGCTGAGAATCTAGAAAACGTCGTCCCGAGCGATGTCTACTTCAAAGGCCAGCATGTGGCCAGCGAGGGCAAATTGATTGTAGAGCCGCCTGCACCGGAATACCCAGATTGGATTTATCAGACGGTAGAAGTCAAGCGTGGTAAACAAGCTGAAGATTTCATTCTTGCTGCAGATGGTGACAGCGCCAAAGTTTGGGTGATCGATCTCTACCCCGATCAAATCATCAATGAGCAGATTCAGGCTGATCTCCGGGTAGAAAATGGTTCGGTAATGCCTGATCTATCGCTAGATTACCTCAAGCTGGCCGTTGTTGAACGCCATGGCAAAAATGGCAATATCGGCGTGACCTTTGTGCGCGGTTTTGGCATGCAGAAAGGCGCCTTGGCTTCATCGGTGGCACACGACCATCACAATATCATCGTAGCCGGAACGAATGACACAGATATGGCCGCCTGTGTTCGGGTCATCGAAGAGATGCAAGGGGGTCTGGCCATCGCGGTTGGTGGGAAGGTACTGGGCAAACTCCCGCTGCCCATTGGCGGCCTGATGAGTGAAGAGCCAGTGGATGATGTCATCGAAAATTTGGAAGAGATCAACGATATTTATCGTTCGCTAGGCGGCACTCTGCCCGCGCCATTTATGACGATTTCATTTATAGGCTTGCCCACAGTTCCTAAACTTGGTCTGACTGATATGGGCCTCGTGGATGTATTAGAGCACAAATTGATCAGTCCATTTGTGTAAAAGCTTAACGCAAAGACGCGGAGACGCCAGGGCGCAGAGATACTTATTATGTTGTTACCAATATTGTTGAGCGAAGATTATAAGTTTTTGTTTTTCAAAGCTTCGCGACTTTGCGTCTTTGCGTTATAAAACTAGTGGAGTCAATATCAATGCAGGATTTCGAATTTTTGCAGCCCAAATCACTCGCTGAATTGAGCGATTTGCTTGCGGGATCTGATACCCGCCTTGTCGCAGGCGGTACGGATGTGATTCCCAAGATGCGTCACAATCTCTTTGCTGCTTCCACGCTGATAGATTTGAGTCGCGTTGATGATTTGAATTTCATTCAGGAAGACGAAGGCGAGGTCAAAATTGGTGCTTGTGTGACGCACCAGCAGATTGCTGAGTCAGAATTATTGGCCTTGGTAAACCCATCTTTGGTGGCTGCTTCAGCGAGTGTGGGCTGTGTGCAAACGCGCAATCGGGGCACCCTTGGCGGGAATATCGCCAATGCCTCTCCTGCTGCGGATGCGGTACCTCCGTTATTTGTCTACAGTGCGCAGGTGCATTTGCGGGATAAAGATGCCCAGAGAGCGGTTCCGATCACAGAATTTTTCACTGGACCAGGTAGCACAATGCTTGGTTCCGGTGAATATATCCACCACATTTCTTTTCCCAGGCTGAAGGGAGCTTGGGGCAGCGCGTTCCAAAAAATGGGTAAACGCAGCGGCATGGCAATTGCCGTGGTCAGCGCGGCTGCAGCGGTTGTTCTGGATGAGTCAGGTGCGGTAAAAGATGCTAGAATTGCCCTGGGGTCGGTTGCCCCAACAGTTGTACGCTGCCTATTGGCAGAGTCAATCTTAGTTAACCAAGAACCAACCCCCGAGCTAGTCAAAAAGGCTGCGGATGCTTGTATAACTGATATTTCTACAATCAGCGATGTTCGTTCGACAGCAGAATATCGTCAACATGCAGCAGCAGTTTTGGCTGGTAGAGCTATCCAGCAGGCGGTTTATCAGGCAAGGATGAGGCTGGCATGAAATCAATCCTGGTCTCCTTCAAACTAAATGGGAAAGATGTGACTGTATCTTGTGCCTCCAACCACACTTTGTTGGATGTATTGCGGAATGAATTGGCATTGCCGGGCACCAAAGATGCCTGCAGCGGAGAGGGGGAGTGCGGAGCCTGCACGGTGATCATGGATGGAGCCGCGGTGAATTCGTGCTTGGTCTTCATTGGACAGGTTGGTGGTCGTTCTGTAGAGACGATCGAAGGGCTTGTGAAGAATGGAGATTTGCATCCCTTGCAGCGTGCCTTTGTGGAAGCTGGCGCTGTGCAGTGTGGATACTGTACCCCAGGCATGATCATGGCATCCAAGGCGTTGCTTGACCAAAATCCAACCCCCAATGATGCAGAGATTCGCGAAGGGTTGTCTGGTAATCTGTGCCGTTGTACCGGTTATGTCAAGATTGTCGATGCCGTGCGCATAGCCGCGCAAGAGATGGCTCATGGCTAAAGAGACCATAACTTTGGGAAAGAGCGAACTGCGCAAGGATGCCTGGGCCAAAGTAACAGGTGCGGCTCAGTACGTCGCTGATATACCCCATGATGGCGTGCTTTATGGTGCCATCGTGCGCTCGACGATTCACCATGGGCAATTGCTGTCTGTGAATGTTTCGGCTGCCAAAGAAGTTCAGGGCGTGGTTAAAGTGATTACTTCGGATGATATCCCTGGGGATAAGGCCTTTGGCGCCTTGATCCACGATCAACCGCCTCTCGTCGTCGAACTTGTACGTCATTTGGGTGAGCCGATTGCATTAGTGATTGCTGAGACTGAGGCTGTTGCCAAAGAAGCGGCTGAATTAGTTGAAATTGAATATGAACCAATCGAGCCCGTTCACGATCCTGTTGATGCTGTGTCCCCTGAAGCGTCACGATTGTACGCCGAGGGGAACCTGATCTCTCATTATGAAATCAAAGATGGCGATATCGAAAACGGCTTGGCTGAAGCTGATATTGTTTTAGAAGAAAATTTTTCTGTACCATTAGCCTCTCCGGCTTACATGGAAACAGAGAATGCCGTGGCGCGCTGGAACGATGATGATACTCTGACCGTGTGGGTCAGTTCGCAGCACCCCTTCATCGATCAGATGGAGATCGCGGCCGTTTTGGGAATCGAGCCCGAAAAAGTCCAGGTTAAGAGCGCGGTTGTTGGCGGCGCCTTTGGCGGCAAAGAAGATGCCAGCATTGCCATTCTGGCATCCTTGGGAGCCTGGGTTGTGAAGGGGGCGGTCAAGTTGGTCAACACCCGTCAGGAATCTTTCTGGGCGCATCCTAAAAGACACCCCGCACAGTTCCAATTAAAACTGGGGGCTAAATCGGATGGCACCATTGTTGCCCTGAAAGCCAAAGCCAACGTCGATACGGGGGCATTCGCATCTTATGGCCCCGCGGTGGGCATCATTCTTACGGAAACGCTTGCCGGTTCCTATCATGTGCCCAACGTAGATTTGGAAACCATTGTTGCCTATACAAACGGCCCGCTAGCAGGGGCTGTGCGCGGCTTTGGCAGCCCGCAGTCGCATTTTGCTATTGAAAGCATGATCGATATGTTGGCCGCCAAATTGGGAATGGATCCAGTCGAAGTGCGCCGCAAAAATATCTTGCGTGAGGGGGATAAGATGTTTACCGGAGTGGTGGTCAACGAAACTGCCAACAGTTTGCCGGAATCACTTAAGCGTGCCGAAGAAATTTTGAAGCAATTTGAAGCCATTGAACCCGAGCCTGGTAAAGTGGCCGGAAGCGGCATGGCGCTGGTGATGCAATCCATGGGTTTGGGCGCCAAAGTGCCCGATGATTCCACGCAAGGCCTGGAGTGGCTGCCTGATGGTAGTGTGCGTGTGCATCTCGGCTCTCCCGATTTAGGGCAGGGCCTGACCATGACGGCTGAGCAGATCACTGCCGAGACCTTGGAAGTACCTTACGACAAGATAAAAACCGTTGACATTGATACCTGGGAATCTCCCAATGGCAATGTGACCTGTGCCTCGCGTATGACTTATATGGTCGGTAATGCGCTGGTCGATGCGGCTGAACAGCTCAAATCTCAAATGCTGATTCAGGCGGCGCGATTATTGAATCAACCCCAGGAAAATCTTAGTTACCAAAACGGCGAACTGCGCATCTCTGGTGGAGAAAAGATTGCAGTCAAGGAAATTGTCAGCCGTGCAGCCGACGACGGTATCGAACTAAAGACTGAGGCAACCTTTAGCTTCCCTTATCCCGAAGAGACCACGCCCCAGCATTTGCCGATTGGCATGCCGCATGTGATGTTTTGTTTTGGCGCCCAAATTGCCCGTGTTGAGGTTGACCCCGATCTTGGCACAGTGGCTGTCACTCATATGACTGCCATTCACGATGTTGGCCGTGTGATCAGCCGACAAGGCGTTGAGGGCCAGATCGAGGGGGGCGCTTCCATGGGCTTAGGTTATGCTTTATTTGAGAATATGACTTTGAAAGAAAATGACCAGTGGGTTGATAGTTTTACTGAATATCTGCTGCCAACCACCAAGGATATGCCTCCAGAATTTAAAAATATCATCCTGGAAATTCCCGAAGCAAGTGGCCCCTTTGGAGCTAAGGGAATTGGTGAAGTTACAGTGCCGCCAACCGCGCCGGCCATTGCCAACGCGATTTACCATGCCACTGGCGTTAGGGTGAAATCCTTACCCATTACGCCAGAGAAATTTATGGCGATCAATACGAATGGAACGTGATATAAATAACTCCATTTACCGCCAAGAGCGCTAAGATCGCAAAGAAGAATACAATTGATGTTCACATAAATCAATTAAGCTTGTCACTCCTTCGACACTTCCTTCGGTCGCAGGACAAGCACTTCGACAGGCTCAGTACTAGTCTGAGAGAGCGGTGTTTGCGACTGAAGAGTCTCTGCAGAGATGCTTCGCTGCGCTCAGCATGACAATCAAAAGTTTATCAGCATATGACTCTACTGCAAAAAGCCACCAACCGAGTTTCCCGCCGGAATATATGGGGGCGGTTGCGGAGCAACCACCCCCATATATTCCGGCGGAAGCCCTCGTCTGGTAGTTTTTTCAGTGGAGTCACATATGTTAAGGTCAATAGTATCGCTTTGCGCCCTTCGCGGTTCAATAGACCGAAATCATCAAGCTAAAATTTAAGGTTGGTGCTTATGCAGAAATACTTACAGAAAGAATGGCTTTCTCGACTGATCGATGCAATGCTGCCAGTATTTGCCACGCTGGCTGCCCTGGCCGTCGGCGCAATTATGATGCTTTTTCTCAAAGTCAATCCCATCGAAGCCTATGGCGCATTATGGGAAGGAGCTTTTGGTAGCACCAATGCTGTCGCTGAAACCCTGGTCAAAGCCACGCCCTTATTGTTAGTAGGTTTGGGAATCTGTATCTCCTTCCGAGGAGATGTGATCAATATCGGTGGTGAAGGCCAGATGATAATCGGTGCAATTATGGGCACTTTGGTAGGCATCACCCTCACCGATTGGCCGGGATGGGCAGTCGTACCCCTGGCAATGTTCACGGGGTTCATCGGCGGGGCAATTTGGGGCGGTATTCCTGGAATTTTGAAGGCCTATTTCAAAGTTAACGAAATCCTAAGCACTGTGATGATGAATGCAATCGCCGTGCAGTTGATGAATTTCTTATTGCGCGGCCCGATGATTGATCCCGCACAGTTAAAGTTGGCTTCGAAGATTCCCCAAACGGCGCGCTTGTTGGATGCTTTCCGCTTGCCGCGTTGGGTGCCTACCCGTTTGCATCTTGGTGCACTTATTGCTGTGATCTTGGCTATTTTTGTCTACATCCTGCTGTGGCGAACAACCATTGGCTATCGCATCCGGGCTGTGGGTCAGAATCCCCATGCAGCTAAATACGCTGGGATTAAGGTCAACCGATACGTTGTCTTAGCATTATTGTTGAGCGGAGCATTTGCTGGTCTTGCAGGTGTGACTCAAGTTTTTGGTGTCAATTACCGTATGATCACCGATGGTTCGGCATCAGGCTTTACAGGTGCGGCTGGTTTCAATGGCATCGTGGCAGCATTATTTGGACAATTGCACCCCTTAGGGACAATCCCGGCTTCGGTGCTGTTTGGTGCGCTTTTGGTTGGAGCCAATAAAATGCAGCGCGTTGTTCAGGTGCCCTCGGCGTTGGTGACTGCGCTCAATGGGATGGTCGTTGTCTTTGTGGTCAGCAGCGAGATTTGGCGCAGAAGAAGACAGCACAGGCGACTAGCAGATGCAGAAGTCGAAGAGAACATTCCTATCAAATCTCCCGATGAAGACGATTCTTCCGAGACGGAGGTGGATGCATGATTACTGAATTATTATCCACGACTGTCTTGGTTGGTATCTTGGCTTCGGGTATTCGTTTGGCAACTCCCTACCTTTATGCCGCAATTGGTGAAGCGTTTGGTCAACGTAGTGGTGTTCTTAATCTTGGCGTGGAGGGCCAGATGCTGTTGGGCGCATTCGCTGCATTTTACGTTACCTTCACTACTGAGAATCTCTGGTTGGGAATGTTGGCGGCAGTAATCGTAGGCGCACTGATGGGGCTGGCGATGGCCTTTGTGACGGTCAGCTTGCACGCCGAACAAGGCATAAGCGGTATTGGTTTTTATCTCTTTGGCCTGGGTTTGAGCGATTTGCTATTCCAGAAATTGATGGGAACAGTAGAGACTGTAAAAGGGTTTTCAAAGATCACCATTCCCGTATTGAGCGAATTGCCAATTGTTGGCGATATTTTCTTTAGACAAAATATCCTTGTTTATATCGCCTTTGGATTGGTGCCCATTGCCTGGTTCGTGCTCAATAAGACGACATTGGGCTTGAAGATCCGTGCTGTAGGTGAAAACCCAGAAGCCGCGGACTCACTCGGTGTCAGCGTGGCACGCGTGAGGTATTTTACGATTACACTTGGTGGAATCCTCTCTGGGGTAGCAGGCGCATCTTTGTCTATCGCCTTGCTGAATGTCTTCCAGCAGAATATGACAAGCGGACTTGGATTTATCGCTGTCGCACTGGTATATTTTGGCGCCTGGCGTCCTTGGGGTGTCTTGGCTGGTGCTTTGTTGTTCAGTATGGTTAACTCGCTCCAATTGTGGATCCAGGTATTGGGCATTCCCATCCCATCAGATATTGCTGTGATGATGCCCTATGTCTTGACAATATTGGTGTTGGTGGCAACTGTCTCGAGGGTGCGTGCGCCCTCAGCACTAACTCGTCCATTTGAACGTGAAGATTAATCCTACAGGAAAGGAGGTGACGTCTCGAAAATTGTTCGGATCGTTGAATGTTTATAAAAAAATATAAGGAGAAGATTGATGAAACATCTAAAATTTTTGTTCGTGTTTTTACTTGTGTTTGGATTATTGTTAACTGCCTGCACACCTGAGGCCGCACCCGAAGCAGAAGCTCCTGCCGAAGCAGAAGCTCCCGCTGAAGAAGCTGATGCGGAAGCTGAAGAGGCCATGCCTGCAGAGAAATTTAAGGTTGCCGTAGTGATGCCCAGCGCCATCAATGACCTGGCCTTCAGCCAGAGCATGTACGATGCCCTCAAGAGCATCCAGGAAGGCATGGGCGGAGAAGCCGCCATGGAATTAGTTTACTCCGAGGGCATGTTTGTAGTTGACGATGCCGCCGCTGCCATCCGTGACTATGCAGCAGAGGGATTTGACCTGGTTGTTGCGCACGGCTCGCAGTATGGTTCTTCGCTGCAAGAAATTGCCCCCGACTTCCCCGAAACCAGCTTTGCTTGGGGAACCACACTGGATACTTTCGGTTTGGATAACATCTTCGCTTATGAAGCTGCTTCTAATCAGGGCGGCTATGTCAACGGTGTGTTGGCTGCCAGCCTTTCCGAGAGTGGTGTGATTGGCGTAGTTGGTCCCATTGAGACAGGCGATGCCAAACTTTATGTTGACGGTTTCGTTGCTGGTGCCAAGGCTACCAATCCTGATATCCAGGTCAATGTAAATTATATTGGTTCCTTCTCAGATGTCGCCCTGGCTGCTGAGGCTGCTAATACGCACATCGCGGCTGGTGCCGATGTGCTCACCGGCACGGCTCAGATGGTTATTGGCGCGATTGGCGTTGCAGAAGAGAATGATGTTCTGTGGTTAGGGACCCAATCATCCCAGACAGACCTGGCCCCTGGCATTGTTGTTGCTAACCAGGTTTACCACTGGGAAGTTGTGCTCAATGAAGTTGTTGACATGATCCACGCTGGCACCTACGGTGGGCAATCCTTCGTGATTGATTTGGCCGATGGCGGCGAAGTTATGGAATACAACGCTGATTTCGCGCTACCTGATGATGTCAAAGCTTTGGCCGAGTCCACAGTGGCAGGCATTATCGATGGCAGCATAGCGATTGGCGAAGATGCCCCCGAGGAAATGATGGAAGAAGAGGACGAAGGCATGATGGTGCCTGAGTTCGACGATGTCTTCAAGGTAGCTGTGGTTATGCCCAGCGCCATCAATGACCTGGCTTTCAGCCAGAGCATGTACGACGCCCTCATCGCCCTGCAGGATTGGCTCGGTGGCGAATCTGCCATGGAGATTGTTTACTCTGAAGGTATGTTCGTGGTTGATGATGCCGCAGCAGCCATCCGTGACTATGCAGCAGAGGGCTTTGACCTGGTTGTTGCCCATGGTTCACAATATGGCTCATCGCTTCAGGAAATCGCTCCTGACTTCCCTGAGACCAGCTTTGCCTGGGGCACCACGGTTGATACTTTTGGTATACCTAATATCTTCGCCTACGAAGCCGCATCCCACCAAGGTGGCTATGTCAACGGTGTCATTGCTGCCAGCCTTTCCGAGAGCGGTGTTCTCGGAGTTGTTGGCCCCATTGAGACTGGTGATGCCAAATTGTATGTCGATGGTTTTGTGGCTGGAGCTAAGGCGACAAATCCTGACATTCAAGTAAACGTCAACTACATTGGCTCCTTTGCCGATGTTGCTCTTGCAGCAGAAGCGGCCAACACCCACATTGCCGCTGGCGCTGACGTGCTTACCGGTACAGCCCAAATGGTAGTTGGTGCGATCGGCGTTGCTGAAGAGAATGGTGTGCTCTGGTTTGGTACCCAATCCTCGCAAACTATGTTGGCTCCTGAAAATGTGGTCGCCAATCAGGTTTACCACTGGGAAGTTGCCTTGAAAGATATGGTTTCTATGATCGCTGAAGGCACCTACGGCGGACAATCTTTCATAATTGATCTGGCCAATGGTGGTGAAGTTATGGAATATAACGATAACTTCGAGATCCCCGAAGCCGCAGCTGCAACTGTCGAAGGTATCATCGACGGCAGCATCACAATCGAGTTCGAAGAGTAGTATTTGCCCTCACCCCTTGCCCCTCTCCCATTGGGAGAGGGGCTGGGGTGAGGGATTTATGAACAAACCAAGAGCGCACGAACAACTTCTTGCATTCTTGAATTCTTCATAAATCAAACTCGAATTATTGGAATGTGCAACACTACGTAGGAAAAACTTATGAGTGAAAACAACAAACTTCCGTCTGGGCACACAAGGATCGATTCCCTGGAAATGTGCAATATCACCAAGCGATTTCCTGGTGTGCTCGCCAGCGATAATATCGATTTCGATGTCAAAGCTGGCGAAGTACATGCGCTTCTTGGTGAAAACGGTGCTGGTAAAAGCACCTTAATGAAAATATTGTATGGCTTGTATCACGCCGATGAGGGAGAGATTTCATCGAGTGGCATTCCTGTGGAGATTGCTTCCCCAACGGATGCCATCAATTTTGGAATTGGCATGATCCACCAGCACTTTATGTTGGTGGAGTCTCTAACTGTTGCTGAAAATGTAGCTCTGGGCTTGCCCTCCTCACGCGGCCCTCTGACCGATCTCGATCGAGTTAGCGAACGTATTGTTGAACTTGCCGATATCTATGGATTGCAAATCGATCCGGACACCTATATCTGGCAGCTATCTGTTGGTCAACAGCAGCGTGTAGAGATTATTAAAGCGCTCTACCGGGGTGCGGCATTGTTGATTCTTGATGAACCCACCGCGGTGCTCACACCTCAGGAAGTTGACGAACTTTTTGTTATTATGCGCCAAATGACCTCTGATGGACATGGTTTGATTTTTATCTCCCACAAATTGCACGAAGTCATTGATATCAGCCAACGTGTTACAGTCCTTCGTGATGGACGCAAAATTGGAACTAAACCAACTTCCGAGACAACCAAATCTGACCTTGCTAGTTGGATGGTTGGCCGAGAAGTTGGCTTCGCTCCAGATCGTGGAGATTCCAATTATGGAGAGATTCGGTTGGCGTTGGCAGGAGTTTCTTGCAAGAGCGACCGTGGTACCCCCGGTTTGCAAAACGTTTCCTTGGAAGTGCAATCTGGGGAAATTTTGGGAATTGCTGGTGTATCTGGAAACGGTCAACTTGAATTGGCTGAAGTCATAACCGGCCTGCGGGATATCACCGCTGGTAAAGTATATCTTGAAGGCCAAGAGATCAATAATCTATCTCCTGGCGACCGCACTGAATTGATGCTTTCCTATATTCCCGAAGAACGCATGCGCGACGGTATGATCAAAGAGTTTACCGTCGCCGAAAATTTGATCTTGCGAGAGCATCATAAACAACCCTATTCTCGCTCTGGTTTCCTGAACCTGCGAGAAATATCTAAACACAGTGATCGCTTGATTGAAAATTTTCAGGTCAAAACGCCATCGCAGGAAACTCGGGCCAAGAATCTTTCGGGCGGAAACATCCAAAAGGTAGTATTAGCCCGCGAGCTTTCCCGAAAACCACGCGTCATCATTGCCGCTCAGCCCACACGCGGTTTGGATATTGGCGCAACAGAATATGTCCGAGAGCAGCTAATCAAGCAGCGTGGCGATGGCACAGCTGTATTGTTGATTTCAGAAGATCTCGATGAAATTATGACCATCTCAGATCGCATTGCGGTCATCTATGAAGGCCAAATCATGGGCATCGTCCCCATTGAAGAAGCTGCCCCCGAACAGCTAGGCCTGCTGATGGCGGGCGTAATCGAAGAAGGAGCACCTACTGCATGAACAAATTTACTGGTTATCGATGTTCCGTATGTAATGAAATATACGGCCCCGATGAAGTGACCTATACTTGCCCCGCAGATGGCGGCAATTTAGATGTGCTGCTAGATTACGATGCGATCAACAAACTTTCTGTTGATGATCTGATTTTCAAGGATGACCAGTCCTTGTGGCGATACTTGCCCCTATTGCCTGTCTCTGACCCTGGTGGAAGAGGAACCCCCCTTCGGGCTGCTGGCTGGACCCCAGTGTTTTCTCCTGTTCTCCTGGCTGAAAAACTGGGTCTCAAGAATCTGTGGATCAAAGATGAGAGTAGCAACCCCACGGCATCTTTTAAGGACCGTGCCAGCGCCATACTGATTGGGCGTGCCCGTGAGATTGGTGCTGAGATCGTTGTCACAGCTTCTACTGGCAACGCTGGCGCTGCCTTAGCAGGAATGGCCGCGGCTGTGGGACACAAATCTGTTATCTTCGCACCAAAAACTGCGCCGCCTGCAAAGATTGCCCAATTACAAATTTTTGGCGCAAAAGTTTTATTAGTCGACGGTAATTATGATGCTGCTTTTGAACTTTCAATCCAAGCTGCAGATGAATTTGGATGGTACTGTCGCAACACTGGCTACAACCCCTTCACCGCGGAAGGCAAGAAGACGGCCGCCTTCGAGATATGGGAACAGATGACAGCGGTCAGTGGTCAGCCGTCAACCGTCAGCGATAAGTTGTCAGTCTTTGTCTCCGTTGGAGATGGCAACATCATTTCCGGAATTCACAAAGGCTTTAAGGATCTGCTCGAGCTTGGGCTGATCGAGAGTATGCCGCGCATCTTTGGGGTGCAGTCGAATGAGTCCGCAGCAATTGCAAATGCTTTCAATGCCGGAAACGAGGAGATCATACCCGTCAGCGCCACCACCCGTGCCGACAGCATCTCCGTGGATTTGCCCCGCGATGGCCTGCGCGCTTTGCGAGCTGCCACCCAAACCAACGGCGCCTACATCCTCGTCCCCGACAGTGAGATCATTGCAGCCATTGCCGAATTGGGTAAAGTAGGCATCTTTGCCGAACCAGCAGGTTCAACTTCGTATGCTGGAGTGGTCAAAGCTGTGAATGATGGCCTGATCGACCCCAATGATCCAGTTGTAGTGTTTAACACTGGCAGCGGCCTCAAAGACGTCAAAGCTGCCATGCAAGCCGCAGGTGAAGCGCCGGTTATTGAGCCTACTCTGGATGCAGTAAGAAAAATGTTGTAGCTAATCCGAAATACAAGTTTATCCCAATATCGTGTCATCCTGAGCAAAGCGAAGGATCTCACCAGGGCAATCGCATTTAGAAATAGCGGCTATGGATGAGAACACGCAAAACATCCTTTTGGGTAGGGAGCCAACCGCGTTGGCGGCTGAATCAGACTAAATACATCTTATCGAATCCGCCCAACGCGCCTGGCCTGAGCGTGTCGAAGGGGTTGGGCTACTGACCCAGAAAGAATTTTCACAGAGAGATAATCCATATGCGATTGCCCTGAGGATCTCACCCACCATGTTTAAGAGATTCTTCGCCCCTCGCCACAGGTGTTCCTTTGGCGGGGGCTCAGAATGACAGCCTTTAAGAAGCCTAGACACTAAGTTTACAAACAGTTTTTGTGTTAATTCCAACCCGTATAGGGTGATTTTGCAAGTCGCCGTGAACTATGAATCAATCAAAAAAGTGGAATATAGAATCCCGCTACCTGGCATTCGGGGGACTGATTGTTATCTTTGTCGGCCTAGTATGGTATTTCAGGGCCGTAATCAACTCGGTAGCGATTGCGGCTCTATTTGCCTACGTGCTTTACCCTGTGGTCAAGTTCTTGTCCTCTCGAACTCGACTTTCCCATCGCGCCGCCGTAGTGATTGTTTACATTATTGCGATAGTTTTGCTCGTTTCTGCTCCAGCGATCATTGTCCCGACTGCTGTCAGTCAGATCCGTTTGCTCTCCCAAAACATCGAGTCTCTGACCACGCACTATAGCGAGTTGCTAGAAACCTCAGCCACCTTTATGAATTGGACCTTTTCTTGGGGGCAGTTCCTTCCCGATTTGCCTGGTGTATCCACAGACATGTTCACACCCCTGGCTGAGAGCGCTTTTGCCATCGTAAGTTTTGTGACCAAGAACTTTATGTGGGTTTTGGTCATCCTGGTTAGCTTTTATTACTTCTTGCTCGATGGCCATCGAATGGGAGAAATTGTTGTAATGATTGCGCCGGAGTCCCATCAAAATGATGTGCGACAGATCATGGATCGTTTGCGTTATGTCTGGTCTGATTATATGCGAAGTCAGTTGGCCTTTATGTTGGCCGTAGGCGTCATGGATGCTGTAGCTTGGTTGGCAATAGGACTTCCCGGAGCCATTTTCTTGGGGCTATTCACCGGTCTGACCAGCTTTGTGCATGAGATCGGCGCCATTGTTTCGGGCGTGCTCTCTGTGTTGGTAGCGCTCCTGGAAGGTTCGAATTTTCTGGCTATGTCGAACTTCTGGTTTGCGGTGGTTGTATTTATTGTGTATATGGTCCTTACTGGCATCAAGAATATTTGGTTGCGCCCTATCATTGTTGGACGCACTGTACACGTTCACCCCGGAATCGTCTTTGTGGTGGTGATTGGAGCCCTGGTTTTCCACGGGGCATTAGCGGCCTTTTTGGCGGTGCCGGTGTTGTTATCGCTTTGGGAGATTGGCAAATATCTGCGTTGCCGTGCTCTGGGGTTGCCGCCATTTCCTGACGAACTAGAAACAAAACCTTTGGAAAGCAGTTGATGATGAAACCGACTTTCTCGATTATCGCACCAATTTTCAACGAAATAGATAGTATACCTGAACTGTACAAGCGCATCAGCGAGGTTATGAATTCCACAAACGATCCATGGGAATTAGTCATGATTGATGACGGTTCCACGGATGGATCCACGGATGCGATCCGTCAATTGGGCGCTAATGATCAGCGTGTGCGCCCCGTGATCTTCGCCCGAAATTTTGGCCACCAGATCGCTGTCACCGCAGGTTTGGATTACGCTAGGGGAGATGCTGTGGTGATCATCGACGCCGATTTGCAAGATCCTCCAGAAGTGATCCTGGATATGATCGCTAAATGGCGTGAAGGCTTTGAAGTTGTTTATGCCGTGCGGTCGGAACGAGAGGGGGAAACCTGGTTCAAGGAATTCACCGCATCCCTGTTCTATCGACTGATCTATCGCATTACCGATGTCGATATCCCCTTAGATACTGGAGATTTCCGTCTCTTGGATCGCAAGGTGGTCGATGTGATGGGTCAGATGCGCGAGCGCCATCGCTTCTTGCGCGGTATGTCAGTCTGGGTAGGTTTCAAGCAAACTGGCGTAGAGTACAAACGCGCTGCCCGTTTTGCCGGAGAAACGAAATACCCTTTCCGAAAAATGATCAAATTTGCCACCGATGCCATCACCAGTTTTTCCTATTTCCCTTTGCAGATGGCAATGTATTTGGGATTCATTTCTGCGGGAATTAGTATTCTTGTCATTCCTGTGGTAATTGCCATGCGCCTGGCAGGATCGCAGGCTTTCTTTGGGCAGGCTTCAACATTGATCGCCGTACTCTTCCTGGGGGGAGTCCAGTTAATTTCCCTGGGCATTTTGGGTGAGTATGTTGGCCGTCTGTATGATGAAGCCAAAGCTCGACCGCTATATATCGTCAGCGAGGCTCCTGACCAAGAATAGTGACAAAAATCATCAAAATCAGTTGTCAGACAACTTACTGAATTTGAGTGTTTGAGATATAATCAAGTTGTCTGACAACTGAATTAATCATTAGTTATTCCCAATTCACCATTCCCAATTAATGGAGTTTCCCATGTACACTATTGACTTAACAATAATCGAAGAACGCCTCGAGCGTGCGGTTCAACGCGCCCGCGAGCAAGACATTATCATCCCAACCTTCGCACAGATGAAAGATCCATCGCTTATCCCTGATAAGTATAAAGAGGAATTAGCTTCAATTGGGCTTTGGGATGTGCATCCTCGCAACCTGTTCCGCATCAACTGGCACAATGAACCGATGGTCAGTGGTGGAAAATTCGGCGGCGTAAATTATTTGGAGCTGCCTTCTAGTTTAACGGGTGTACCTGCGCGGATTATCGTTCTCGTAGGCAAGTGGTTCCCCACCGGCGCTCACAAAGTGGGTGCCGCCTTTGGGTGTCTCGTACCACGCCTGGTTACAGGTCAGTACGACCCTACTACCCAGAAGGCTGTCTGGCCCTCAACGGGAAATTTCTGCCGCGGTGGCGCCTATGACTCAGCCCTTTTAGGCTGCGAGTCGATTGCCATTCTCCCAGAGGGCATGAGCAAAGAGCGCTTCGATTGGCTTGCCAATATCGCTGGTGAAACCATCAAGACGCCCGGTTCTGAATCCAACGTCAAAGAAATTTTCGATAAGTGTTGGGAATTACGCGAATCAGGCCAAGATTTGATGATCTTCAACCAATTCGAAGAATTTGGTAATTACCTTTGGCACTACGATGTTACAGGCCATGCCATGGAAGAGGTTCTCAAGCAAGTGATGGGCCCCCGAGACACATATCGTGGATTGGCCTCGGCTACCGGTTCTGCAGGTACGATTGCCAGCGGCGACTACATGAAGCAGCTTTTCCCCGACAGTAAGAT
>JADHTJ010000228.1 GCA_016785015.1 Anaerolineales bacterium
GAAGCGGCTGAAGCGACGAAGAATCTTACTCTTTGAGTGACAAATACATAGATTCTTCGCTCCTTTTGTCGCTCACGCCACAGGCGGGCCTCCGGCCATGACACTTTGGGACGCTCCACGGTTTACTACCGTGCTACTGCCTTGAGAAAAGCGGAATATAATAATGATTTATGTCACATAAAAACGAAAATATATCTCGAGTATAATCTTGCAGCCTTAGTACGTGAAATTGAGAGCAAAACAACCAACAATGGAGATTCGTTTTGACCACTAAACTAGCTCAATTTTGCTTTGCCTTTTGTATTGTAGCAGGGCTGACATTAGTCTTACCAAGTATTGCCTTAGCGGATTGTTCCCCCAATGGAACCGGAAACGACGATATCATTACCTGTTCAGGTCAGGATCTGGATGGCATTAATGCAGGCGCCGGAAACGACCAGATAACAGTGCAACCATATGCTACAGTGGCAAATATAAATGGAACAAGTATTCAAGGAGGTGAGGGGGACGACTTAATAACTGCTGACAATGCAACCCCAGCAGGCGTTGATGATAAGACAGTAATTGATGGTGGTAAGGGAGATGATATCATCGACGTAAAGGATTGCGAGTTCTTAATTTATATAACAAGTGGAGCTGCACCTGGTGAAACTAATGAAGAATGGATAAACCGAATATTCGGTGCGAATATTATTGACGGAAGTGAGGGAGATGATACCGTCACCCTTTCTGGGTCCGTGGGAACCCTACAAGAAATTGATGGGGGTGAGGGCGAAGAAGATCAGGGGGGCGATACGCTGAATTTTAATTTGAGCACAGCAGACGAAACAACATTTGACAATGCCGTTTTTGCCATAAATACAGCAATCAACAACGGTCATGCAGACGGCGAATTTGATTGGCCTGAAGGATGGTATGGTAGCGGCAGAATAAAATGGATGAATTTTGAAAATCTGATAAATAACATGGTGTTCACCGGAGTTCGGCAGCGCGACCTAGAGGCTGAAAAATCCAATAATGTGGAAGGGGTAAGCGCTGTTGGCATATCTTTCAATTGGACGGTAACCGTATCCAATACAGGCGAATGGGAAGCAATTTTTAGAGATGGCCAGACCATAATCATTGATGAATTACCCGGTGGGCCACGCTATGGCGTGCCAGAAATTCAGAACGTGGCAGATATTACCAATCATGCCAATATCAACTGTGAAATTACTGTAAATTCACTTACATGCACAGTGGATGGCAATAATGTAACAATTGATGCTAAGACAGGTACTTTTGACGTCGTTTTTAGCGTTTCTCCACTCGAGCCGGGGTACTTATATAACCCTAGAGAAGAACATACCTGTCAGGTTGATCCTGATGACAATATGATCGAAGCTGATGAAACCAATAACGATTGCACAGATCTGGTCGTCGTCGGTCATGGAGATGGCAATCCTTTGATCAGGAATTTCAGCATTGGCTCAGGTGGTGGCGTTTTCACATCTAACCCCGTTAGAGTTGTAATTCCAGAAAACTTGGTTCCCGCTGGCAGCTACTTGGTGATTGAAGAACTCAATGCTGAAGGAGATGGTAATTTCAGATTAGGAAACCGGGTCTTTGATATCAAGATCTATGGTCCGGATAGATTACCGATTACCAGCTTCGAACCACCCTTGAAAGTCTGCATTATGCCCACATACGCCGATCTAGAGGCTGCGGGTTGGATTTTTCAAAATCTGAGCATGTTCCACCAACATGCGGGCAGTTCATGGGGGAGAGTTGTCAATACTTACCAAGAAGATGGCTATCTTTGCGCCGACATCAGTCAATTGAGCTTGTTCGCAATTGGCGTGGCGGACATGCCCGATACCGGTTTTGCCCCAGGGATGTTGCACACCGCCCCCCAACAGCCTGATGGAACAGCTTACACGGCTTATGATGATTTCTTGCTGGAGATCCCTTCCCTGGGGTTAGAAATGTCTATCGTAGGAGTACCACTAACAGAAAAAGGTTGGGATGTAACCTGGCTCGAAGACCAAGCTGGTTATCTCGAAGGCACTGCTTATCCAACCTGGGTTGGTAACACGGCTATCACCGGGCATGTTTGGAATAAGGATAATACTCCCGGTCCCTTCGTTGATATTCAAACCCTTCAGCATGGTGATCAAGTGATCATACGCGCCTGGGGAATGCGTCATATCTACGAGGTGATCGAGATCATGCAAGTTAAACCCGATACCCTTAGCGCCCTGCCACACTCCGAGTATGATTTGCTTACGTTGATCACCTGCATGGGCTTTGATGAGTTCAATGGAGAATACGATTGGCGTTTGGCTGTGCAAGCGGTGTTGATGAAGGTGGAAGCGGAGTAACAATCGCTTTTGGAAGAATGTCAAAGTCCCCAGCGTGCACTTCAGTAAGTAGCTGGGGACTTTTCATACCTAAATTCCAATAAGCTATTTAATGTATGGTGCAATCCTTTTTCCTTATTCAAGCACTAATTGATGTATACTGGAGAAAATCATTATTGGTATGAGGATTTATCACTATTATTCAGGAGGATGAAATGAATATCAGCCTTAAGAACCTCGCCAATATTCTGCGCTATATTTTTATTTCCCTCGTAATCCTAACGTGTAATTTGCCTGCGATGGCTTCAAGCCCAGTTGAAGTCGCTGAGTCGATTGCAGAAGAAATCCCGCAAGAAACGGACCATACCTATTGGATCATTGCCATAGGGGGCGAGGGACGCGACTACGCGCCTTCGTTCTATGAAACCGAGGATGGATATGTCGTCGTCGGTATGACCAGTTCCTATGGCTATGGCGATGGGGGCGGCAACCAGGATGGCTCGCATGATTTTATGATCGTCAAACTGGATCGAGATGGGGAGTATCTTTGGAGCAAAGTGATCGGCGGCCCTCGCGATGAACGCGGCAGCTATTCCGTCAATCCAACGAATGATGGGGGGTACCTGCTCACGGGCACAACCCTTTCCTATGGGGCTGGGAGAACGGATTTATTTATTGTCAAATTGGATGTGGAAGGTAATCTTGATTGGAGCAAAGCCATTGGCGGTTCAGATGTTGAAGGTGGGATGACTACGTTGGAAGTTGAAGATGGGTTTATCGCCATAGGCTCATCCGACTCTTTTGGAGCTGGGGGAAAAGATCTCATGGTGGTCAAACTCAAAATTGATGGAACTCTGGATTGGGCCAAGACGTATGGTGGCATTGAGGACGATGTCGGCAGCGGTATTGCACAAGTGGATGGGGGTTATGTCATAGGTGGGACATTTTGGTCCTTTGGCGCGGGCGAAGCGGATGCGGGCCTGATCAAGATCGATGAAAAGGGGGATGTGATTTGGGCGAAAACGATCGGTGGGGCGGGAGCCGAAGGCATCAATTGGGATGGTGTGCGGGTGACCAGCGATGGTGGCTATGCCTTTGGTGATAAGACGGGATCTTTTGGCGCCAAAGGGAACGGCGCGCTGTTTGGGATCAAACTCAGCCCCGCGGGTGACTTAGAGTGGAGCACTATGGTCGATGGCCCAGCCGAGGATGTCGGCTGGACAATGAACGAAACCGAAGATGGCTTCATCGCCGGCGGCAAGCTGACTTTGCCCGGACATGGGGGCGATATCCTGGTTGTAAAATTTGACGAGCAAGGCAACCATTTATGGTCGCGTATCTTGGGTGATGAAAGACTCGATGAGATCGAAGAAATCAAACCCACCGAAGGCGGCTATGTCATGGCTGGGGTGACGCGGTTGGTTGACCCTGAGGGAGATTTTCTGATTGCCAAAGTAAATCTTGAAGGATTTGTCGGAGGCGTTGGCGACCCAATCCAAAGGTTCGATCCCCGTTCGGTGATGTCGATTGAACCGCAGGTGGAAGAATTTTCGCCGAAGGTCCTGGTTATCTCAGAGATGATTTCAGTTATGGATGTTATCCCGATGATATCAACCCCCGAGATTGAGATCACTGTGATCCATAGAAATGAATAATTCTCTTGGTTTTTGGCCCAACATGGTGCTATAAACTATTTTGTCATTTCGAGCCGCGCCTGGGACGGGCGAGAAATCCCTATTGGCATGGTTTGCAAAGAGTGTATTCAGGGATTCTTCGACCCCGCGCCTGATGCGCTTGGGTCTCAGAATGACACATGTTGGTGACTACTTCACAGCCCCCGCCAGGTTTCGGGGCGCAGTGCGTCTCTTCCCCGGGCCAGGGCAGCATCTAAGGTTTGCAGCAGGCGCGTTTTGTCTTGGGGCAGGGTCCCCTTGAGGGGGAGATAATTTGAAGCATGGTTGGTGCGGAATGTGCACTGCGTAAGGCCATTTGCGTGTTCGATGACGTGACTTAATTCTCCTAATATTTCATCAGGTTGTAACAGTTTGAATTCCCCAATGCGCCATTGTTCGTGAAGTTTTGTGCCTGGAACCAACATTAGAGTCAGCATAGAGAAGTAATCGGGGTCCATCTGGCTGACGACTTGACCCGTCTGATTGGCGTGGTGTTCGCTAAGCTCTGGGCCGCCAATCCCGAGGATGCCGATAATCGAAACTAACAAGCCAGCCTTTTTTGCTTTTTTTACCGCAGCAAGCATCTCGACCGCGGTTGCACCTTTGTGGATACGCGATAAAATTTCGTCGCTGCCGCTCTCCAGGCCGAGATAGACAATCCCCAATCCCCGTTGTACTAACATCTCAAGGTCTGCGTCGCTCTTGTTCAAGAGATTTTGGGCATTAGCATAAGTGCCCACGCGTTCAAGATGGGGAAACGCAGCCTTGAGCGCGTCGATGATTTGAATCAAACGGCGGGTGCTCAATGCCAGCGCATCGCCATCGGCTAAGAAAACCCGGCGAGTATCAGGCATCATTTGCGCGGCCATTTGGATATCTTCTAATACCTGGTTGATCTCACGGGTTTGAAAAGGCTTGTCGAGATAGGTGCCGCAGAAAGTACAGTCGTTATGCGAGCATCCGTAGGTGACTTGTAAAATGTAGCTGTATGCCTCGCTAGGCGGTCTGATAACAGTTCCATGATAGCGCATGAATGTATTTTACCCTCTGCTTTGTTGAGAATCGAGGCGGGGAGCAGTTAGTTCGTTTCTCATAGGGAACAGGATTCCCTTTAAAACAGCCTCCAACACCGAAGTTGGTTTCAATTTTTCCATCCCCGAGGAAGTATTTTTGGGGAAATCGTAACTGAACTAAGACATTTCCCTAGATAATAAAATACAATTAAATTAATTGATAAAAATACAGTAAGAGTTTAAAATATTGAACGATATATACGAAAAACTTAGATTAACATTGACAATATTGAAAGCTGTCTATATAATGTTGTTATAACAATACCTTGGCCAATTATGGGCTGGCAACAGGATAAAAAGCCGGGTGAATAGCGCCCAGACGGGCAATTTGTTGGAATATATCTGCTAATAAAATAGGATCAGGTTTTTTCGGAAGCATTTTAATTGTCTCGCTGG
>JADHTJ010000229.1 GCA_016785015.1 Anaerolineales bacterium
TATGCACCAGAACCGTTTCGTAGATCTGGAAAAGTGGGTCGAAGAAGGGGCGTGGGTCGTGATGCGGCTGCCTTCCGGCCAGATGGGGCGCGAGGGCGCCCGCCTGACCGCGGGGGTGGTTTACAATGTCTTCGATTCTGTTTTCCGCAAGGTTACATTATATAGCCCCAAACCATTCTATTTCATCATCGACGAAACGCAGGAGATCGGCGCGGGGATGCGCTTGGAGTACATGCTTTCCGAGGGAGCCAAGTTCGGGGCGCGCGTCTTTGCCCTGGCACAGTCGCTTTCCATGCTGCGCCGCATCGAAGGGTTCGAGTCGGTGGTGCAGTCTCTGTTAGCCAACACGTCCACCCAGGCATTTTTCTCCCCCGACCCGGAAGATGCTGATTTGATCCGTGCCACGTTGAGCATGAGCGTGCGCTACGGGGATACCACCCTGGACCTGCCCTCGCTGCAAGCCTGGCTGCGGGCGCGTATTGGTGGGCGTTGGCAGCCGCCGACATTGGTGAAAGTGCAGCATATTGCCCCAACCGATCCGCAGCGGGTGCAGGCCATCATCCGCGAGGTGATCGCCGCGCATCCTGAGGATTATGCTTCACCCGATGACTGGCAGGCGCAGGCAGTGGAGGCCATGAAAGGTCTCGTGCCATACAGCTTCCAAGGGTTGCTGTCTGAGTTGCTCACGCCGGAGGGTAAGATGGTGACGAGAGCGGGAGAGAAAGAGGAGGGTGGAAAACATAGGAAAGAAGAAAACCCCGACCATAGGCGGTTGGGGTTTTGATGAGCTTTTTGCTGCAAATTACGATGACCTAGGTAAAAGCCAAATCATGTGGTATTATCTACTCATGGAAATAGCTTAATTTGGATTAACTTAACTACCACAAGGAGACAGCCTGAAATTCGTCGGTCGTGAATTCGAGTTAGCATACCTGGATCGTCAATACGCGGATACTGGGGGTACCCTATGTGTTATCTATGGTCGTCGACGTATTGGAAAGACGCGCCTGCTTACCCACTGGCTCAATGCTCGGAAACCACCCGGTTTTTACTGGCTGTCCACTGACACATCGTCAGCCGCTCTGCTGCGCTCCCTTTCCAGAGCCGTATATGAAGAAATCCACGGAGAACCACCAGCCCAGGTGGATTTCACCTACTTTGACTGGGATGAGTTATTACGAGAAATCGTCCGGTTGACCGAAGGGCGAAGCGAGAAGTTGGTGATCGTTCTCGATGAATTCACCTACGCCATTGAAGCTTATCCCGACCTGCCTCATAAACTCCAGGCAGCCTGGGATCAATATTTGAAAGATCGACCGGTTATGTTGATCCTCTCGGGCTCGCATATTGGCATGATGGAAGAAGGCCTTCTGGCTCACCGCTCCCCCCTCTATGGTCGAGCAACAGGCACCTTGAAACTAACTCAATTGCCGTTCAAAGACGTGCGCACTCTCTTCCCCCAATATGACGTCGAGTCGTGTATTGCGCTCTATTCAGTCCTGGGTGGGGTTCCCTATTACCTTGAGCGCATGGATCCAGACCTGTCTGTAGTGGATAATATCATTCAGCGAGTGCTGGGGTGGTCATCCTTGGTGCAAGACGAACCCCGCATTCTGCTCCACGATCATTTTTCCCAACCCAGACTGTATGCAGCCATCATTGCCCAGGTCGCCAATTCTGTCCATTCGCCCAAAGAAATCGCCCAGGCACTCAACGCGGAACCGGGGACGGTAAGCAATTATCTCAATACCCTGGTAAGATTGGGACTTTTACAACGAGAAGTACCGGCAACGGAACGGAACCCAGAGCTTAGCAGAAAAAGCCGGTACATTGTTACTGACCCCTATCTACGCTTTTATCATCGCTTTCTTGCCCCTCAACTGCGCTTCATCGTTCGCGGCGCTTTTGCCGCCGTTTGGAATACGATCGAACGTCATTGGCGTGCTTTTGTCGGTACGCATACTTTCGAAGAACTGTGCCGTGAGTGGGTCTATGTAGCGGCCGAGGCGGGACATCTTCCTTTTCTCCCCCAACAGATTGGCTCCCATTGGAGCACAACAGAACAAATTGACGTAGTGGGGATCAACTGGGATGAGGCCGCAGTGTTGTACGGGGAGTGTAAGTGGAAACGAGATAGCGCCCTAAACAGAAAAGAAGTGAATAAATTAATCCAACGAGCAGAGCAAATCCAACTGACAACTCGAAGCGGAAATCTCCTAGATAGGCACTATATTTTCTTTTCCCGAGCTGGGTTCACTGATCAGGCGAGAGAGCTGGCTTTAGCCCAGGGAGCAATCCTTGTAGACTTACAATTCTTGGACGAATTGTTGAGTCAGGCAACTCGCTAAAGGCATCAGAGACCGACAAGATAGTGGCAGTTGAAAAAAAACCGACCACAGGCGGTTGAGGTTTTGACAGTGCGTATTTTGGAATCAATCTACAATCAAATCAGCCAGAAGATGCTATAATGGATACGCAATGAACATCTCTGAATTGGAAAGAAATAATGAGCAGTGTGTTGAAAACACCCCTGAAAACGGTTCGCTTGGAAAGTGATACAATCGAGAAGTTATCCCGATTGTTCAGAGAACACCTGCAGGATTATCCGGATGCAGTCGTTTATCTATTTGGCTCTCGGACCGATTTGAGAAAAAAGGGGGGAGATTTGGACTTACTAATTGTTTCCCGTCGCGGCGCGACCTGTGCTTATGAGTTGATCAAAAAGTTACGTATGGTCATCAAGGAAGAATTAGGGGACCAGAGAGTGGATATTTTGGTTTCCCCAGACCCCCATAGGAAGGATCAACCAGCATTTATTCGTCTGGCCTTTTTGGAAGGGGTTCGAATATGGCCGTAACCGAAAAAGAGCGACTAAATCTAGAGAATGCACTGGAGCAGATCGCACTGGCTGAAAAAGCCGCTGAAACCCTGAATTATTCATTCAAACGTATTCCAGAGATCAGTACAGATAAAGATTTTAGCGAGGCAGAATGGGAGCGATGGGATGCCCTAACTGCCCGTTTTGCACGTTTAGCGGACATTCTCACTCAGCGGGTTTTCAGGGCTATTGACGTTATCGAGTTTCTGCCTGCAAGCTCCACATTCATCGACCGGATCAACCGCGCGGAAAAACGAGGGCATATTCAATCAGCTTACGAATGGAAGGAAATTCGAGAGATTCGCAACCAGATAGTACATGAATATGCCACCGAATATTTACTATCCTTGCTAGAGGACACCGTACAGCATACCCCCGAACTGTTGAGATGTGTTGATCGGTTGTCAGGTTACAAACAAGAAATCACGAGCAAACTTGAAAGTGACCGGGGGATTGACATAGCTCGATAACCAATCTATACTGTAAACAGTTTAGGATATTTAGCGATATGACTAAGCAACTGAATTGGCTACAGGTAGAAAGAACCATCCAGCGGAACGATCTGAGGCTCTTCAGCCCACAGGATTTACGTCACCTACTCAGGGCTACGGAAGTTTCAATGAGATTTCTGCTTACGCGCGCCCATAAGCGTGGGGATGTAGTCAAGCTGCGGCGCGAACTTTATGCCCTCCCCGACCGCCTCCCCAGCGAATTGGCGTTGGGCAATGTGTTGATTCGCCCCTCCTATATTTCCTTTCTTTATGCTTTGGCCTTTTACCATCTTATCCCTGAAGCCGTGTTCGAAATCGCTTCGGCTACAACCCGGACAACACGCCGCTTCGAAGCGCTCGGCAAAGTATTCACCTACCACCACATCAAACCCATAGCCTTTACAGGATACCGCCCGGAAAACATTGGTGGAAAAATAGTCCTGATCGCTGAACCTGAGAAAGCTCTAGTAGATTGTCTGTACTTCGCCAGCCTGGGTAAGCTCTCCTTGCCCGACCGCTTGGATCTCGCTACCTTAAATTCAGAACGAATACTGGCGTTGGCTCAACTCTACAAACGACCAACCCTGGTCGAGAAAGTCGAGGCACTGCTGTGATCAATCGAGAGACGCTTTCAGCGCAAGCTACCCGCAGCCAGACCACCGAGATCAACATTGCCCGAGAGTATTGCCAGCATCTGTTTCTGAACGCATTCTACCGACAGAAGGGCAGTGAACGGGTGATGTTCAAGGGAGGCACGGCGCTCAAAATCGTCTATGGCAGTCCCCGGTTTTCGGAGGATCTCGATTTCTCCGGATTTGGCGTTAACGTGCACCAAATCGAGGATTGGGTGCTGGCAACCTTGGGGGAGTTCGAATTGAGTACTATTGAAGTGGACATCCAGGAGAGTAAAGCGACGTCGGGAGGGTATCTGGCTATTTTGAATTACCGGATACACGACTATCACATCCGGGTGCAGCTCGAAATCTCCCTCCGTGAACAAAACGATGTTCAGGGCCAGGGAGTTCTCATCACGTCAGATATTCTTCCAGCTTATACACTCACGATACTTCCAGAAACACGAATGGTGGAAGAAAAGATCAGCGCGCTATTGACACGCAGCAAGCCACGCGATTTTTTCGATCTGTATTTCTTGCTGCGCAAGGGATTGATCACACCTGAAATGAAGCCAAGCCTGGATGCCGTCAATGTGATGCTCCAGGATATGAGCATGGATTTTCAAAGCGAGTTATCACAATTTCTTCCCAGATCACACCAAGCAGTGATCAGAGATTTCCAGAGTACACTGAGCAATGAACTCAACCGACATGGGGTGTAGGTGGTGTCACAGACCAATCCCATGGCGTTCTATTGGTAGCCGTAAAATCTCTTCCGCAGTCCAATAAAAAGCAGATCACTCTTTGAAGTATTCCGGGCATGCGCGGCATAGCATCTCGTCAACCCCTTTTTCGATGATGGTTTCCAACTCAGCAGCCGTTTCCTCGAAATCCTGTAAGCCCATTCCGTAGGGATCAGCGATGTCATACCCTGGCCCAACCATTTCTGTGAGAGAATAAATCTTATCTCTTTTGTGTGGAAACTCAATCTGCAATGCCTCTTTGTGGCCCCTCTCCATGGTCAGGATCAGATGCGCGGCGCTGATAATCTCGGTACGAACTTCACGGGAGCGGTGAGAACTGATGTCAATCCCTCGTTCCTGCATCACTTGGATAGACTCAGCGGCTGCCGGATATCCATCCCGCCCCCAGGTGCCTGCCGATTGAGCCTGACAGCGATTTGATAAGCCCATATCAGCCATTTTTTTATTGAACAATGCCGCTGCCATCGGAGAGCGGGCGATATTGGCCGTGCATACAAAAAGAATGGTCTTCATAAATAAGCATCTAAAAAATCTTCTCATTGTAGAAGTTCAACTTCTTCGAGAAGTTGAACTTCTTGAGATATCTTATTTTTGGTGGTTATACAGTTTATGGTATCTGCGCCCAATTATACTCTCGAAATGCCTGGCCGATCTCGGTGAGGGCATCAGCTTTCAGGTTGGCCAGATTCGAGGTCGGGTAAAGGGGATCGTAAAGGCTGAACCAGGCCCAACG
>JADHTJ010000230.1 GCA_016785015.1 Anaerolineales bacterium
ATAGAAGGCTGAACACCGCAGAGTCGCAGAGAACGCGGAGATTCTCGCATTTTACAGGAGAAAAACTCTGCGAACTCCGCGTCTCAGCGGTGAAAGTTGCATCAGAATTGTGTTCAATCTACCCTTGACCATTACACTTAATTAGAGTTAGCATCAAAAAAATACGCAGGCCTGCGAGTTGTTTTGTGTGACAGTTTCCCCTGCAAAAAAAAAATTCCACGAAATTCTCGCAGGATGATTCCTTTAATGGCTATTGGCGAGAGAATTAGTATCTGATGTTACGCAACCTTAATAGAATCTCCCTGGAAATAGGGGGTGGTGGGCGTTTGCCCCACCCCCTATTTCCAGGTAAACCTCGCTACATGTGCGTAACTTGCAGTTACATTTGATGTTACGCAACCGAAAGAGAAATAAGCAATAGATGAAAAATTTATCAAATTTTATAGTGCGCCTGGAATGGTGGCAGTGGATCGTTATGTGGATTTCAGCACTAGCCGTCTTCAGCGCCACGGGGATCGCCTCGGGCTACTCATCAGGCATTCAGGAGCGTCAAAGAAATCTTGAATTTGCCAGCGTGGTCGATCTACAACTGCAATATGAGTTAGGCATGACTGATTTGAATGCCGGCAATTATGATCTGGCTCGCCAGCGCTTTGAGTACATACTTCGCCAAAACCCCAGCTTTCCCGGCATTACAGATCGACTGGCCGAGGTCCTGATTTATCTATCCAAGACTGCTGATCCAGGGGTTGAAGTTGAAATTCCACAGGCAACCCCGTCACCCACGCCAGACACCCGGGCGATCGATGAAATATATGCCGTTGCCCAGAGACAGCTTCTGGCTCAGGATTGGAAGAATCTACGCCAGACCATCCTCGCCTTGCGAGATATCGATCCACTGTACCAGGTCAGTCAGGTCGACAGGATGCTGTACCTGGCCTTGCGCAATGCAGGCATCCAAAAGATCCTCGAAGACGGTGACCTGGAAGGCGGCTTATATGATCTTTCACTTGCTGAAAAGTTCGTGCCGTTGGACTCGCAAGCCACTACATACCGGGAATGGACATATATATACAAATTTGGGGTGAGTTTTTGGGGTATCTTTCCAGATAAGGTTGTCAATTATTTCAGCCAATTAGCTGCTGCTGCTCCTTTCTTACGGGACTTTTCAGGGATTTTCGCCAAGGATCGCTATCAAATGGCGCTGCTGCTATATGGAGATCGACTGGCTGAACAGGGTGACTGGTGTGCGGCGGCGGAACAGTATACCCTGGCTCAAAGCCTGCTGGATGATCAGGGGGTGCAGCCAACGGTTATTTACGCCGGGGAGCAATGTCATGGAACGCAAACGCCAACCCCTCAAGATCTCCAGGTGACACCAACCCCTGAATTGACCAGCACCTTGGAAGCGACAGTTACTATGGAAGCAACAATCACCTTAGAAGCAACGCCCATGCCTGAAATCACGCTTGAGGCTGAAAGCCCGACACCAACATTAGAGCCAACACCAACACCAACCCAAGAAACCCCATAACAGGTGAAATCATGAAGAAATTTATCCAATTTTTGAAATCGCCGCCGACCTCAAAAGGTCAGCGCCTTGGCCTGATCATGGCCGTAATAATTTCGACACTCTTGATGACGTTCGGTTTCTATGGGACATCCAAACAACTTGGCAGCATGGGAGTCGGTTCTATTTCCTCAGTGGGTTTTCGTTTAAATGAATCAGTAGCCCATCCACAAGATGAGACCGTCGCCTTTCAACCTGAACCATTTTACATGCCAGATGTATCCCTCACTCCTTGGGACGGCACCAGCCGGGTCACCATCCTGGTGATGGGCCTGGATTATCGGGATTGGTCATCAGGGGAGGGGCCTTCGCGCACGGATACGATGATGCTGCTGACCTTGGATCCCCTCAGCAATTCGGCTGGGATGCTCTCCATCCCGCGTGATTTATGGGTCTCAATCCCCGGTTTCGAGAATGGACGCATCAACACGGCGTATTTCCTCGGGGAAGCCTATCAGCTGCCGGGCGGAGGACCAGCCCTGGCCGTCAAGACTGTCGAACAATTGCTGGGCGTAACAATAAATTATTATGCTCAGATCGACTTTGCAGCCTTCGTGCGCTTCATCGATGAAATTGGCGGCATAAAGATCGACGTGCCTGAAAAGATCAAGATCGATCCCATCGTCGGTGATCCGATCTTCCTCAAACCAGAACGGCAGACCTTGTTTGGCGAATTGGCCCTGGCCTATGCCCGAGCGCGCAACTCTGAAAAGGGCGACCTGGACCGGGCTGTTCGACAACAGCAGGTGATTATGGGCATCCGTGAGCGTATGCTCAGTCCCGAGGCTTTGGCGATCATGATCACCAATGCGCCAACACTCTATGCTGAGTTGATCGCAGGCGTACAAACTAACCTGCAATTAGATGAGGCCATCAAGTTAGCTCTGTTGGCACAAAAAGTTCCTGCTGGAAATATCCAACGCGAGTCTATCTCTATACCCCAGGTGCTGCTGGCAGAGTCCCCAGACGAACAGGATATCCTGGTGCCTCTGCCTGACAAGATCCGTCAGGTGAGAGATGAAGTCTTTCTGGTCAATACCGGAACCCTCGGACCGTTGGCTCCCGGATCGCAGTTGGAGCGCATGGCCGCCGAGGGGGCCAAGATCAACCTGGCGAATGGCAGCCTGGTAGATGGCCTGGCATCGAGAACACAGAGCTATCTTCAATCAATGGGAGCGAATATCATAGGAACAATCAACGGCGAATACAGCACCACAACCTGGATCGTGGACTATACCGGAAACCCCCATACTGTACGCTATTTTGCCGAATTATTTGGCATACCCCCCGGTAATTACTTTTTAGAGTTCGATCCTAACAGCCCAGTCGACGTGCTGGTCAACCTTGGCGTCGATTGGGGTAATCAAAATCCAATGCCTTAAAGACATTTACTCTATGGAGAAACAAAATGGACACATTTTTCAGAAACTTTCCGATAAATACTTAGAATAAACCCTTTCATTACTCATACGAACAACTTCCGAAATGAGTGAAGACAATTGCTAGTGTAATTTCGAATTCAATTTGATCTTGGGCTGCTTCCGAATGAAAGTATTTTGTTGTTGGAAATCCATGGTGAGGGGGAATAACCAAATTATCACTAAGCTTTCTTTACATTCAGAGCATTTTGTTATGGTTCCGATTTCTAATTTTCCTTCCAAGTTGAAATTTGATTGACAAGATGGACATGTTGTCTTTGCCATAAAGCTTTCTCCAAATAGTATTTATCGACCAATGGGCTGGGCTCACATCCCTAATTGATAGCATCACAACTGACTGTGCAGCAACGCCCTCATCAAAGGCATTCTACTCTACAAATATTTATACCTGACGGGTATATGAAAGCCATCACCCCCATGTGTAATTTGTGTGTCAAATACTAGAATAAATGGCAATTTTTTGATGGGTGGACACAAACAAACTTAAAAGGCCTTTCATTTCGAAAGGCCCTTCTTCAGGAAAATACCACTTGGTTTATTCCGCGAAGCGGTTGAAGAAATACCCTATCCCTGGCTCGGTAAGGATATAGCGCGGGCTTCGAGGGTCTGGCTCGATCTTGGAACGCAATCTTTGCACCAAGCCGCGCACCAACTCACGGTTCCCTTCCCCGCTGTATCCCCAGACATGCTCAACAATCGTTTCCGAAGGAATGATCTGGCCAACATGGGTCATTAATTGATAAAGTAAGCGAAATTCTAATTGTGTCAAACGCTTGGATTCACCTTCAGCTACTGAGACAGTCCGATCTGCAGGGTTCAGTATCAAATCAGCCTGGGTCAAGGTTGGTAAACTAAAAAAGGGCATCCCCGCACCACGGCGCAACAAAGCCCGAATTTGCGCGAGCAAGAGCCGAACACTATAGGGTTTTGTGATCGCTAGATCGGCCCCTTTTTCCAATAATTCAACTTGGAAATCATCGGATACAACATCTACAATCACCACGATTGGAACCGCAGCATGGGAGCGCATCAGTTGTATTCCCTTGAGTGCGGATGCCTGATCTCCCTTCAGTGTAATCAAGATAAATTCTGCTGGCTGTTGAGGCCAGGCTTCTATCGCTTTATCCAATTCCCTGACTGAGCGCACCGTAAAGCCAGCTTGCTGGAGAACGATTGTTAAGACAGCGGCTTCATCTGAATGAGGCGAGAATAGTAATGCTTGCATGCCCGATATCCTTTCAAGGAGAGAAAATGCCCCAAATGGAATTACATTATCATTTGATCCAGCCCATCAATACCATCAGCCATGATAAGTATACAACATCTCAGGTGAAACATTGCTGATAAAATAAAGGTTCAATGGGAATCACCGGGGTTGGCTCCGAGATTTGGGGGTAGGGTGCGTACGAAGAACGCACCCTACCCCCAAATCTGACCATTACCACGGGCATTCCTAGAAACCTGAAATAAAGATGACTTAATCGCATCGTCATAACTTTAGCGAAAACATATTGCGCTAGCAGAGAATTCACATGAATAATTGGTTAGAATTTATTGAAACCCGACTCAATCTTGATGCAGAGATCGCAGCCAACCTGCTTTTGACGCTCCTAATCATCATTGCTTTGTGGTTGATACGCAGGGGTATTTTGCAATTTGCTTTCCGCAGAACTGCGGATATCAAAGCCCGGTACAACTGGAGAAAAACTACAGGTTATATTCTATTCTTCCTGTTGGCGATATTCATCATTCCCATCTGGGTTCGCAATAGTACCGGTCTTACCACGTACCTGGGATTATTATCCGCAGGGGTGGCAATTGCCCTGAAAGATCCCCTGACCAACCTGGCGGGGTGGATATTCATCCTCTGGCGGCATCCCTTTCGAGTTGGCGACCGGGTACAGATCGGCGAACACGCCGGAGATGTCATTGATATACGAATTTTTCAATTTTCCTTGATGGAGATCAGGAATTGGGTTGAGGGTGATCAGAGTACCGGTAGGATTATCCACGTTCCTAATGGGGCAATCTTCACCTCGCCGCTGGCAAATTATTCCCACGGATTCAATTACATATGGAACGAAATCCCAATCACCGTAACCTTCGAGAGTGATTGGGAAAAGGCAAAGAGCGTTTTGGGGGAGATTGCCAAAAAGAACAGCATTTTACCGGAACAGATTGATCCGCAGGAAAAAGTCATCGACGAAGAATACCTGATCTTTTACATGCACCTAACCTCAACAGTGTACACTCGGGTGGTTGAGCATGGAGTCGAGTTGACTATCCGCTATCTATGTGAACCTCGCCAGCGCCGGGGCAGCGCTCAGTTAATTTGGGAAACTGTGCTGAGGGAATTCAGCGAACACATAGATATTTCTTTTGCGTATCCCACCTTTCGATATATTACTAAGACCACCCCGCCTTGGGAAACTAATGAGCTCTAGCGCAAGATGTTCAGTTT
>JADHTJ010000059.1 GCA_016785015.1 Anaerolineales bacterium
CGACATCCGCCCCAACGCTGGGCTCGAAGTGCAGCGTGTGCCCGAATTTCGCGAAAAGACCATGGCAGGTGCTTATTACCAACCATCAGATTTGGGTGGTTCTCGCCCTGGAGTTTTCTACGCCAATCTGCGGGATATGAAAGAAACCCAAAAATTCGGCATGAAGACCCTGGCTTATCACGAAGGAATCCCCGGACATCACTTTCAGATTGCAATTGCGATGAATCTAAAGGGCGTGCCCTACTTCCGTCGCATGATTCCATTTTTTGCATATATCGAAGGCTGGGCAATGTACGCCGAGAATTTGGCGCGTGAGTTGGGGGCTTATCAGGATGATCCTTATGGTGAGTTGGGCTTCTTGGATTCGATCCTGTTCCGAGCGGTGCGCCTGGTGGTCGATACGGGTATCCATTACAAACGCTGGACACGCGAGCAGGCCATCGAGTATATGGAGCAACACACCGCTCAGGCGCATGAGAGTGTGGTTAGCGAGATCGAACGATATTTCGTTATGCCCGGCCAGGCCTGTTCCTACAAAATTGGTGAGATTAAAATTCTTGAATTGCGCGCCAAGGCACAAGAAGAGATGGGTGGCCGATTTGACATCCGCCAGTTCCATAACGTGGTATTAAAGAGCGGCGGCATGCCCCTGACCATCTTAGAGAAGGTTATCGACGAGTATATCGAGACCGGGGAAGTGCCCTAAAGCGGTATCACGAATTTGTACGAATTGAACGAAAGCCACGAATAAAATCAATATATTCGTGGCATTTTTTTGACAAAAAATCTCAGATCATCACGGAGACACAGAAAACGGTAGGACGGTACTTAACCGTGGACAATGAAATCAGCCGCAGAACTGTCATTCTGAGGAGAGCAGCGACGAAGAATCTTGCTCTTTGAGTGACAAACACATAGATTCTTCGCTCCTTTTGTCGCTCAGAATGACACTTTGGGACGCTCCACGGTTTACTACCGTGCTAACCAGAAAACACGAAGACTTCTCGATCAATAATTCATTCTCAGTGCTCTCTGTGACTCAGTGGTTTATTGATAGAAGGTTTAGTATTTGGGGTTAGATTCTAACCACTTACCCACAACCTTGCCCATGCCGATGCTTTGCTGTTTGAAGCCCAAGTTCTCATAGAATTCCATGGTGTCGTCAGTGAAAAGATAAACATGCTGGCCGGTCAGTTGCTTGAAGAGTTTTTGCATCATCTCGCTGGCGATACACTGGCTGCGGTAGGGTGAATATGTCCACACATCGAGGATGTAGGCATTGCAAACACCATCTGAGAGTGCTCTGGCCTTGCCGATGATTTGCTCCCCGTCGTAGGCGATACAGGTGGCGAAACTGTTCTCAAAGCTAGCTTTTAACTGTTTTGGGGTGCGACCGTTGTCGAAGTGATCCTCGCTAACTTTCTCTTTGATCTCTTCCCAATCGACATCTTCGAGATCTAGGTTAAATGTAATTGCCATCTCAGGTTTCTCTTCCGTAGATATAACGCATGTCTGGTAATTCTGTGAAATAGAAATGCACCCAAATATAAAGATGGCTGAAAAGGGCTGAGAGTAAGGCTGTCCTTGATAGTAGCAGTAAACCAGGTATCCACAGTGCCAGGAAGCCAAATTTATACATGGCATTGGGTGTCCAACGGAAGATGCCTTCTCGAACAAAAGGTCGTTTCTTGCTCTCTTCTGGCTCGAAATGGTCAATACCTAAGGCGCGCTCGATGCCGAAGAATTTGTGAATCGAGTAGGCTAGATATATCACCGGGGGTGTACAAAGAACTGCCAATATCACTCCGAATACCGTTGGAATAGGGATTGTGTAGCGATTGGATATTGCCAAACCGATTACAGAGATTGGCCGCGCGGCGAAAAGAACGAAGAAACTTATCCCCCAGACTAGAAAAGCTCTCTCCCCAAAGATCCGCTTCATCCAATTGTAGTGAAGCTGCCCGCGCCAGGCAAAGAGAGCATATACCTGGTGGAGGATCGGCACCGCGATCGAAATCCACAACCAGTTCGAGGTTGAAATACTCAGAAACTGGCCAGCTTGAAAATCCTGGTTTTGAAAGATGAGGTAGATACCCACCAATAGGAGAATTAGAACAATGAAGTGTAGGAGTTGTTTATTAAATATTTTCATTTTTTAATTGATAAGCGCTTGTAAGGCTATTCGTTTAGAATCTATGGTATCACAATCTGATAATTCAAATAATCTTGCCTAATTGTATTAATGATTTATCATACAGTCCAATATTAAATAAATTAATCAGAGCACATTGTGATCCCGAATGAGTGCATTTTTTTAGAGTAACCGAGTTAGATTATGTGGAACAAAATCCGCCAGTTTTATTCTCTTCCAAAGTTTAATAAATTCGACAATTTTCGTCGAGCAAAGCTTCTACATATAATTAATAATTCAATACTATTGTTCATTATAGGTTTTGCTCTATTATATTCACTCGTTGTATGGCTTTTGCCTGTTTACGCTCAAGCACAGGTTTTAGTTTTTATAGCACTTGGGGCGACTTTAATCATCAACAGCATTACGAATTACTTGCTTCAAAGGAAGAGTATAGTTCTTGCCAGCCATGTACTTTCAGCATTTACTTGGATAATTCTATTCTCGTTTGCATCAATTACGGGTGGGGTCGATACGCCTTCTTTTCTTTTGCTAATTCCTGTTGTTCTACTCGTAGGCACCCTTGTAAGTATACGTGCTAGTGTGTTATATGGAATCATCAGTATGGTAGGCGGTCTTATGCTGGTTTATCTTGAACAAGTGGGAAAGTTGCCTGCCCCGATCTACTCCATTTCGCCAATGATATGGTGGATGATGTTTATGCTAGGTGTGGGTCTCACGATCGTGTTTATTAATTTTGCTTTGAAAGATGTAAAAGACGTGCTTGAGCGAGTGCAAACCAGTGAAAGTACTTATGCAGATAATAATCGGCGATTAGTTCGCCGCACGATGCAACTAGAAACTGCTGCGGAAGTGGGCAGAAGCGCTGCACAAATCCGAGATTTAGATACGCTCTTATTAAAAGTCACTCACCTGATAAGCGAACGATTTGGTTTCTATCATGTAGGTGTATTTCTTTTAGATGAGCGAAAAGAATTCGCAGTTATGCGAGAAGCCAATAGTGCAGGTGGCCAACGAATGCTGGCAGAAAATCATCTCCTGCGAATAGGTAAGGAAGGTATGGTTGGGCATGTGGCTGAATCTCGAAAGCCTCGCATCGCATTGGATGTTGGGGAGGATGCTGTATATTTCAACAATCCCCATCTTGGAAAAACACGGTCGGAAATTGCACTTCCTTTGATTGCGGGAGAAGAGTTGCTTGGTGTACTCGATGTGCAATGTGAAGAACAAGCTGCTTTCAGCCAGCAAGATATCGCAACATTGCAAGTTCTCGCAGACCAAGTCGCTTTAGCTATCCAAAATGCTTTCCTGTTTGATAAAATGCAAGTATTGCTTTTAGATTTAGAAAATCGCGTGTCAGAACGAACGTCCGAATTGGAAGAGCGAAGCATACTCTTAGAAGCTGCATACCAAGCAATTCAAGATAATCAACAAAAATTGCTCGTATCTGAAAAAATGGCTTCACTTGGTCGCTTAACCAGCGGTATTGCCCATGAGATTAATACTCCATTGGCAACAGTGCGAGCTTCTCTTGCGGAGTTATTTTCATTGGTTCAGGAGTATCAATCATCAGTGACTGATCCAGATATTACTGATGAAGATCATCGTGAAATTGCAGAAGATATGATCTCTACGATCGAAATAGCAAAAACTTCGTCTAAGCGTGCTGCCGGATTTATCCGGGGAATCAAAACCCAAACTCGAAATCAGGCTTCGAATGCTAATCATATGCAAATTTTTGATCCCATACCGATTGTAGAAGAAACCCTGATGTTACTTGGACATACGCTACGAAAGAATAAATGTTCTGTAGATATTAAGTATCCAAAAAATAACTGCAAATTGTATGGGCCGCCTGCCAAATTTGCTCAGGTAATAACAAATCTTTTAAACAATGCGATAGATGCAAGTATTCAAGGTGGAACAATCAATATAATACTTGAAGAAAGTATTGACTATATTGAGATTTTTGTACAGGATTTTGGTGTTGGTATTCCTGATGAGAATCTTTCAAAAATATTTGATCCAATGTTTACTACGAAACCATTTGGAGAAGGTACAGGTTTAGGGCTCACTATTATTTACGATATTGTTTCTAACGAATATAATGGTACTATTTCAGTGGAAAGCTCACCTGAAAATGGAACCGTTTTTGCAATAAAGTTTCCCAAAAAGGCTGAATAATGGCAAGAAAATCTAAACAGATCGAACCATCAGGAAAAACCCTCTTATTAGTCGATGATGATCTTGAATATTTATCCATCAATCGGCAAATGTTAGAACGTGAAGGACACAATGTGTTGGTTGCGAAAAATGGTCCCGAAGCACTTAAGAAATTGAAAGATCAACACATTGATCTAATGCTATTAGATTATTATATGCCGGGGATGACTGGTGAAGAAGTGGTGGAAAAATTGCGTAAATTTAATCCACACGTGCAGATTATTTTACAAACAGGATATGCAAGCGAAAATCCACCAAGAGATATTCTAAATCGACTGGATATTCAGGGGTATTATGATAAAAGTGAGGGTCCAGAAAAATTATTACTGTGGACAGATGTGGGATTAAAAGCGGCATTTTCAATTCAACTCTTAGAAAAGAGCAGGAGAGGCCTTCAATATATATTGGATGTCACTCCAGACTTACACAAAATCCAGCCCTTGGATGATCTTTTACAGGGCATACTTTGGCAAATTTCAGGATTGTTGGGCGCTGTCAACTCCTTTTTGGCAGTTTTTCCTGAAGGTGGTTATATTCCGTTTGAGCCGGTGGAAACGGAAAGTTTTTTGGCCATGGTGAAAGACTCTGAGTTAGTCATCCGCGCTTCCACCGGACGTTTCGAAGTAAGTCATAGCATCCGAAAAAGTTTAGAAGATGAAAAAGTTTCAAGTATTAATGATGTATTGATACATGGGCAAATTAAAGTTGTTGAATTGAGTACTATCGTGCCCCTTTTAGTAGGTGAAGCCACGCTCGGAGTTATGTACCTAGACCGACCGGCGATACAGAAGGAAAATTTAGATATTATCCAACTATTTGCTAACCAAGCTGCTGTGGCAATACAGAATGTGCAGTTATATGAAATGGCTGCAATTGATTCCCTCACTGGTGTTTATGGCCGTGGTTTCTTTGAACAGGTGGCCTTAAGGGAACTGCGCACGGCCTATCGATCCCAACAAGAAATTTCGATGTTAATGGTTGATGTAGATGATATGAAAGCCATCAATGATGGACATGGTCATTTAGTAGGTGATGATGCTCTCACTACCATTGGAAAGGTGCTTAAGCAGGCAACGAGGGGAAATGATGCAGTCGGGCGTGTTGGGGGAGATGAATTTGCGATTATCTTACCCCAAACTCCGACTGAAGGTGCTATTAGAGTAGGGCATAGAATATTTGAAATGATGAAGGATCAATACATTGTTGGGTCTAGTGGCAATATTCCATTAAAGGTCAGTATTGGGACTTGTGAGATAGAAAGGAGTACAATCTCTAAAGATGAGATTATTCGCCCCGTGACCAGAGAGTATTTCATTGAAATTTACGATAAGATTGTGCAGTCTGCTGATGATGCACTGTACCGAGCAAAAGATGGTGGGGGCAACCAGGTTTCTGAAGGAAATCTCGTGCGTTGGCGATGATATTGTTTAAGGTTTTAAACAAACTTGGGGAAATTCTTACATAACCCACTCAAAATTGTTGGGCAGGCTAGCAACACAAGAAAACTAGCCTTCTTGATAAGGTCGGCGTTAAGCGCTGGGGGAATTAGCACTTGACGTGGCGTCAGATGATTCCTATCGTTGCCTAATTCTAATTTTTCGACCCCCGTCCCCCCCCCCAGTCGCTTGCACGCCATGTTAGACGGTTTGATTTAAACTGGTGCGAGAGTACCAGTCCAGATAAGCCAACACAGTACGGATTTAGCTGAAAGACTCAGAATAATATAGACGCGTTCGCCAAACAGGTAATCCTTCCAGCGGCCCACTTTTTTGTATTGCAATACCATGTTGATCGCAAAAATGTTAAAGAACACAAACAGTGTCGGAACAATGGCATAAACAAAATCTGGCGGCTTTGCATCACCAGAGTTTACAGCACCCGCAAAGTACAACATAATTGCTACCCACGGGACAAACCCCGCAACACAGCCGTAAATAAATGCTGTCCAATTTACCTTTTGGGTGTGCTGGTTATGTAACTCCATCAATATTCCAAAAAGATTCATCGTGGCATTAAGCGTGAAGATAAGGATGATTGCTCCTAGATCCCAAAGCCCAATCAACATGCCAATTAGTACAATCATTAGCGATGAGCTGAGAGCATATTCGTAGAATCGGACTGGATTCATGCCCTTTTTTAAGTTTTCTACGTAGCGCCCATAGCCTACGGTTGCCAAATAGAAATGTGCAACGGCTGAGATCAGCAAGAACATCGCAACCGCTGGGCCAAATGGTAGCTCATAGAATAACTGTGATTTCGGGTTCAATGACATGGTGGCAACATCGAAGTTCAGGTAATTTGTGAAGATGGGGTATGTAGTGTCATTGCTAACAAGGATCATGAATAGACCTTGTACTAAATGAAGAAAACCCATGATGAGATTGAACCGTTTTAGACCAGAAAATCTCTTATTCATAGTATTCGTTGATTCTGTCATATTCTTTTTCTCCTTATTTTTAAATGATTTTGTTTACCGTCTTACTCATGAATGATAATTCTTTTCGATCGATCTGGCAATGAACCATTGCGCGGCAAAATAGAAGCTCAAATTCATGCCGCGCCCGGCAAGGAATGGGTGGCGAAATTTGTTGATCGCCAATATTGAATCTGAGAGAACAAAGAGCAAGGCACCGATAAAAGCAAGCATGGCCCAGCGCTCTTTGTGTTGGTCCCATTGATCCCAGGCAGAGTATGCCATGGTGAGGATGACGACAATATAGAAAATCACTGGGATAGTCATATCACCCAAACCAGGCGCCAGCACCAAATAGATGGTCACGCCAAAAGCAATCAGCAGCAATGCGGGTATCCAGGAAATTCGCCAAGGGCGCTTTGCTTGAAATGCGGCGATATATACCAAATGAGCAATCAGGAAGCTTATTAGCCCAAATACGAATAGGTCGAAAGGCAGCATGAGCAAGATGTCGCCGCTAAGCGAAAATAGCAGACCCACAAGCACGAGAGTCTTATAACGTTTACTGATCGGCGGTTTTGCCAGTGTCGACAGGGTAATGATCAAAGATGTTGTCAGGGGCTTGAATATATATATTTGTAAGGGCGGACCGTTATATTCGGCCCACATATGTAAAACGGCCGATATGATTATCGCTACGGTCAGGATGATATTTGACATGGCAAACCTCCTTGATAGGCTGATTCTTGATTATAACTAAAAATCGAGGTGCCTAGCGGCTATTCCCACAAAGCCTTTTGTCCATGATTGTGTGACATCTTTGCTCAAAATGTGAGTTTTATTACGGCAATTCCTAGAGAACTACAATTTATGCGCAAAGAAATCGTTGTATAATGAATCATGCTCTTTGAGCAATCTGGAGTACAGGTTTAATTATGAGGAGATTTGAACGATCATGGAATTGGCACCTGATCCTAATCATTTGGATGCGCTCAAATTGCGCACTTATCGTTTGGGGTTGGGGTTAGCTTCAGGCATCCTGACTTTACTATTGCTACAAACTCTGCTGACCGGCCCGCTAAATCCAGAGGAGCAATACCTTTTTCCAATAGCGCTGGCGTTCTGTATCGGTTTTCTGATATTGTTCCGCATTTATGGGCATCGTTTCTTGCCGATCTTCGAAGCACTGGTTTATGCACTAATTTTCATCTATGACCTGACCCACTTTCTGCAAGGGTTAAACATTGCCAGAATGACAAATTCGCCAATCGATTTCGATCGTTTTTTGATCTGGCTGGCTGTGATTTATGTTGTTGCATTTATGTATTTTCCTACCCGATGGGCCATGGTCGCATCGGGTATTTTTGTGGCTAGCCTGGCTATACCTTCAGGTTATCATCTTTGGGTTGTCCGAAATTGGTTGACCTTTGCGCAGGATTTCGCCATGTTGCTAAATATTATGGCTTCAGGGGTGGTGTTCAGTATTCTATTTTATACCCTGGCAACATTGAAAGAATCTTTTGCTGAAGCGATTAGTACTGCTAGAACGATGACTAAACGCGCCGAGGTGGATCATCTTACACAAATATACAGCAGAGCAAAGATCTTTGAAATTTTGGAGTGGCATCTTGTGGATTCGAGCGCATCTGTGCGTCCGTTTTCAATTTTGGTGGCGGATATTGATGATCTTAAACACATAAACGACACTTTTGGACATACTGCCGGTGATGAAATCCTGAAACTGACAGCTGATGCCATGCGCCGGGTGTTGCGTCGGTCTGATGCATTCGGTCGTGTTGGTGGGGACGAGTTTTTGGTAATTTGCCCCGATACTGGTGAAGAAGAAGTGCAAAGATTGAAAACACGCCTGATTCGTGCGGTTGCGGAAACCAGTAATCCGTTTGGAAAGTTGTCCATCAGTTGCGATGCGGCAACGTGGAAACAAGGCGATACAGTTGAAACACTATTCCACCGAGCCGATCAGGCAATGTATCAGAACAAACTTCGCAATAAAATATCGTCTTCCACTCTCTCTGTCCTGTGAACTGGCGCCCGCGTTTCATCTATGTATTAATTTTGCTTGGGGGAATGCTATATCTAAGCTTTGTCAGCCGTCCGTCATTGCAATCACATGGGCAATTTCAACCTTTGGCTGTTTTGCCTTTTGACGAAAATACGCTCACAGTGATTACTCTCAATATGTTGCACGATTATCCGGAATTCTCCTATCTGCAGCAAAGGATCGCGCTGGTACAGGATGCTCTTCAAGTTATGGAGCCTGATATTGTACTGCTCCAAGAAGTTCCCTGGCGGCCAGACATTGGCTACGCGGCTCAGATGTTGGCCAATGGTGAATTTGCCTGGGCTTATGCCCGTGCTAACGGTAACCGATATCTTTTGCGCTTCGAAGAAGGGGAAGCTATCCTCAGTCGTTATCCACTCGAAGTTGTGGAAGTACATGAGCTCAAGCCGCAGTCGCGCCCGTTAGAGCACCGCATTGTTCTTCATGCGCGAGCGCATTTTCCCCAGGGTGATTTAGATTTGTTTGTCACCCACCTGACCCATCGGAACGCGCAGGTTAACGCAGCCCAAGCAGCAGAACTCTATCGTTATGTGGAAGCCGCTGCTGGGGATGCGTCAGCCTTGATTGTTGGTGATTTTAACGCCCAACCAGATGAGCCAAGCCTACAGCATTTTTCAGGCTGGGTGGATCTTTTTCTGCAGGCACATCCCAATGACCCAGGTTTTACTTGCTGTGTAAATAACGTGACCAGCACATCTGCTGCGCCAAACAAACGTGTCGATTATATCTTCTTTCGCCCCGGCACAAGCGCCCCTTTTCTGAGTGTAGATGAGGTGAACATCATTTTAAACCAGCCCATAGATACTCCGGATGGCCTGCTCTGGCTTTCCGATCACTTTGGTTTGCTTGCTCGCATGCGGCTATCGGCGAAGGAATAACTGAAGCTATATCACTGAGATCGTTGTACTCTACCTAAGCCTCAGGCAAGTTGATTGAGTTTCAGTCCTCGATGTTGGAGGTGATAGTGCGGATTGCCCCCGCGTTTTTAAAGGCCAGGGATATCAGCTTTTCGTTCCCTGTGGCTGCCAGCGCAATCATATTGCCGCCGCGTCCCCCACCCGATAGTTTTGCTCCCAATGCGCCCGAATCGAGAGCGGCTTGTACTAGCCGATCTAATGTTGGTGAAGAGACGCCCATCTCTTGGAGCAATGCATGATTTTCGTTCATCAATGGACCGAGCCGGACTGGGTGACCGCTCTCTATCGCAGCTCGGGCTGATTTGGTAATACTGCCCACCGCGGCAAAGAACGCTTCAAATTTCTTGGGGTTGGCCTGCCATCTCAGGCGCACATCGCCGACAGTCTCTTTGGTAGGGCTGGCGATACCTGTATCCCCTATTATGATGGTGAAGGGGTTGGTGATGTTGAACGTTTCGATAGGGTGACCTTTGACAAAGTAAACCGGCTTGGCGAAGGTGACCACAGTGTTATCAATTCCAGAGGGGGTGCCATGGTGAATCTTTTCGACCTCGAAAGCAATTTTGGAAACTTGCTCATTAGCCATTGGTTGACCCAAGAAGCCTGCCATAGCGCGGATCACAGCGACAGAGACCGCGGCCCCGGAGCCCAAACCCGAGGCCACAGGGATAGTCGAGGTAACTCTCAGGGTGCAGGCGGGGATACGGGAAATCCCCAGGGAAGCAGTAACCCCTTCAATCGCGGCAGCCAACGGATGGTCCAGGTTGAGTTCATCCAGCCTGGTATCAAGATCAATGTTTGGGGCTTGAATGCGCACTACACCTGGATCCCCATTAATTTCAGGAGTCACGCTTGCATTTGCACGCACCTGGTGAACGGGTATGGCGATCGCAGGCTGTCCATAGACGACAGCATGTTCGCCAAACAGGATGATTTTTCCGGGGGCGTGGGCGGAATAACTGGGCATGAGAGCGGAGCGTTCTATGAGATGTAGAAAATGAGTAGAACGGTGAATCCGTAAAGTACGATGGCGAGTTGTAAAGGGCGGTCTGAGAGGATCAGATCTTCGGGCGCGCCGCCTGTGTTTTTAACCTGAATCAAATATTGATAGCGAAAAATGCTGTAAATGATAAAGGGGATCGTCAGCATCATGGTGTGGCTTCCCGGCAGATTGGGGGCAGAAAAAGTATACAGGCCGTAGGTGATGATGGTCAGGCCAGAAGCCAGGGTGGTAAGTTGGTCGAGGAATTGGAGCGTGTAACCGTCTAAGACGCGGCGATGGGCGTTCTCGCCCTCAGCTAGTAATCCCAACTCGGCTCTCCTTTTACCAGCGCCAATGAGTAAGGCCAGGAAAGTAGTAAAAATATACAACCAGGGAGAGAAGCGCTCGACATCGATCAGGGTGACTCCAGCCGCTACGCGAATTACATAGAAAGATGCAAGAATAATGATATCGAGCAGAACAACATGTTTCAGCCACTTGGAGTAAGAAAGGTTGAGTAGCAAATACAACACGCCGATGGCGGCAAAACTTGGAGAAAGCAAGTAGGCGGCTGGCAGTGCCAAAAATAAAATGAAAATTGCCGCTCCCCAGGCAACCGGGACGGGGAGGTCGCCCGCTGCAATAGGGCGGAAGCGCTTCTTTGGATGTTTGCGATCCGCTTCGATGTCGGCGATATCGTTAATCAGGTAGACAACGCTGGCTAAAAGACTGAAAATGAAGAAGCCAGCGATAATATGTAAGAACGCTGGAAGATTGGTCAGTTTGCGGTCGAATACCAAACCCACAAAGAGGAAGACATTTTTGGCCCACTGTTTGGGTCGGAGTGCTTTGATCAGAGTGGTGAACATGGAAGAAATGATATTAGGGATTTAGGGATTAGTCAATTGGAATTCAGTTTTCAGTAATCAGTATGTAGTGATCAGTTACCAGCCTTTGCATTCTAATATTTGTTTACGGGCTGATGATTGACCACTGGTTACTTGGGTTACAATAAACCTATGCCTAAAAAATTTCGAGTGGATTTGCTGCTGGTGGATCGCGGTCTCGCTGAGAGTCGTTCTCTGGCTCAACGCCTGGTGATGGCTGGACAAGTGCGCGCCGATGGGCAAGTAGTATCAAAGCCGGCAGTGAAGGTATCACCTGATGTGCAGTTGACGGTTGATCGTGGACCGCAATTCGTATCACGGGGCGGTGAAAAATTACTTGCTGCTTTCAATGAATTCGATTTAGATGTTGGTGGACGAGTCTGTGCGGATGTAGGTGCTTCTACCGGCGGATTCACAGATTGTTTACTCCAGCACGGAGCAGAACGAATTTATGCCATTGATGTCGGTAAGGGTATTTTGCATTGGAAACTGCGCAAGAACCCGCGCGTGGTGGTCATGGAAGAAACCAATGCCCGCTTTGTGGAGAATTTGCCAGAACCGGTGAGTTTTGTGACCATAGATGCATCGTTTATTTCGTTGAAAATTCTGTTGCCGGTTATTAAGGACTGGACCTCACCCCCTCCCCCCCTTCCCCCCTCCCCCTCTCCATTGATGGAGAGGGGGAGGGGGGTGCCTGCCAAGGAGGGGGGAGGGGGTGAGGTTATCGCGCTCATCAAACCCCAATTCGAAGCTGGCAAGAAAGAGGCTGCGCGTGGCAAAGGGGTCATCCGCGACCCCGAGGTTCATCGTCAGGTCTTGTTTGATGTGCTCGAATTTACACATAATGAGCAGTTTGTCATCAAAGGGTTGAAACGCTCCCCAGTTTTAGGACCTAAAGGGAACGTGGAGTTTTTAGCCTGGCTAGGTCTTGATGAGGGTAAAAAACTCTCAGAAAAATGGCGCGATTGGGTTGATGAAGTTGTATTATCGTAAACGTATCCTGCATGGGAATGAATTCACCATGCTACACAACAACGCCTGATAAATCAGGCTAATAATTAAAAACTCCATTCATGGGGCGCAGTCTCTTAGCCCGGCGATGAATCGCCGGGCGGGGTGGGAATTTGTTTACCATGATCAAAAAAGACCGCATGTTCTACCGTTTCTCGGCGTATGGCTTCCTTAAGAACCTGCGGTTCTTCGAGCCGTTCATAATCTTGATATTCCGCGCCAATGGACTGAGCTTCTTTCAGATTGGTTTACTTTATTCAGTTCGAGATCTGACCAATAACCTGATGGAAATCCCCACCGGTGTGTTGGCCGATGCCTTTGGACGACGACGTGCTATGGTGCTGGCATTTTCGGCGTATTTGGTTTCGTTTTCCATTTTCTATTTGTTCGATGATTTCTACATTTATGCTTTGGCAATGGTGTTTTTTGGTTTGGGAGAGGCCTTCCGTTCCGGTACACATAAGGCATTGATCTTGGAATATCTCAAGCGGCATGACATGCTCGACTTGAAAGTATCCTATTATGGCCGCACGCGGGGTGCATCTCAGCTGGGCTCAGCGTTCAATTCTTTGATCGCCGCAGGGCTGCTTCTCATTACTGGTGACTACCGCACCATGTTCCTGGCGGCTACCATCCCTTATGTAATTGATCTGCTCAATCTAGCCACTTATCCTAAATTTCTGGATGGAAAACTTGTTGCGCTAGAAAAAGGTGCTTTTTGGGGGCAGGCGAAAGCCACGTTCAAGGATTTCAAGGATATTTTCAGCGACGTGTATGCCATGCGCAGTATTTTCAACAGCGCCAGTTTTACCGCCTTGTTCAAAATCACCAAAGATTATCTCCAACCTATCCTGGAGACATTTGCCCTTGCTCTGCCAGTTTTATTATTTGTGGATGATGTGGAGCGCAGTGGGATGGTGATCGGTGTAGTTTATTTCTTTATCTATTTGTTGACCAGCTACGCATCTCGAAATTCAGATATAGCCTCACGCCGTTTTAGGAATTTAGCAAGAGCAATAAATATCTCTTTCCTCGTCGGGGTGGGTTTTCTCTTCTTGGCTGGGCTGGCAACATGGCTGAATCTGGTGATTGTCTCCATCTTGGTTTTCTTGGGATTCTATGTTCTCCAAAACCTGCGCAAACCAATGAATGTAGCCAATATCAGCGACCAGATTTCACAACGTGTGATGGCCTCGGGGCTATCCATTGAAGCGCAGTTTACAACCATCCTTGTGGCCATTTTTGCCCCGATCCTTGGCGCGTTGGCTGATGTTTTTGGCGTCGGTCTTGCGTTGACGGTCTTGGGCGCGGGCACATTGCTACTTTATTCTTTCGTCCGAGTTCAAGAGCGACCGCTGAGTTAGCGAGTCTCTCCACCCTCCAACCTCTCGGAAAATCGAGTATACTACGCCCCGCTATGGGATTAAGTCATATTCGTAACTTCAGTATCATCGCACATATCGATCACGGGAAATCGACCCTGGCTGATCGTTTGCTGCAGGTGACAGATACCATCTCCGAGCGTGAAATGACCGCACAGGTTTTGGATTCCATGGATTTGGAACGTGAGAAAGGTGTCACCATAAAAGCATCGGCCGTGCGTATGAATTACACTGCGGATAATGGGGAAACCTATGAACTGAATCTCATTGATACGCCGGGTCATGTGGATTTCGGATACGAGGTCAGCCGGGCGATGTATGCTTGCGAGGGGGCTTTATTGGTTGTCGATGCTGCGCAAGGGATCGAAGCCCAAACGTTGGCGAATTTGTATATGGCCCTAGAGGCGGATTTAGAAATTATCCCCGTGATCAACAAGATCGACCTTCCAGCAGCACGCCCGGATGAAATTGCTGAGGAGATCAGCAATTTACTTGGGACACCTGAGGATGAGATCCTAAGGATCTCTGCCAAATCGGGGAGCAATATTCAGGATGTGTTGACTGCCATAATTGAACGCGTACCACCCCCAAAGGGCGATCCCGAAGCGCCCCTTCGGGCGTTGATCTTCGATTCTCATTATGATGCTTATAAAGGCGTGGTGGCATATGTGCGCATCTTTGATGGTTCCATTTTACCCAAAGATAATTTCCAGTTAATGGCAACAGGTGCTTCACTATCCCCCGTCGAAATCGGAATCTTCTCCCCAAGTATGCAAGTTACCAAGAAACTTTCAACAGGAGAAGTTGGCTACATCGCCACAGGTTTTAAGAGCGTCAACGAATGTCGCGTAGGGGATACTTTTACTCTGGCGGCCAACCCTGCCGATGAGCCATTGCCTGGATATCAGATGGCCAAACCGATGGTATTCGCCGGAGTCTACCCCGTGGATGGTGAAGATTATGAAGATCTCAGGGATGCTCTGGGAAAACTGCAACTCAATGATGCTGCCCTGGTTTATGAACCCGAAACATCGCAAGCTTTGAATTTTGGCTTTCGCTGCGGGTTTCTAGGTTTGTTCCACATGGAGATTATTCAGGAACGCCTGGAGCGAGAATATGATTTGGATATCATCGTTACGGCCCCGTCGGTAGAATATCAGGTGATTCTGATCGATGGGAGTATGATTTGTATTGATTCGCCGGCAGAATTACCCGAGTCGGGAGGTATAGAAGAGGTACGTGAACCGTGGATGACCATCCAGGTTTTTACACCAACGGAGTATTATGGTGTCGTGATGGAATTGGTTACACAACGCCGCGGTATCTATATCGATCAAGAATACCCCACCCCTACCCGGGTGCAGCTCAACTTTGAGATCCCTCTTTCTGAGTTGATCGTTGATTTCTTCGATTATCTAAAATCTGGCACGCGTGGTTATGCTTCGCTTGATTATCAATACGCAGATTATCGCCCTGATGATTTGGTGAAACTGGATGTATTGATCAACAAAGAATCTGTAGACGCCTTAGCAACAATTGTTCATCGTGATGATGCATACCGCAAAGGCCAAGCTTTAGTTTCCAAGCTCAAGGACCTAATTCCCCGTCAATTATTTGCTGTGCCAATACAGGCGTCAGCTGGGGGGCGAGTAATTTCACGCGCCAATGTCAAGGCGTTGCGTAAAGACGTGCTTGCCAAGTGTTATGGTGGTGATGTTTCTCGAAAGCGAAAATTGCTTGAAAAGCAGAAGAAAGGCAAAAAGCGCATGAAAAGCGTGGGTAATGTAGATATTCCTCAGGAGGCTTTCCTGGCGGTATTGCGGTTACGAGATGAGTGAACAGAGTATAGAGAAAAAATCTCGATCGACGTTTCGTCAGATGATTCCAGGCATTGTCATCAGTTTGTTGATGCTGCTATTGCTTTTTCGTTTTTTTGATTGGGAAGATGTGCTTGAAGCATTGCGCCATGCAGAGTGGATCTATCTTCTGCTGGCCTTGCCGTTATATTTGCTTTCTTATGCGCTGCGCGCTTTTGCGTGGTGGACAATATTAAAGGAGGCTGTGCCCTATTGGCGTGTCTTCTTATCTATGCACATTGGATATTTATTGAACAATGTTTTGCCATTCCGATTAGGTGAATTAGGTCGTGCCTATATTTTGGGGAAAGATGGATTGGGTTTCTGGCGAGTTTTCCCATCTATTATGATTGAACGCGCCTTTGACATGATCATAGCCGTTGCTCTAGTTTTGGGTGTGTTACCCTTCGTGTTGATTTCATCGAATACGAAACAAGTTGCCCTCGTAGTGGGCGGAATTGTGATTTTGGGATTGTTGATCCTTTATCTTCTGGCACGTAATCGCCAATGGGCAATGGCAAAATTTATTAAATTGGGCTCACGCTGGCCATGGATATTGCGTTTAGGCGAAAATCGATTAGATGCATTCCTTGAGGGTTTAGAAGTTTTGACTTCCTTGGGGCGTTTCACCAAGGTTTTGCTCTCCATGATTGTAAGTTGGACGATGGCGATCACGATCCAATATTTGATTTTGCTTGCCTTTTATCCCGAGGCGCGTATCCTTCATGCGATTACAACACAAGGGATTTCCGCGTTAGGTGTGGCGGTTCCTTCATCACCAGGTTATATCGGTGTATTTGAAGCTGTTATAGTAGGAGCGTTGGCTTTGTTTGGGATTTCTTTTTCAACCGCATTTGCTTACGCGCTGACCTTGCATTTAATGTATATTCTGATGACAGGCGCATTTGGCGCGTATGGTTTAGCAGTTAGCCGAATCAGCTTAGGGGAAGTATTTCAAAATGTGAGACGGATTAACATTCCGCGTTGATGGCTTAGGAGACCTAGATGTCTTTGCATTATCTGGTTACTGGGGGGGCTGGTTTCATAGGTTCCAATTACGTTCACCGCTTACTTGGTCGTGGTGAACGAGTCACAATTTTCGACAACCTATCTAGGGCCGGTGCACCACTAAATATCCAATGGCTGCGAACTTCCCATGGTGAAAATTCTTTCGATTTAGTTATTGGTGATGTTCGTGACGCAGATAAACTCCTGCTGTCAATGCAAGATATAGATATTATCCTGCACTTAGCAGGTCAGGTGGCGGTGACTTCTTCAGTTGAAGACCCACGTAAGGATTTTGAAGATAACGCCTTGGGGACTTTCAACGTTCTCGAGGCAGCCCGTCTTTCGGATCGCAGACCGATTGTCTTATACGCTTCCACAAATAAAGTTTATGGCGGGATGGAACAAGCTCGCATTGAGGAAGGTAGCACTAGTTACAAATACGCTGATCTTCTCTATGGGGTTCCCGAAACACAACCGCTAGATTTCCACTCACCCTATGGATGTTCCAAGGGGACTGGAGATCAATATGTGCGCGATTATCATCGCATTTATGATCTTCCAACAGTTGTTTTTCGGCAGAGCTGTATCTATGGACCGCGCCAGTTTGGCATCGAAGATCAGGGTTGGGTGGCTTGGTTTGTGATTGCGGCTGTTTTGGGCAAACCTATCACAATTTATGGCGATGGCAAGCAGGTGCGCGATGTGCTTTATGTAGATGATCTGTTAAATGCCTACGATACGGCGATTGCCAATATCGTTTCTGCCGCGGGTAAGGTGTATAACATCGGTGGAGGCCCTACTAATACATTGTCAATTTGGCGTGAATTTGCCCCTTTGCTAGAAAATTTACTAGGCCAGAAAATTGATGTCGATCGCGGCGATTGGCGTCCCGGCGATCAACATGTTTATGTCTCAGATATCCGCAAAGCTGAGCAAGAACTAGGCTGGCAGCCTAAAGTCAGTGTTGAAGATGGCGTCCAGCGTCTGTTTGAGTGGGTCAAAGCCAATAAACACCTCTTTACTCCATCTAATTCCTAACTTAGAGCCCGCAACTTGGACTTGCAACTTGTTGCTTGCGACTTGTAACTTATCACATGCGCATTCTCACTGTCCTAACGTATTACCGCCCTCACACCAGCGGTTTGACAATCTATGTTGAACGCCTAGCCCGAACATTGGCTAAGCGTGGACATCAGGTTACTGTGCTGACATCTCAATACGACAAGAATTTACCTCGCAAGGAAGTTATAGACGATGTACGAATTGTTCGTGCACCCGTGCTTCTTAGGGTGAGTAAGGGCGTGATTATGCCCACTTTCGGTTTTGTAGCCTGGAAGTTGGCTTTACAAAATGATGCCATCCATTTGCATCTGCCGCAGTTCGATGCTGCCGGGGTTGCTTTGAGGGGGCGTCTGCTACGGAAACCGACGGTGATCACATATCATTGTGATCTCCAATTGCCCCAAGGGAAGTTCAACCGATTTGTGAATCTAGTTGTCCATACGATGAATCACCTGGCAGGGATTTTCACGCACAGAATTGGGGCGTATACGCAAGATTTCGCGGCAAATTCCCCATATCTGACGCGTTTTGCTAAAAAAGTGCGCGTCATTCTCCCACCAGTCGAGCTTCCTAAAACAAGCCAGTCTGAAATCGATGCATTTACGGCAGAACACAACCGCGAAAACCATCATCCAGTAATTGGCATGGCGACGCGTTTTGCTTCGGAGAAAGGTGTTGAAGTTTTGTTGGATGCATTACCTAAAGTTTTGGAGCGTCATCCCAAAGCAAAGGTTCTCTATGCAGGACAATATCAAGATGTCATGGGCGAGGAAGCTTATTTGCGGCGCCTGCTTCCAATTATTCAACGGTATCAGGATATGGGACAGTGGAAATTTCTAGGGAATTTGAGTCTCGATCAAATGTCAGCTTTTTACTCAAATTTAGATGTATTGGTTGTGCCAAGTTTGAACTCTACAGAAACGTTTGGCTTAGTTCAAATTGAGGCTATGATGAATGGTGTTCCTTGTGTGGCTTCAGATTTACCAGGTGTTCGTCAACCCCCGCGCATGACTGGCATGGGCGAAGTAGTTCCTATCGGTGATGCGGATGCCTTGACCGAAGCTTTGTTGAAGATTTTTGCAAATCCCGAAGGGTATCAGGGCGATCTTGATGAGATTAACGAAACCTTTAACCCTCAAACGAACGCTGCGGCCTATGAGGAGCTATACCAAGAATTATTGGAAAATTTGCGGTGAGTAACTTCCAACACGCCGCAGGCGCATCCAAATTCCAAAATCCAATTTCAAAAGATTATCTATGGCTCCATTTGCGCGATTTGCCCTATTTCCGCGCTTTGCTGCGAGCTGTGGAAGCGCGTTTTTACGAGGAAATCGATCTCCCATCTCCAACATTGGATTTAGGCTGTGGAGACGGACATTTCGCCAGCATCGCCCTCGAGCGACAGCTTGAAGTTGGTATTGATCCCTGGCGGGGGCCGTTGCGGGAAGCTGAATCACGCGGGACTTATCAGGGCTTGGCTCAATCCGATGGCGCAGCGATTCCGTTCGCTGATGGCCATTTTGCCAGCGTTGTGAGCAATTCGGTGTTAGAGCACATTCCTCACCTCGATGAAGTTCTAGAAGAGACAGCGCGAGTGCTCAAACCAGGCTCACCGTTCATTTTTTGTGTGCCAAATCACAATTTTTTGCCAAATCTGTCTGTTGGACGCATGCTTGACCGAGTTGGTTTCGATCGTCTTGGCGATGCCTACCGGACATTCTTCAATCGCATCTCACGCCATCATCATTGTGATCCCCCCGAAGTTTGGGAAGATCGCCTTGAAAGAGCGGGATTCGAAATCGAATGTTGGTGGCACTATTTCTCTCATTCGGCGTTACGCACCCTGGAATGGGGTCATTATTTCGGCGTGCCCTCATGGGTTAGTCAAGTACTTACTGGGAAATGGATTCTCTCCTCGACGAAGTGGAATTTGGCTCTAACCCGGTGTTTGGTTCAGAGATACTATGATGAGCCGATCGCCACTGAAAATGGGACGTATACATTCTACATTGCAAGAAAAAGGTAACAGAAGAACAAAATGGTTCAAAGGTGCCAAAACAAAACCTGTGACACTTTTGATTTATTTTATCCATCTTACAACTTTTACACCTTCGAGACATCCCATCCCCGTTTGCCCCCTCTCTTAAGATCGAGTATCATTATCCCTTGGTATGAACGAACCCACTGTTTTAGATTATGTTAAATCGAAGCTGTTTTTCTGGCGAGGTGAGATTGTCGAAATCCCCTGGCCTGACGATGAGTCTCGCGGTGAAGGCCTCTTAGAAATTGTACAGGATCTACCCCTCGATGAAGAATTTTCGCATTCTCAGCCTGATGCAATAAACCAAAGGGAGAGAAGCTCAATTGATTTGATCCGCTGGGTCGGCTGGTGGGCACTGTTGCCGCTCGGATTGGCTTTGTTCGCTCAACGCGCTTTTGAACCCCCAGATCGCAGCTTGAACGCTGGACTTGTCTTATATATTCTCACCGCCGGAATTTTGGTCTGGGCCCAATGGCGCGGACATTTTTTATTGCCAGAAGTAATAAAATCGGAATATCAATTTGATCAAATGACTGTACGATCAATCCCATTGTGGGGGGGCATTATTTTTGGTTTGTTAGCATTCCTGGCTTTTGGGGGAAATCGTTTCACGCAAGTGAATCTCAGTTTATGGCTAATATCATTAGCTTTGTTCTTTTACGCGTTTTGGCAGATTGACAAAAATGCAATACCCTGGCGCGACAAATTGCGCATAGCCAGAAATGGCTTCAGTAATAAGGGCATCCGCTTTTCCCCATGGACATTGCTAGTTATAGGTGCATTCGCACTCTCAGCTTTCTTTCGCCTGTATCTATTGGATCGCGTTCCCCCAGAGATGTTTAGCGACCACGCCGAGAAATTGCTCGATGTGGGCGACGTACTCAATGGTCAATACAGCATATTCTTTGTCCGCAACACGGGGCGAGAAGCCTTTCAGATGTATCTCACAGCTGCGATGGCCAAACTATTCGGTACAGGACTCTCCTTCCTAAGCTTGAAACTTGGCACAGCTTTGGCGGGGTTGTTCACGTTGCCCTTTATCTATCTGCTGGGCAAAGAAATTGCCAATCGACGGGTGGGTTTATTGGCAATGGCCTTAGCCGGGATTGCTTACTGGCCCAATGTGATTTCACGGGTTGCCTTGCGTTTCGCTCTCTATCCCCTTTTCGCTGCACCAACGCTCTATTTTCTCATACGTGCTCTGCGCAGGGGCAAACGCAATGATTACCTTTTAGCCGGGCTTTTCTTGGGATTGGGCTTGCATGGTTACAGCCCCTTTCGATTTGTACCTTTTATAGTTTTAGCTGCTGTAGGTTTATACCTGGTTCATCATAGACGCTCCAAAAGCGAAAGTCAACAAACGTTGTGGGGATTAATTGTTTTGACTTTTTCATCCCTCTTGGTTTTCATCCCACTGCTGCGATTTGCTCTTTCCAACATGGACTCATTTTCCTACCGCATGTTGACGCGCATGACCGAGGTCGAGGCAACATTCTCTTCCCCAGTTTGGCATATCTTCCTTAAGAATCTTTGGGATGCAATGACCATGTTCTTTTGGGATAATGGGGAGATTTGGGTGCATTCTGTAACCCATCGACCGGCCTTGGGGATTGTCTCTGCATCCCTGTTCTTCATTGGTGCTTTGATGCTGACCGTGCGCTATCTGCGTCGTCGGGGGTGGGTGGATGCATTCTTGCTGATTTCGATCCCCATGCTGATGATGCCGTCAATATTGTCGCTGGCTTTCCCTGCGGAAAACCCCTCTCTCAATCGAACTGGGGGAGCGTTGATCCCTGTGTTTCTCATCGTGGCATTAGCGCTTGATGGACTGCTGACCACCCTCAAAAGGAGTCTCAACAACCCTGTTTGGGGGGCGCGCCTTGCCTGGGGTGTTGGCCTGCTCCTTTTGGCGTGGTCCTGCGCCCAAAACTACGATCTTGTCTTTAGACAATATTCAAACTATTTTGCTCTCGCTTCATGGAATACATCAGAATTGGGCGCGGTCATTCGCCAATTTGCTGATTCTACAGGAGATGAGGATAGCGCTTGGGTGGTGCCCTATCCCCATTGGGTGGACACGCGTCTAGTGGGCATCAAGGCAGGATTCCCCGAGCGTGATTATGCCCTTTGGCCGGAGCAGCTTTCCGAAACGTTGGATGATCCCCGTGTGAAGATGTTTCTCTTCAAACCCGAAGACACAACGGCATTGGAAACTTTGCGTGATCTGTATCCGCTAGGCTCGATCCAATTATATGATTCTGAAATCGAAGGCAAGAATTTTTATATATATTTTGTTCCACCTGTTGAACGTTAGAAAACGTTTATGCTTATGAACAACGAACCTAACAAGAAGAGAGATGCTCGATCTCCCTGGCTTTATATCATTTTATTGGTACTGATCCTGGTCGCTGGTGCTTATCTGCGTCTGGTGGGTTTGGATTGGGACGAAGAACAACACCTGCATCCTGACGAGCGCTTTCTTACCATGGTTGAGTCCAGTATCTCTCCGGTGGAGAGCCTGGGTGATTTTTTCAATACCGCTGAGTCAAGTTTGAATCCCCATAACCGCGGTCATGGCTTTTTCGTCTACGGGACGATGCCGATTTTTATTATCCGCTACGTAGCCGAGTGGTTGGGAAACACCGGGTATGGTCAGGTTTATCTAGTCGGGCGAGCGCTCTCCGCACTGATCGATTTGGCAGTCGTCTGGTTGGTATTTTTGACAGCCAGCCGATTGTATGATCGCCGAGTCGGGATATTAGGTTCAGCTTTCTACGCTTTCGCTGTTTTGCCGATCCAACAATCGCACTTTTTTACCGTCGATACATTCATAAATTTCTTCACATTCCTGGCAGTTTACTTTGCGGTCGAAGTGATGACAGCAGACCGCAGGCCGTCGACTGCTGATGATGAAGACCCTCCATCCTCCAACATCCCTGTCCTGAGCAACGTCGAAAGGCAACATCCAAAGTTTTGGACTCACCCTATCTTTTGGCCCAGTGTTTTCTTTGGACTCGCTCTCGGTATGGCTGTTGCATCCAAGATCAACGCCGCGCCGGTAGCTTTGGTATTACCCGGGGCCGCGATATTGTATCTGTCGCGCCTCTCGCCTGCGAACCGCGAACGAGAAGTCACCCGCGTGATAGTCTATGTCATTCTGGCTGGTTTGGTAAGCATATTGACCTTTCGCATTATGCAGCCCTATGCCTTCTCAGGTCCGGGTTTCTTTGGATTGAAACCCAATTCTCTGTGGATTGAAAATATCAACTCATTGCGCGCCCAAGCGGCTGGTGACGTAGATTTTCCGCCGGCATTACAGTGGGCTCGCAGACCGGTCTGGTTTTCATGGCAAAATTTGACCATATGGGGTTTGGGTCTGCCTTTGGGGATCTTGGCCTGGGTTGGTTTTCTGTGGATGGGCTGGAAAAGTAATAAAGGCGAGTGGCAGAAACATATCCTGTTGTGGGGCTGGACGGCGCTGTACTTCACCTGGCAATCTTTGCAGTGGAACAGCACCATGCGCTATCAACTGCCGATCTATCCGACATTGGTGATCTTCGCAGCGTGGTTTGTTTTTGCGTTGGCACGTTCGAACGTTCAAACGTTCAAACGTTCAAACGTGAAACGATTAATCGCATACGGTATAGGTGGCTTTACTTTATTATCTTCCATTCTATGGGCATTTTCCTTTACGAGAATCTATACCCAACCCCACCCGCGCGTGGAAGCCAGTCGCTGGATGTTCCAAAATTTCCCTGGGCCGATCACATTGGATATCCAAGGTGAGGCTGAGATTTATCACCAGCCCTTACCTTTCTCACAGAATTTAACTGTACGAGACGATGCGCCCCATCAGACTGCGTTCATTGCCAGATATGACGGTACTCTTTCGGAAATCCAATTGCCCCACGTTTTAGATAATAGTACGACCGGCAGCTTGCTGTTGAGTGTCTCTTCTTCGATGGCCACAGAAGATCCACAAGTCGTTAAAATTCTCTCTGCAAATGATCTTCCAACAACGCTATCAGAGAGTGAGGCTTATTCAATAGGGATTGATCAGGTTTTTGAAGTTGACCCTACCCAAACAAATTATATTCGTTTCGAGGTTCTCGGGGGAATAGAAGAAGTTGATCTTTGCGGCCCACTTAAAATCCAGATCCAAACAACTGATAATTTCTACGATCAAGTTGTGCAAAATACGCCTGAATGTATCGTTCGAATTGACCAGTCTTACACCTTGGCCTTCATTCCCGAAATTGCTGGCACGCTTATCAACATCACTCCCACACAAATTTTGGCTCAGCAGGCTGTTCCTGATGGAGAACAGACTTTGTCTCTCTCAATTTCAACTCAGCTTGATGGCGAGACGATCGCGTCTGCCCACGTGTCATCTAGCTTTACATCCCAATCCGATTATCGTGGAGATAGTTTCATTCTAGAACTCGACCAACCCGTAGAGTTGACTCAAGGAGACACTTATTATCTGGATCTCTCTTTGCTTGGGGGTGGAGAACTAGCTTTATCAGGTGCGGCGCTGGCAAATGAAACCACCTGGGATGATGGGCTGCCCCTGCGTATGGATGGCTATGATCCCTATGGCGGCATATATCAGGGCGGACTCAACTTTGAGATGTATTGGGATGACAACGAAGAGAAGTTGGGGCGCTTTACCAGCACCCTGGCCCAGGCTGATTACCTGCTGATCACATCTAGTCGTCAGTGGGGCACCACAACCCGTGTGCCTGAACGCTATCCGCTGTCCTCGGAATATTATCGCCAGCTTTTGGGTTGTCCGGTCGAGCGGGGCCTTGAGTGGTGTTATACGGTTGCTGAACCGGGCGATTTCGAAGGCAATCTGGGCTTTGAACTAGTTCAGGTATTTCAATCCAAACCATCGATAGGTGCCATCGGCATCAACGATCAATTCTCTGAAGAAGCCTTCACGGTTTATGATCACCCTAAGGTGTTCGTATTCCAGAAAACTGCCGCTTTTGACCCTTCCCAAGTAGAAGAAATCCTCGGGTCAGTTGACCTGACAAAAGTGGTGCGTGTCACGCCTCGCAAAGCAGATACCTTCCCCGGCAACTTGATGCTGCCGCCGGATCGTCTTGCCGAACAGCGGTCTGGGGGAACCTGGTCGGAGTTGTTCAATCCAGACGCGCTGCATAACCGATTTCAGCCGTTGGGGGTGGTGGTATGGTATTTGAGTGTTTTCCTGTTGGGATTGATCAGCTTCCCCTTGGTGCGCTTTGCTATGCCCGGGCTCGACGATCATGGCTACCCTTTGGCGCGCACCGTTGGGTTAATTGTGTTGTCCTATTTAGTTTGGTTGGCTAGTTCAGCGCAGGTTCCCTTCAATCGCATCACTATTGGATTGGCGATCTTGCTGATTACCCTGCTGAGCGGATATCTGGCTTTCCGCCAAAAAGATGAACTTCGCGCTGAATGGGGTGATCGCCGCAATTACTTCTTATTAATTGAAGGGCTCTTCCTGCTCTTCTTCCTAATCTTCTTGTTCATTCGGCTGGGAAATCCCGATTTGTGGCATCCGTGGAAGGGTGGCGAGAAACCCATGGATTTCTCTTACTTCAATGCCGTGTTGAAGAGCACTTCTTTCCCGCCTTATGACCCCTGGTTCGCCGGTGGGTATATCAACTACTATTATTACGGCTTTGTGATCGTCTCTGTACTGGTTAAATTCTTGGGCATAGTGCCTTCTTTTGCCTATAACTTGATTTTGCCGACACTGTTTGCGATGGTCTCCTTGGGGGCTTTCTCCATTGTCTGGAATCTAGTACGACCACGCGTTGATTTCAATAGCCGTTGGTCTCAAATTTTTTCAAGTCGCCGATTTGTGAGTGCTATTGGCGGCGCGCTGGCCATGTCAACCCTGGGCAATCTGGGCATCTTACGAATGGTCATACAAGGTTATCAGCGTTTGGCTGTCTCAACTGAAGAAATCGCTTCGGCTGGAATTTTTAGCAAGTTCATTTGGTTGATTGAGGGTCTCTTCAAGGCGTTTTCGGGAACCCCCCTACCGTATCGTTTGGATGAATGGTATTGGAATCCCAGCCGAGTGATTGGGGCTGAACACGGCAACCCCATTACGGAATTCCCATTCTTCACCTTCTTATATGCCGATTTGCACGCGCACATGATTGCTCTGCCAATTGCTCTGATTGTCGTTGCCTGGGCCTTGTCAGTTGTTTTAGGCAAAGCATGGGAGCGGAATGGTCAGCGCTCACCATTGCAAGTGGGGCTCAGTCTCTTGATTGGGGGGCTGGCAATCGGCGCCATGTATCCGGTGAATCTTTCTGACATATACACGTATTTGCCCCTGGGTGCGGTCGCTGTAAGTTACGCGATCTGGCGCTATTGGCAGGTGCGTGTACCAGTTGGCCGCGATCGAGTATTTTACGGAAATCTCAAACGATTAGCAATTTTGATTGCCGGCCTCGCCCTACTGGTATTGCTCTCCAATAACCTATATCAACCTTATTCGCAGTGGTACAGCCAGGGATATAGTGAATTGAAAGTTTGGCTTGGTTCGCATACACCAGCTTCAGATTACCTGACCCATTGGGGACTCTTCTTGTTTGTGGTCGTTTCATGGATGTTCTATGAGACAGTCGATTGGATGGCAAAAACTCCCGTCTCTGCTCTACGAAAGTTGGAACCCCACCGGGGTTTGATTTTGGGTGGGATTATGGCCGTTGGATTCCTGATCCTTGCCCTGGGGATCAATCTGCCCAGTGACGCCGTAAGTGAGGATCAATTGCCCTTTTTGCGAGGCGTACACATCATTTGGTTTGTACTGCCTCTGGCGCTTTGGACTGGAGTCTTGCTCCTGCGGCCCGGTACATCCGATGCCAAACGCTTCGTGCTTTTCTTGATCGGCACATCACTAATCCTCACACTGACCATTGAGATTGTCTACGTGATTGGCGATATCGGCCGTATGAACTCAGTATTCAAGTTCTATATGCAGGCTTGGACGTTCCTTTCGGTTAGCGCTGCGGCGGCCTTTGGCTGGATTCTTTCAGGACTGCCAACCTGGAAACCTGGCCGGCGCTTGGTCTGGCAGATCGCATTAATTTTCCTGGTTGCA
>JADHTJ010000231.1 GCA_016785015.1 Anaerolineales bacterium
GTTTCTGTGGCTCAGGAATGCGTTGGAGCCGCAGTGGCGCTGAACGTCTCTTGCCTATTCGCTCAGCCATTTTGAGTAATCGCTTTGACAAAATGTGGTGCTATGCTTACAACTCACCCCCAAACTGAAATACGCCCGGAACAAGCATCAGGATTGCTGTGACATCATTGAGAAATGCCGAAGTTATCCCCGTAAGCAAGATCAACGCGCTGGCGATAAACCAGGCGTTTCCCTTAGCAGCTACGTAGAGGCGGTAAGCGACCCATTTGAAAATATTAGTTTCAGCAAGGATGGCCATAAAAATCATCATCCCCATAATTAGAAAGATGACGTTCCAATCGACAATGGCCATAGCCTCATCGAAGGATAGTAATTTTAGAGCCGGAAAATAATGTCCCCCAATATAATTGACTAAGAATACGGCTGCTGCTCCTAGTAATGCTGCAGCAGTTTCGTGAAGGATGTGAAGGGAAATTGATAAAAATACGAGAAGGAAAATACCTGTTGATATGAGGGCTGGGATTCCCACCGAACCATTAGAAGTTGTAGAGTGCAGAAAAGATTCGAAGATCATAGTCATTTTCAATGCTCAAATTCTGTTTTTATGGCAACTTCAAATAACTTGATTAATTTCGATTAAGGTAGGAATAACAATCACAGGAATCGATATTTTTGCTTTGACCACTTTATTGGCCACACTGCCGAAACGCCATTGAGAACCACCAGTCTCACCATGAGTGCTAACCGCAATAAGATCGCACTCATGCTTCCGGGCAACTTCAATAATCTGTACGGCCGGTTTCCCCATTTTTACGATGGTTTCAATTTCTAAACCTTCCGCCATAGTTTTTGCAGAAATAGTTTCCAGGTAATCTTCGGCAAGTTTTTCAATCCCACGATATGCGTTTTCAACGGCACCTGGGCTTGCCATCAAGGACTGACGTAAAGGCGCTACAACACGCAAAACCAGAACTGTTGCGTTGTGAAGTCGCGCCTCAGTTATAACGAAGGGCAGAACGATCTCGGCAGTTTCTGAACCATCTAGGGGTACAAGTATTCGTTTGAACATAGCATCTCTTCCTGATGAAATGAATTATACTCGGTTTAGGGAACTATTTGATGCTGCACAGCGTCCTTATTGCTATAATATCAATACCCCCCCGACCCCCCGACTCCGGGGGGAGTGAACAAACGGTTTCCCCCCAACATTGGGGGATTAGGGGGGCAGATACCCCGGAGGGCTCCGATGATGGCTATTCCTAAAAGATCTAGTTGCTGGTACAAAAAAATTGTTGCCTTTAGTTTCATTCTGGTAGCTATAATTGCCTGTTCCATCCCTAATGTTGTCACAGGTGATGACGGCACACAACAGCCGATTCCTATGGGTGACTCTTCAGGAGATTCTGGCGAAGCCCAAGGAACTTCCACAGATTCAACTGGAGACGACGAAGACGAACCTGGCTTCACGATCTCCTTGAGCGATGGCGTCGCACAACCAGCGGACTTCGTCCCGCTGTCCGTTACCGTAGGCGAGCCGCTGCCTGAAGAAGATATCCAGCGCATCCTAGCTAGGTTGCCTGAACTTGTCGCGGAAGACGATGACGCCGTAGATTTCAAACTCCCTGACGAAGTCATCCCGCCGCCATTGACGGGTGAAACCATCCCCGAAACCTTTCCTCCTGATGAAGAACTCCAGCCGGACGTAATCGATGCTGGGCCGCTGGAAGTGCTGCGCTACGCCCCAGAAGGCGAAATCCCCATAGCGCCCTTCGTCAATGTGACTTTCAACCAACCGATGGTACCCCTGGGCACACTGCAAGATTTATCTGAGCTGGATATACCCGTGCAAATCGAGCCGGCCTTGGAAGGCACCTGGCGCTGGTTGGGTACCAAAACGCTCAACTTCCAATTTGATTCTGAACTAATCGACCGCTTGCCCATGGCCACGGAATACACGGTCACCGTTTCGGCTGGAACCACTTCAGCAATTGGTGGTGTACTCGAGCAGACCGTGCAGTTCAAGTTCAGTACGCCCAGGCCAACTTTACAACGATATTATCCTAATTCAGGAAATCCACAGCCGCTCGATCCTATCTTCTTCGTGTCTTTCGATCAGCGCATCGGCCCCGCGGCTGTGTTAGAAACCATCCAGGTCACGGCCGACGGCGAACCGGTTCAAGTACGTTTAGCAACCGAGGAGGAGATTAGCGAAAGGCCTGAGATCAGTTACTATGTCGATGCTGCTGGCGAGAGTCGTTGGCTGGCATTTCTCTCCGATGAATTGCTGCCCGCGGACGCATTCATCAGTTTGGTCATTGGCCCAGGAACACCCTCGGCCGAAGGCCCGCTGGTGACAGAATTATCACAAAGCTACAGCTTCCGCACCTACGCACCTCTGGAAATTACCGATCACGGCTGCACCTGGTGGGACCAAGACTGCCGCCCCTTGCAACCGCTTTTCATCGAGTTTAACAACCCCATCGACCCGGCTTATTACGAAGAGGGCATGCTGACCATCGTGCCCGAATTGCCCGGAGCTGTGATCAACATTCTTGGAAATATGATTGAGATTCGCGGCATGACCCAGGGCCAGACCACCTACAAGGTCACGGTGGACGGAGATATCCGTGACGTGTTTGGCCAAACCCTGGGAGAGGACGAGCAACTCAGATTTAAGATTGATTCCGCCGAGCCATTTTTGATCGGCCCCGATGATATTTTCGTCACTTTGGACCCCTCAGCGTCCGATCCAATCCTATCCCTTTACACCATGAATTACAACCGCCTGAAGGTCAAGGTCTATGTCGTCGAGCCTGATGAATGGCCCGATTTCATGGCTTATTTGCGCAGTTATTACGAGACTGACAAGCCCATCGACCCGCCTGGCCGCAAGCTGGTCGACAAGACCCAGAGGCTGGATGCCGACAGCGATGTACTCACTGAAGTAGGCATCGATCTGAGTGAAGTCATAGAAGGCGAGTTTGGCCATTTCGTGGTCATCGTCGAACCACCCAGTGGCTTATTTCAAGCTGATCGCTATTGGGAGACGGTGCATGCCTGGGTACAGGTCACACAGATCGGCCTGGATGCCTTTGCCGATCACAGCGAGATGGTGGTATGGGCCAGCGCATTGCAGGACGGCGCGCCATTGAGCGGCGTGTCGATCACATCGGATGCCGCAGATGTAGAAGCGGGGGCTTTTGGAGCGCTCACTGGCGAGAATGGGATTGCTAAATTTGAAATTCCGGTTTCAGGCGCAACCTATTTGGTGGCTAGTTTGGGCGAGGATCAGGCGTTGCTGCCGCGCTCGACATACTATTGGGGTGGGGATAGCTGGTATCGTCGCACGGTGTACGATGATCTGCGCTGGTATGTCTTCGACGACCGCCAGATGTACAAACCCGGTGAAGAAGTTCATCTCAAAGGCTGGCTGCGCCGTGTGGGTGGCAAACAGGATGGCGATGTCGGCTTGGTGGGTGATTCCGTCAGCTCAGTTAACTACATGCTTACCGGCCCTCAAGGGAACGAGATTGCCAGCGGAGCAGCCGAGGTTAATGCCTTGGGTGGCTTCGATTTTGCAATCACCTTGCCCGATAACACCAACCTGGGATACGCCCAACTGCAACTTTACGCCTTGGGCAACCTGGATAATTTAACGAGCACGGAATACTACCACTCCCTCCAGATCCAGGAGTTTCGCCGGCCAGAGTTCGAAGTGTCTGCTCGTAACGAAACCACCGCACCATATTTTGTTGGCGAGCATGCCATTGTAGCTGTGGAGGCCGCTTACTTCGCTGGCGGGCCTTTGCCCAATGCTGAGACCACCTGGTGGGTGACCTCAACGCCAACTAATTACGCGCCACCCAACTGGTCCGAATTTTCCTTCGGTTTTTGGACGCCCTGGTGGTACACCGAAGGTGGCTACGATAGTAGCTCATCAGAATCTTTCTCCGGTGTGACAGATGCTGCCGGTGAGCACTACCTGCGTATCGATTTTGAGGGATCTGGCGATAAACGACCTCAAAGCATCTTTGCTGAATCTTCAGTAATGGATGTCAACCGCCAGGCCTGGAATTCTGCGACAAGCTTGATGGTGCATCCTTCCAACCTCTATGTGGGTCTGCGTAGTGAACGTTATTTTGTCGAGCGGGGTGATCCGCTAAACATCGACCTGATCGTCGCTGACCTGGACGGCGAAGCCGTCTCGGACACGCCCATCTCAGTGACTGCCGCTCGTTTGGAGTGGATCTACCGTGAGGGCCGCTGGCACCAGGACGAAGTCGAAATCCAGGATTGTGACCTGATCTCAACCTTCGAGCCTGTCACCTGCACCTTCGATACCGCTATCGGCGGGCGCTACCAGGTCACAGCCATTGTCATTGACGAATTGGGTCGAGAGAACATGAGCCGCGTCACCCGCTGGGTCAGCGGCGGGCAGCGACCGCCCTCCCGCGAAGTCGAGCAAGAAAATGTCACCCTGATCCCTGACAACGATACCTACCAACCCGGCGATGTAGCCGAGATTCTGGTGCAATCGCCCTTCAGCCCTGCCGAGGGTCTATTGACCGTCAACCGTAGTGGAATTTTGTACACTGAACGATTCCTCATAGAAGATGGAACTTATACTCTGCGAGTTCCCATTGAAGATGTGCATATCCCAAACCTAAATATTCAAGTAGACCTGGTCGGTTCCGCCCCACGCCTGGATGATCTGGGTGAGGAAGTGCCCGACGCGCCGTCGCGCCCGGCCTATGCCACGGGGTATCTCAATCTGCCCATCCCGCCTTTGCAGCGCACCCTGGCGCTTGAAGTTACACCCGAAGTTACGGAACTAGAGCCTGGCGGAGAGACAACCGTAACAGTTATTCTCAAAGATGCCACTGATAATCCTGTCTCCGGTGCGGAGCTTGTTGTAGTGATAGTCGATGAAGCCATCCTGGCGCTGACCAACTACCAATTAACAGATCCAGTATCTGTTTTCTATGGCAATCGTTATGCAGATCAAAGTAATACCTATGGTCGGGCCAGCATTATTTTGACTGATCCCTTAGCTTTGGCGGAAGCTGCTCGCAGTGGGCAGGAGTTGGTCGCATCTGATTTGGTGGAGAAAGAAGCCGGTGCGGTCTTTGAAGGTGCAGTGGAAGAACTATCGATGGAAGCACCCGCGGCGCCAGCAGAAGAATCCATGGATATGGATAACGGGAGGGGAGCAGGCGAAGCTGAAGGTGCGCCCATAACTGTGCGCTCTGACTTCAACCCTTTGGCAACCTTCGCCCCCGAAGTGCGCACGGACTCCAACGGACAGGCCGTAGTAAAGATATCCTTGCCCGACAACTTGACTCGCTACCGGGTCATGATCGTCGCTGTGGATAGCGACGGCTCACAGTTCGGTTCCGGAGAAGCCAACCTGACCGCCCGGCTGCCCCTGATGGTGAG
>JADHTJ010000232.1 GCA_016785015.1 Anaerolineales bacterium
CAAGCAGCGTCAAGCCCCCCACTGTAATAAACGCATCACGCCAAAAACGCACCGGGAAGAGCCGAATCAGGGTATCGGAATATTTGAAAATCCAGGTTTCACCCTCAAAGAATATTTTGTGGAAAGCGACAAAAAACACATTGAAGCTCAGCAGCATCAGCACGATCAGCACACCGATCAAGGTCACCGTCAGCCAACCACCCTTGGACAAAGCCTGACGATATTCCCACCACCAATCCGCTCGATTAGCCCAAATCCCAAGCAAAATGACGACGGCCAAAGATACATAGAACACTCTCATGGCTGCTTCGACAACGATCTTGACATCCAACATATGGCGCAGCTCGCGTTCGTTATACAGGGCAGAACCATCATCAAAAGACAGATCACCCAAGAACTCGATCCCCGCATTATTTAGCAAATAATCTAGTGCGACTTGGGACCATTTCAAGCGTTCATCTTGAGTGAAACCATACGGGTCATTTGGGAAATTCGGCGTGCGGTACTCGATCTGAACGAATAACGGGGTCAGCAGGAAACGCACGGCCCCCAAGGCCAGGATGACTGGGACAAGGATCACGATCAACCATTGTAAAATTTTTTTATTTACACTCATTATCACTCCTGATATGTGACCGAAGACTGGGGGCCGACGACCGCGCTCTCCCGTCCTCGGTCTTCCGTCCATTACTGCAATTCTTCAATACCCCCAAAAAACACATAATTCAGAATCATGTTGTTCGTGATCCACTCAATGGGAGCCAGATCGTCGGTAAAGACGATGCAGCCATCTGCTGGCTGACCCGCTTGCGCATCGCAAGGGTTGGGCTGCATGAAAGCGATGGCCCGTTGAAGAGACTCCAACAAAAGCGGATGCGCATCTGTACGGGCGAAATATATCTGAAAGTTTTCGTGCAAGTCGCTGATCAAGGTGGGCTGCACGGTGGCGTAGATGATCGAGTTGAAGGTGTCGGGAATATCCATGACGTAGATCGATGGGAAGAGCGTGCTGATGGTCTCAATTAACCCTTCGATCAAGCGACGGTCATTGGGCGCTCGACCGACATTGATTGCCAAAACTCCATCCTCGGCCATGTGGTCATAGACGATTTGAAAGAATTCTCGGGTGGTCAAATGCCAGGGGATGTAGGGCGGGCGATAAGCGTCAATGCTGATGATCGAATATTTTCGCGGACTGTGATCCAGACCCCAACGGCCATCCTGAGGGAGGGGGTTCAAGTTGGGCTGTGTCATCCCGAAGAATTCCTGCCCCACGCGGATGATCTCTGGGTCGATCTCGAAGCCGTCGATGGGGATGGCACCAAACACATCAGTGGCCTGATTGGAGATCGTGCCGGCAGCCAAACCAATCACGGCCAAACTCTCAACTTGTTCGAGCTCATAAGGAGCAGGATTGAAAAAAGGAGCCGCTAAAACTTGCATCCAGGGTCCCTGGAAATTTAGCTGCTCAGGATGGTAGACGGAATGAATGCCCTGCCCTTCATTAAGTCGCAAATATCTGTACTCCCCAATTTCCTGCACCTGGATATAGTTATAAGCGGACTCGGTCTCATAGATCTGGCCATAGCTGGCCTTGATATCACCGCGGCCCCAAAGGATGGCTAACAACCCCAGTAATACGGGCATCCAACTCCACTTCAGGGCTGCTCGGGAACCAGCACCCCTCCACAAACCAAATAAGGCCACCAGGTTGAGGAACAACGCAAATACCAGAAAAGTGAAGGTGGTCCCGATAAGCGGAATTAGAACAATCACCGGAATGAAGGTGCCTACAAAAGAACCCAAGGTCGAAATGGCATAAATTTTACCTGATATTTGGCCCGCTTTTTGGGGATCATCCAACGCCAGGCGGATGGCATAAGGCGAGATTGTGCCCAGCAAAGTGATCGGGATGATGAAAAGCACCAACACTGCCACGAAAGACCCAATCAGCACACCCATGCGCAGGTCGTCAAAAGCGTCGGCAGCCAGGCGCAGCACAGGGCGAGAGAAGAAAGGCACGATCCCAGAAGAAAAGGCCCCCCAGGCTAGGATAGTATAGAAGGGTTCAATATGCGGACGACGATCAGCCCAGCGGCCGCCTAAGAAATATCCCAATGTGAGATAAATCAGGATCAACCCAATAATGCTCGCCCAAACCAGGTTGCTGGTGCCGAAAACGCTGCCCAATAAGCGCGAGGCGGTTAGTTCTACAGCCAGGGTTGTCATACCCGAGGCGAATACTGTGAAGTAGAGGTATTTACGGTTCATGGTCATGGCCTGTTAATAGGGCAGATTATATCGTACCAGGGATTGATTGCGCCCCCGGCTTTGCTCGCGTATAATCAGTACAAGGATTCCAACCAAAGCATCAGGCTGGTCGCAATAAGAGGAGGCAAGATGAATACACAAAGCTTAATTCTCAACACGTATTCCAAGAAATATTTAGGATTACTTCTGGTGATAATTATTTGCAGTATAGTACTCATCGGCTGCAATTGGCCCGTCAGGCAGCAAGTGCAGCAACCTATCGCTGACGAAGATGCCGTTGCAACAGCTGTCCAAGCAACGGTTATCGCACAAGCGGTCAGCGCCCAGTTGACCAAAGCCGCTTCTGAGGGGCAACAGCCCCCTGAACAAGCGCAGCAACCCGAGCAGCCTGAACAGCAGCCCGCAGAACCAGCGACGGATACACCAACACCAACCCTGTCAGCCACGCCCTCTCAGACACCCACGTCTACCTTCACACCGACTTCGTCCGTGCCCATGGTCAGTGTATCTACGAACACCAACTGTCGCATTGGACCCGGCAAGCCCTACGAGCTTCTCGGCGCACTTTTGGTGGGCGAAGAAGCAGAAGTCATTGCCCGTGACCCCAGCAATCAATATTGGTATATTAAAAATCCCGATAAAGGTGGTTTCTGCTGGTTATGGGGATACTACGCCACAACCAAAGGGGACGTAGGTTCTCTTCCGGTCTTTACACCGCCGCCCACGCCGACATTTACTCCAACCCCAACTCCATCGATCAATTTCAACGTGGTTTTTCGTGAAGTAGATGGATGTGTAGGTTGGCAAATCGAGTTCCGGATCACCAATAATGGTGAAGTAATTTTCCAGTCGGTCTCAACAACCGTAACGGATAACGATACACCTGAAACAGTAAACTCACAATCCGATATGTTCGAAGAATTGAATGGCTGTCTGGTCGGCGTTACATATCAAGATCTTGACCCCGGCGATACAGGCTTCACTAATAGTGGTGCCTTTTTTAATGATCCCACTGGTCACAGCGTCGATGCTACCATCAAATTGTGCACAGAAAACGGATTGGGCGGCACCTGCCTGACTAAAAACTTGAGTTTCACGCCATAGATGGAGGATGCATGAACTTCAAATCCAAACGTTTTCGATTATCCGCGATCGGGTTGGTCTTGGTCCTGTTTATCCTGGCATGTGTAGCCACACCTGGTGGCCAATTGGAGACAGAAACCCCCGAGGTGGATACTGTTGCTACGGCGGTTAAACAGACCCTGATCGTTGCCACGGTCTTCGCTGAACAAACCCGGGTTGCTGCCCTGCAAAACCCGCCCGAAGGTCAACAAGCACCCGCAGCTGCGACAGCCACATTCACGCCAGAGTCCAGCGCTACGCAAGGGGAAAAGCTGCCGCCATCTGAGACTCCCACGCCTGAATTTCCTGTGGTAAGCGTATCCGAGAACACCAACTGCCGTACCGGCCCCGGCCAGGTGTACGAACTAATCGGCGCGCTCTTAGTTGACGAAGAGACGGAGATCGTCGCCAAAGATTCTACAGAGACTTTTTGGTACGTGCGCAACCCTGATCGAGATGGCTATTGCTGGCTGTGGGCATACTACGCCACAACATCCGGTAATACGGCTGCACTACCAGTCTTCACGCCCCCCCCAACGCCAACATTTACCCCATCGCCAACGCTGGAACCTAAGTTTAGTGCAAACTACGATCACTTTGATCAGTGCGGTGCCGTGTGGCACATCACCTTTAGGATTGTCAACGATGGCGGTCTGGCATTTAGCTCAGTCACCACAACGACCACGGACAATGACACCAACGAAACTGTCAACTACACCAGCGATATCTTCGAGAACTACAAAACATGTATTTTGGATTCTGCGGTCAACGATCTGGCACCAGGCGAAAGCGGCTTCACATCCAGTGGGAGCTTTAGCAACAACCCTGACAACCATCAGGTTATCGCTACCGTGAGATTGTGCTCGGAAGATGGCTTACTGGGAACCTGTATTGAAAGGGCGTTCACTTTCACGCCTTAGGAGATAGGGGACATCATTACAGCAGCACACATAATTAAGAAAAATACCCACCCGGACGAAAGTTGTCCGGGTTTTTTTGTTAAATTCTGTATTAGTCAGAAGGATGGTAAACAGTATTGTCATTCTGAGCGCAGCGAAGAATCCCTGCGGCGTTCGATACATTTGACCCACGCAGGCATGAATTCTCGCACAGTATCAGAGATTCCCTTCGACACTTCCTTCGGTCGCAGGGCAGGCTTCGTCGCTTCAGCCGCTTCGCTTACTGCGCTCCTCAGAATGACACAGCACGGTGTTCGCCATCCTTCTGGCCATTACAGTTTTTTGTTAAATTCAGTAGCTCACGATTGGGAGAAAAATCGCTGCTCACGAAACAATGCACTCAATGGGTTATGCAAATACATGTGCCTTGTCAGCGCGCGTAACTCATTTAATCTTGATAATAGATTGTGTCAATTAATATTGACAATTTTGATCTTATTATGGTATATTGACTATGTTGACTTCATTAGTGAAGAATTTGTGATATCGATGCGGGGATACAAACTCTTTTTCCGGTGAATATCAACATCAACTCAACCGTGACCGGTCTTAGGGGAAACGCTGCTCGGTTATTGATCCGCTGAATCATGCCATTGCTGGAGCGCGATCAGGCGATATTAGCTACCATGCATAATGCAACGAATTGGTTACCAGCAATAAAATGCCTATGCGGCCGGGTTGACATTTGGAAGATCATTCTAAAATTATCAAAATCCTGAATGTGTCTTGTTCGCCCATAATCAACTCAAATGTCAACACTACCCAGTGAAATAATAAGGAGAAGTTATGGAGTCTATGATATCTTTTTTTAAAAGCCGAGGATGTTTAGTCATGGTGGTGAGTGCATTGGTTGTTGTGTGTTGTGCCGTTGGCTTCGGAATTTACAACCCCCCCCTGGAATTACTAGAATTGGTCGGCCTTTTCGATTCCCCAACCCCCACACTTTCCCCAACCGTCTCTGATTCTAGTTCCGAGTTATCTCCCCCGCAACTAACAGAAACCCAACAGGCCCTCGAAACGAGTATCGCAGAAACCGTAC
>JADHTJ010000233.1 GCA_016785015.1 Anaerolineales bacterium
CTCCCCTATTGGTATTTCTCTAGTCAACAAACTCACACATCCAAATATCCGTTTGATGAATGATGAAAATATTTACCCATCAGGTTGGATTGGCGAAAACTATGCGGTTTCAGGATCAATACAGTTTTTGCGTGACCAAGTAGCCCTAGAAGAAAACGAAGTAAATTTTGTCACTGATGAAAATGATGTACACAGGATAATAATGAATGCTGAAACGTATTGGTAGCAATATGGAAGAAATTACATTAACAAACGAAATAGATTTTAATTTTGTTGGCCATTTTTTGAATCAGGCCTCATCATTTTCACCCTATAAGGCTGATCCAGAAACTTTTTCCTATCAAATATCAAACCCAATCATTACCCGTTTGATAAATAATATAAAATCGCTTTCGCCTACCATTCTGCCTTTAGAAGAGCCAGAATATGATAAATGGGTGGTTATCGCTCCAACCAAGCAACAATTAGATCGTGTGTTGTCGAAAATGAATCGATTTATCGGTTTATCTTATGGAGCTTATCCAAATAACAGACCCTTCCCAGCATTATGTAAGTTTGAAATAGAAACTGCAACTGGATATAGTAACGAGTACTATTATTGGTTATCACCGAAGGAATACCGTGCAGCAATTTTCAAGATTTTGGAAATGTGGTTGGATTTGGAAGAAAATCGTCCTGATCTAAGTTTGCTGGTACCTCCAAACTTTAGAGACGTTTTCAGGGATTTTCAAACAGCGTTAGCTACACATAATTGGGATAATGCTGAAAAGTACTTAGGTATCCTTAGTCAAAATCGTTTGACAGCCCCAGAAAATATTAGTTACCTTTCAATTGAATTATTTGCTCAAAAACAACAGTATGACAAGATTTGGGGGAATGATTCCTTTCGCATTTTAGCCAAAGGATATCTTCCTAGGCGCATACATGTTGCGTTTATCAAAGCATTTCATCACCAAATGTTGTTGGTAAATGAGAAAAACGGCGATATAGATCAAAACTTAACCATTGTTCAAGATTCACAAACCCAATATGATAAATTGCTCACATATCGTCAGGACATTATAGATGATATAGCTATTCGAGTGTTTGCATACATCTCCGTTATAAATCAAACACCAGAAGCATTTGAAAAACTCGAATCAATAACTACGCTAAGTGATGAAACTTGTCAGCTTCTTGACGCGTTAAAACCCCTTTTTACTCCTCCTTCAGAACAGAATCCAGAAGATAGATTCAAAGATCTATTTCACAACCAAGATTTTACAAATGCATATGCTGCAGCAAATAACATTACCGATGATGAAATTCGAATACCTGCACAGATGCAATGCGTTGCCATGCTCAAGGATAGTTCTTTAGCGAAGATGGTAATGATGAATTTCGAAAATCTGAAAGAATCTCAAAAAAATCAGATCAACAATCGAGAGCCTTTATTCCCAATTTACCTTAATGTTGTCAATACAATTGCTAATGTTCAAACGGAAATATATTCAAACTGGTAAGATTGGTTTGATGCAGTTTTGAATGATCCGAATGATGATCGTCTTTCTCAATCTCTTGACTACCTTGATGAAAACACTGATATAGAATTTTGGGAACAAAAAAATATTATCGCCTTAAGAGACTATCTAGGTGTTATTACTTTTGATAAAAACCAAGCACCTCAAAATGACATAAAAATCCTAACATCGGCATATTTTGAAAGAGCAATGGATATCCTGTTAACTCAATTGGTTAAAGATGATCGATTTCCTCGCGAATCAAAAGTATTTGGCGAAGTTTATAGTTCTCTTTATAGTTATATGCTTCACTCGAGCAATAAAACAGGGACAAATGCTGAGATACTACTTCGCTTAGCTGACGACAAGATTACTAGAAACCCCCAGAATAACGTTGCTACTATTCAAGAACTAATAGAATGGATTCACCCTCCTAGGCCATCATCAAAAGAATTGTGGTTAGATATTGTTGAACTGGGTATTTACCACGGGACTGGAAAGGAATATTTATTTAATACTTTCCAAACATGGATTCAAATAATCTTGGATGCGCCAATTTCTTTTGAAAGACCCTATCTTGAAGTTTTATTATCTCTAAGTGAATGGTTTGGTGACTACGCCGAGAGTTGGGGGGAGAAAGTTGATGAAAAACTTTCAGAATCGACATTTGAAAAAACGGATCCCATTTTGTTGCTCCCAGATGGTTTTAGAATCATAATTTACACATTAGACGAACCTAGTGGGCAGCGTGTTCGAGATGTTTTAAACAAACGGAACAGTAATATTGATATTGTTTTGTGTCACGAAAAAACAATGACAAAACAGGTCGAAAATCTGACCAAGAATTCTGATATGCACGTATTAGTAACCACATGTATGAAACACAGCCTATTTTACGGTATTAGCGAATACATAAAAACACCTGTGTATCCAAAATCAAGAGGATCATCAAGCATTTTGCGTGCTATTGAAGAACGAACAGTAGCTATAAATCTAAAATGAAATAAACACTGGACCTTCGCATGCTTCGGTAGATTTGGATGAATAAAAGATTTTTATATCATCCAAATCCCAATCGCCTGTGGTCGGGATTTTCTTCCTTCTCTTTTTTCTCACTTACACCCCCTTGTGCTTTAGCAATCATCTTCCCATCCGGCGTAAGCATCTCCGACAACAAACCCTGGAAGCTATAGGGCACTAACGCTTTCATCGCTTCCACTGCCTGCGCCTGCCAGTCATCTTGCGAAGCATAATCTCCCGGGTGAGCGCTGATGACCTCGCGGATGATGCCTTGCACTCGTTTTGGATTGGTAGGGGGAATATGATCCACCTTCACCAACGTGGGTGGCTGCCAGCGCCCGCCGATACGCGCCCGCAGCCAGGCTTGCAGCGAGGGCAGGTCCAGGGTGGTATCCCCATAGCGCACGCTCATGCTCAACGTGGCGCGGATCAAATCGGCATCTTCCGGGTCGGGGGAGAAAAATGCCTGGGTGGACGTATTCGCCAGCAGAGACTGCACCACCGACTCGAAACCTTCGATGCGGCGCAGCATGGAAAGCGACTGTGCCAGAGCAAAGACGCGCGCCCCGAACTTTGCTCCCTCGGAAAGCATATACTCCAAGCGCATCCCGGCGCCGATCTCCTGCGTTTCGTCGATGATAAAATAGAACGGTTTGGGACGATACAACGTAACCTTGCGGAAAACAGAATCGAAGACATTGTAAACCACCCCCGCTGTCAAGCGGGCGCCCTCGCGCCCCATCTGGCCGGATGGCAGCCGCATGACGATCCAGGCCCCTTCTTCGACCCAGTTTTCCAGGTCCACAAAACGGTTTTGGTGCATAGCGGCGAACAGCCAGGGGGAAAGCTCCAGGGCCATGGCTTTGGACATGATCGGACTGACCACTTCTGTGACCCAGCCCTGGCTCCAGTTGCCGTACTTCCCCGCCAATTGTCCTAAGAGCGCATCCAAGGCTAGGGCGCCCATACGTTCCACCGGTGCAAGATAGGCCATGGCGCTGTGACGCCATTCTGTGTTGAAAGCCAGAAAGACGATGTGCAGGAGCCCCATGCGATCATCCGGGTTGTGCATGTTCCAGGCATGTGCCAGACGGAAAAGACCTTGCAACGCGGCTTGCATACGCGGTCCCCAATAGCTCTCCCAGATACGCTGCCCAACATCGATGATGGCGTTGCCCGCCCACTCATACTCCGGCACGGCCAGCAGGTTGAGCGGCACGACTTCGGGCTGGTCGGGGGTGATGACCCGCAAACGGCGGATACCTTCTTCACGCAGCGAAGGGGGCAGGTCATCCACTGCTTGCAGGAAAGCGTCGGCCAACCCCAGGTGAGGGTCTACAAGGAAAATGCCCGGCGCATCCTGGCCACGCTCGATCAACTGCTTGAGCAGTACATACACGAATGACGATTTCCCCGTGCGGCTGCCCCCGGCGATGACGCCATGCCCGTCCGGGTCTACACCAATGGGTTCTCCGGTGGCCACGCTCTCGCCGATCACGAAAGGAGCCGACACCAGTGCGGGGGAGGGTGGTGGGGCGGGCACGTCTTGTTGCACTTCCCTGTCGATCACCCCGCTGCCCTCCCCGGCTTCCGGTGGCGTAATCAGGGCGGCGATCTCGCCTGCTGGTAAGGGCATCGTGTGAGCGCGCACGCCGGGCCATTCGGGTGCGCTGACAGCGTTCCAATGGCTTTGCCCGGACAAAAAAGTGACCAACTGTGGCTGAGGCGCGTGCAGCGAAAAACATACCTTGAGCAGGGTGTCTTTCGCCCGCATTTCCAACACTTCCTGGGGGACTGATCGCCATTCCATCCATTGCTGCGTTCCCATCCAGCCAACCCAAAACAAGATACCCCCGCTGATAACGCCCATAAGCCCAATCAGGGTAGAGAAAAATCCAGCAGCCAGGCTGCCCCCGCTGATCGCGGCAATACCCGCCCCCAGGATCATGACAAACCGCCACAACGACAGGCGCGCGGCCCACGGATTAGGGGCATCCCCATCGACGCCATGACCTGTACCGTAGGAATAGGCAGCCAGCGCGCGCACCCGCTCCTGAAGCCGTTTTTCTACCCCCAGAACCCATATCCGTAATGAAACATCCTGCCCTGGTTTGGTCTGACCAAGCAACTGACCGCCCAGGGCCAGGAATGGATCACCTTCCATCGTGACTAGGTTGGGCATACGCTCCCTGGTTCGAAGGGCGTAGAACAGTTGGGCGTTAGCGAGACCGCCATCGGTATGTTTCCAGCGAGTTTGCTGGTGGATCATCGCGGCCCAGGCTTTGACCATGCCCTGCGCTTTACCAGGCGGCGCGTAGAGCCGCACTTTGACGCCCTGGGTGGAAGCGGCGATTTCTACAGCCAGGGGAGGGGGAACCTGAGCCAGCCAGGCGCCAATCTGCTCGCGGATACGCGGCAGGGGGATGGCCGCAAATTGCAGCTCCCAGGTCTCCCATTGACCGGAGCACAAGGGACAGACGCCCTCGTCGTATTCGTATCCACATTGAGGGCAGGTGATGGTGTTATTTGAGATCAATGAGACCATACTTTCTCTATATGTTTGAGCACTCGTAGGCCTAATAGATGTGGAGCGGGGAGCGGGGAGCGACACTACGCACTTCGCGCTCCCCGCTTTCCGCTCTCCGCTCCACGATTACCTAATTCGTCGCCCCCATCTTTTCCCAGAATTCCAGCCACATCGGGGGGATGGTCACGCACACGGGGAAGAGCGCTCCGCGTCCGCCGGAAGGTGCGGCCAGGAAGACATGGGGCGGCAGTCGAGAGACTTGCTCGGCATTGGTTTTAGATTCACTCTCAGGGACGCCCAGGGAACGGAAGAAGGCAAAG
>JADHTJ010000234.1 GCA_016785015.1 Anaerolineales bacterium
CAAACTCAACTCCACCACCGAACGTGCATTGAGGTTGCTTGCCAAAGCGTCGATCAATTCCATTATGGCGTCCGCACGGTGCGGAAAATAATTGTAAAGGTCCTGCCGAAACGCTTGCAGTTTGGTCTTTGCTTCGGCTGCGATCTGGGCTATTTCCTGCCCATCTTTCTCAGATTGGAGCTTGGTCTCATGTTTTTCCATTCCCCAAGTATGCCTGTTTTTCGCTTCAGGTACATACTATTTTATTTCAAAGTCCAAATACATTAAGCGTCTGGTAAAAAATAGTTTCGATCTACTCGATCGAAAAATCTATCCAAGACGAATATGGACCGATCGTGCCCAGATTATCTACCGCCCGTACCTGCCAGCGATAAGTAGCAGCGCAACTCGGTAAGAAGAACTCAACCTGAACATCGGTAGTAGTATCAGTTTCCACCGCGCCGAGACCTTCGACAATCCACTCGTAATAAGCAATGCCATTGGGGGAATAAACATAATTCCACTCCAGGAAGATCGTTGAACGACAGTTGTAAGATCCACTGGGGGCGATGGGTTCTGGAGCAACAAGGGGTTCTAGGGTAGATGTATAAGTGGGGGTTGGAGTCCAGGTAAGTGTTATAGTCGGTGTCGGAGTTGGGGCCAGAGTCTCGGTCGGGGTGAGGGTGATTGTTGGCGTAATGGTATCATCCACTACAGGGACAGCAGTTGTTGGCTCCTGTTGCACTTCAGGAGGACTTTGCTCATTAACAATGACAACAACTACTTGTGACGAGATATTTCCACCCGCGGAGCTTTCAATACTGGTTTGCAGCGTGAAAGTACCAGACTCCAAGGGCTGCCAACCCTGGGTTATGGTTCCATTCTTCAAGGGTTGGCTCAGTTGATCGCGACGCACTTCTACCCCATTCAGCAATAGGCGTACGACAGTGATACCTTCCGTCGAGGTGATTCTGCTTTTGATCTGAATCAAATCACCCACAGAAAAATGGGTTTGATCGGCAGGGACGACAATCTGCACTAAAGCACCCTCAACCTGAACCTGCTGAGACCCTGGCAGAACACAACCAGCCAGGCCTAGCCCAGCCATGAGAACCAAGAAAAATAACCTAGTCAGTGTTGATCTACAAAATTTCATTTTGTACCTCCCTCATTCCAATTCCGGCTCGACAACCACATCCCAGGGCTGGTCGCATGCCGGGGTACCAATTCTCAGCATGGGCGGCTGTGAGAAATTCGACGAACTACGCCGCAAACCGCGTTGATCAACAGCCACCATACGGTAGATGTACGGGGTGTTGCAACCCACATTTGTATCGATGAATTGTGTGCTGTCAAGAGGCACTTCTATGGGTCTCCATGGTTGGTTTAGAAACGCAGTATTCTTCTCGATCAGGATTTGTTCAGCAGGCAAATAGCGATCATCACCTGCCTGTTCAAACTGGGTCCAATTCACATAGATACAACGGTCTTCACCCCCACAATCATTTGACGCACGCAACTGCTGCAATGCCGGAGGATCCTTAGGAGGACATGGAGGCAGTTCTATGCTAAAGGTTGGGCCTTCGTTAATAACCTGGCCATCCGCGACCATAGTCAGATAAAAATCATATACTTGCCTTGAGCAAATCACATTCTGGGTAACCAGCCTGTGGAAATTCGGAAGATCAGGTAGTTGGGGGAAGAACATAGGATTTTCCAAACTATATTGGCCTTCTTCATCCACTGAACTTTCCCAAAGATACAATTTTACAAGATTCCCAGCGGGCCAATCGAAGTCGTCAGGGATATCGAACTCGAGGGTCACCTCTGTATAATGACCATGGATCCATTCATCCCAACTCGAGGATAAGGATAATTCGATATCGGCTAATTGTCCTTCGGGGCAGAAATGCGGCGGAGCAGGAACAGACGCATGAGCCAGCCAATAATCAACGTTAAATTGGTGATGTTCATCCCCGCTAGAGACCCCCAGCAAATACCAATACTCATTGCCGCACCCCACATCAGGGTCTATATATTCATAATCTCCCCCCTGCTGCAATAAATCCAAGGCAATCGCCTCTTCCATGATATTGTGCGCGTCCTGATCACCTGGAGGCCCAGTCATATTCCAACGCACCAACATCTGACGGACACCATCTTCGGGCCAATCCGCATCAGCGGGCAGGTTCCAGCGCAATATCACGCCTTCGGGATGCACTGCTGAAGTCAGCTGTAAATCATTGACCCTTCCCGCTCCACAAACCTGGGAGTTGACTGTACGTGCTTCATAGGCCAGGTTCTGCTGACCTCTTGGCATATCCCCACCATTCAAGTACTCATTCAACGCAGCAGCGTCATAAGCACTGACTGCAACCAAATATTCGTAATCTTCATGGCAAACAACATCTTCGTCCAGCCAGGTGAATTGCTGGCCGGGCACAAAGCCTCCTCTTTGCATATCGACCCACTCGTGCGGCATAAACCCGGTTACTTGGTTAAAGTGAGCGAAACTCTTCGTGATCCGCGGTGCGATCAATTGACCCGCAGGTGCTTCAAGTGCATCATCGATCGTTAGGGTGATCATATTGCCTGCAGGCCCTGGTTCGACAGAAACGCTGATCGGCAAACCCATTTCGCAAACCCAATCTTGCGGGTCGCACTCCGGCTCGTCTTCTTCGTCCGGAGCTCCATTGCCCCGATTGCCCAATAAGCCGCGCAAGAGATCTTCCAAATCCAGCCCGCCTCCCCAGGGGAAGAAATCGTTAGCATCGAATTGAGCAGCAAAATCTTCGGCCTGACGACGGAATTGGTCACGCAACCAGTCCTCATCAATATCATGCTCTGCTGCAGCAGGCGGCTGGTCCTGTTGAGCGAGCACTTCGACGATTTCAACGCTCGGTGGGGAAGCCTGCCCGGATGTATCAAAGGCTTGTAAAGTCAATACCCATTGCCCATCCCCTAACTGCACGACCAAATCGGTCTCGCAGGCCTGATTCCCGTCGCACAATACTATTGATTGTGCGCCATCTTGATCGACAACGTTTCTCCAGGTAAAAGTCAGCCGCTCCAAACCCAGATCATCCCGGGCTGATCCGACAGCCGCAGCAGTGACAACAGCTTCCCCACCGTTAGGTGGCATGACAACATCCACGAATACTTCAAAGCGCGTAACCTCTGGAGGTGCATCTTGAGGTTGAGGAGGGAGATCAGGAGGCGCTTGATCGGCCTCGTCGGCCTCGGGTTGGACGGGTGCATCCGCTTCGGCGGGTTCATCGGCTTGAGGTTGATCTGCCCCTTCAGGTGCAGGTTCACCTTCAACGGGAGCATCCACATCCCCTTCGAGTTGATCGCCATCCTCTTTGGGAATCTCGTCTCCAATGGCTTGACCGTCATCAGCCCCCGCGACCCCATCCCCCTGATCTTGGGGGGTTGCAGCCTGCACACCAGCCTGAACGCTAGCGGCTTCACTGGCGTTCCCCTGCAAATCATAGGCCACTACGTTGAGCGTATGCCAGCCTGTATTACTACCAAACCAGGGAAATACGGTCTGTAGGGATGCCTCACCTGCAGAAATATACTGTTGCTCAAGGATACCGTCTACCAGAAAATCAACCCGCGCCAGGCCAATTTCAGACTGGGCTTCACCGATCACCATCAGCCCCTGGCCGGAGGTGATCACCGTTCCATCTTCAGGCATCAAGATGTTAACACTGGGAGGTTCGCTGAAGAAGCTCAATGGATTACCAGATTGCTTCAGAGAAGACAATCCCAGAACAAGAAGCACTACAGCAAATAAACCGACGATAACGATAACGATGAAGATCACTGGGCCAATATGTTTTCGCTTCATAAAGCTCAAGCCTCAATACTTGCCAAGATAAATGGTCTGGATACCTCCATTATATACAAAAACTAAAAAAACCTTGCAGTAGCCAGTAAACTGCAAGGTTTTTTCAGTTTTTGGCGACCTACAATAACATTTTTATATGACGGCTGATGTGAATTGACAAAAAAGGGTAGTTCTCAAAAATAGAAGTCTGACATACCCTTGTGCTGGCTTGTGTGGACACGCTTTGTCAAGGGTAAAAAAAGATGAATACGCGTGGGGATAAAGGGGTCGAAAGGTACAATTACGACCCAAGAAAGCACAAAATAACCAGTGAGGAGTAGAACCGCGTATGGTACAAAAACCTCCCGCGCATCAAAGCTTGCAAAAAAGGATGAGATCGGGAGTGTTGCAATTCAAATTGGGATGTTGAATACTGGTTTTTAGGAAATAACTTGTGGTCAATCAATGAAGGAGAAGCCTGTGCTGGATACTTAACTCGTCCACGGGATTTCGGATTGATTCCCGGTTGGTTTTCGCTATCGGGCCAACCAAATCCTGATTTCGCAAATGAATAATAATGGATCGAAGTGTAAAAAGCGGAGCGCAGAAAAACACCAAAAGCGTATATTATCAGGAGCCAGCAAGACACAAAAAGCCATCAACAATGCGTTGGTGGCTTTTTGCTATGATTCAACGCCTGCTATGGATTTCGTCAGTGTGCCTGTGGCGGTGGGCTAGAATGGATACGCGGTAGGATTTCTTACCATCGCTCTAGCCACAATTTCCCCAGGGGTTCTTCCTGAACATCCTTGAACAACGTTCGCAGATTTGTGGCCATAATCGGCGCGTTGGCCCCAATAATGCTTTCAACATCCCCAACAAGCGCCTGCTGGTGGCTCTCGTGTCTGGCGCATAACGCGACCACCCCACGAGACCGCGCCATGTTGCGCCACTTGGGATCGGCCACCTTCCAGGACAGCTCGACCTCAACATGATATTCGCAGTCGTCTTTGGCGACCACAGCATCAGGGGCGTAGCGATAATTGACTGTCGCTACCTTCGGCATCACGCCTGATTTCCAGCCTCGAAGCCTGGCGTGGTACGTGAAAGCCAGCACCGCAGCTGTGTGTTCGTTTTCTGTTTTTCCTTTTTCATGCAGGCGCCTCATTCGTTCCAGTTCAGTTTCTGTCACTGGCCAGCTAAAACCGCTTACCAGTTCCCGGCCAGCGTCGGTAAGGTGAACGGCATCCATGTTCAACATGCCGTAACTGCGCACCCCTGGAACAGACAAGCCCTCACGATGAAGCAATCCTTTATCAATCAAGCCAGGGATGACAGCCATCAGTGCTCCGGTTCGATGATCAGTCTCGAAATATTCAGCCACTATTCGCTGGATTTCTATTCGGAGCGTGTGGCCTTGTGCGACAAGCCAGAGCATAGCAGCCTCTCGTTTTCGCCTGTCAGAGCGCTTACTGAGGCCGTATTGATCAGCGACGTGGACACTTGG
>JADHTJ010000060.1 GCA_016785015.1 Anaerolineales bacterium
CTTTTGCAAGAATCCCCCAGTGCTGGGCAGGCGTGTGACAGATATTCCTTGCCTGTTGAGAGAGTTGATCGCATTTTCAGAATCCTGATCTTGAATAAAAATTGTCATAAACGTATCGACAGACGGGAATTGGTCGTTTAGGATCACATCCACCTTGCGTCTGAAACCAAGGTTATGCAATGAATATTTGGGTAGTTGTACCTTCGTTGAGAATGCGATATGTATCTATCAGAATTAAAGATTCGGAATTTCAGGAAGTTCGGTCAATTTGAAAATGATAGGGGGATTTCCCCAAGTCTACACCTCTACTTCAACGAGAACTTGAATCTTCTGGTTGGAGAGAATGACTCTGGAAAAACCGCTATCATTGACGCTATCAAATACGTTTTATACACCCGAAGCTATGATTATATGCGTTTAAGCATTGATGATTTCCATCTCCCAACAGGATGTGATCAGGAAAGTTGTAGAGCTACAGTATTCACAATAGAGTGTATCTTTCGAGGATTTAGCGACCTTGAAGCCAAAAACTTTATTGAGTGGCTTTCAATAGATGAACAGGGTTATTGGCTACGTGTTTTTCTAACTGCGACACGGGATGGAAGGAAAATCAATGGCGAGTGTAAAGCTGGAGTTGCGGAAGGAGCTTATTTAGATTCAGGAGCTAGGGATTTACTCCGCGCAACTTACTTAAAACCTCTGAGAGATGCCGAAAGCGAACTAGCCCCAAGAAAAGGTTCTAGAATCTCTCAAATTTTAGATAGCCATGATGCGTTTGCCGAAAAGGATGATCACGAACTTGTTCATATAATCTCAATCGCTAATACACAGATAAAAGAGTATTTTGAGGAAGGTTCTCCAGACGAAAAACCTGGAAAACAATTGCATGAGGCCATTGACTCTTATCTCGAAGAGTTTTCCGATAGAAATTCACCTCTTAGTTCTCGATTTACAGTAGCGGATATGAGGCTCAAAAGCATTTTAGAGAGATTACAATTAAGTGTGATAGAGCATATTTATAACGATACTGAGATCATCATAGAACCCGGATTAGGTTCAAACAACCTTCTTTTTATTGCGGCTGAGTTACTTTTACTGAAAAAACTTGGATATACCGGGTTACGACTAGGGTTGATTGAAGAAATTGAAGCCCATTTACATCCACAAGCTCAACTAAGGTTGATTGAATATCTTCAAAGCGAATCAGTCACCTCGGGTATTCAGTTGATTCTTACAACGCACAGCCCTGTTTTGTCATCTAAGCTGAAACTGAAAAACCTAATAATATGCAAGAGTGATAATGTATTCCCAATGGGAGATGGTTTTACGCTACTTGAGAAGGGAGATTATCGTTTTTTAGAAAGGTTCTTAGACTCTACCAAAGCTAACCTTTTTTTTGCGAAAGGCATATTATTGGTTGAGGGAGATGCAGAAAACTTATTAATACCTGCTATTGCTGAAATCATTGGATATCCATTATCTAAGTATGGGGTCTCAATAGTAAATGTTGGGAGCACCGCCTTTTTAAGATATTCAAAAATCTATCAGAGACCTTCAGGTGATAGCATAGGCATTCCAGTTTCAGTTTTGACTGATCTTGATATCCGCCCAGATGAATACAAATTGGTTGATCCAAATGCGGAGACTTGGTCTGATAAAAAAATTGAGAATGCGATAGAAGAGAAAAAACAGTTGTATGATGGGCCAGGGGTCACTACCTTCGTTTCGCCAAATTGGACTTTGGAATATGCTATTGCGTCAAGCCAGAAATTTCGTTGGTTGTTACTAAAGGCGATTTTATGCGCCCAGAAAGAACAAAATAGCAATAAATATAGTGTGACTGTAGAGAAGCTTATAGAGATAGAAAAGGCAATTACGCAATTCAAAAAAGATGTAGCTGATGAAGATCTAAATGACAATGAGATTGCCTTTAGGATATATTACTCTACTATGCTTACTAACAGAATTTCTAAAGCGATAACTGCTCAATGGCTAACGGAATTTCTATTGGTAGATAAGGAAAAATACAAGCCACTTTTGAAATCCGATGAATATTTGGGATATATCGTAGAAGCTATCAAGCATGCAGCAGGGGAATAACCAATGTCGCTTGAAATCACAAATGATGATATAGATAAAGCGGAGGCGTTTTTACTTCCTCAAGGTGCTAAATTTTGTGAGGAACGTAGAAGTTTTATTCGTTCATTGGATACTCTTGATGTACAAGCTTGCCCAGGAAGCGGCAAAACAACTGCGCTTTTGGCAAAATTGTTGATAATGTCATCAAAGATACCACTTCCTAATAATACGGGTATTTGTGTTCTTACACATACTAATGCCGCGATTGATGAAATAAAGAGACGTATTAGTAAACGTTCAAGTGGAATTTTCCAATACCCCAATTATGTTGGAACTATACAAACTTTTGTCAATAAATTTCTTGCAATACCAGCATTTATTGACAAGTATGGGAAACGACCGATTGCTATTGACAATGAGCAATTCTATTATGAAGTGATCCGGTCAGAGGACCAAGAAATTAGAAAAGCTGTCCGGTGGCTCCGACAGCGAAAATATACTGATGTTCGAAATCTCAGATTTTCCTTTGATCAATTCATAATCTCCAAATCGCTAAACGACGAAAGACCATTTTTGGGGCAAGATTCACCCACCTACAAAAATATTGAGAAACATAAGCTCCACGTGCTAGAAAAGGGGTATCTTTGTTTTGATGATGCTTATACTCTAGCAAATGAGTATCTACTGAAATACCCACAGATAGGTATACTCTTGTCTTTGAGATTTAAATATGTCTTTGTTGACGAGATGCAAGACACAGACATTCATCAAAATAGGATACTGGATGCCATTTTTCACTCAGACCTAACTATTGTACAGCGCATTGGGGATCAAAACCAGGCTATATATACATATGATGTGAAGGAAGATTTGGTTTGGAAGCCCGAAAACGTTGTTTACATCAATGGCAGTAAGCGACTCTCACAACCAGTCGCAAACGCAATTAAAAATATCGCATTATCCCCGCAAGAGTTAGATGGGAATCCGGATAAGCCGGAAATCAAACCGATATTGATACTCTTTGACGACGCTGATATCGCTCAGGTTATCCCGAAGTTTTGCGAATTAGTCGTGAAGCATGATTTGCATGACATTTCCGAAAACCCCATAAAGGTTGTTGGGTGGGCAGGCAAAGAACATGAAAGTAAGCATCGAATAGGCAATTATTGGCCAGCATATATTAATGAGCGCAAACAAAAGGGAAAAACCGTTCGGGATAGCTTAGAAGACTTTATTAACCTAGGTGCTTGTAAAGACATAAATGCTAGGGCATATTCATTGGCCATCGTTGACGGAATTCTCCGATTTCTTCAAATAAACAGTGTGACTCGTGTGAATGGACGATACTTCACAGCATCTTCTTTTTTTAGCTATTTGGACGAAGAGATCCCTGATTTACTGGATGAACTGAAGTTAAATCTGGCAAGATGGGTATTATTGCTTTCTCAAGGAGATGATGTTTTTGAGCAAATCAAGGATTTTCTATTTAATCGGCTAGCAAAAGATAATAAGTTTGGTTTTCGAGTGAGTGATTCCATAGCACAAATATTTTTTGAGAGAGGTAGCCAAGCCAACTCGTCTCATAATGACGAAACCTCACAAATAGTGTTACCTGGAAGCGTTCCTTTTGTTGTAGATACGATACATGGTGTGAAGGGGGAAACTCATACCGCAACTTTGTATTTGGAAACATTTAACAATGGTTATGATGTTAGCAATGTCATTCACTGTTTTTACCCCGATTCTAGTCACGGAAATTTGAACGTTACGCAGAAACGTTCATTGAAAATGGCGTATGTCGCTATGAGCCGGCCTACACATTTGTTATGTGTAGCTATTCATAAGAATACAATCGGTGCGCGCAATAAGAAAATAATTCACAATCCAGACGAAATTCGAGAAATATTTGGAGATTATTGGGATGTTATAGAAATATAGCTCCAATGCTATCTAAAGTCTGCTAGACGGGGCTGATGTTGACTTCGCCCTACTTCAGAACAGATCTCAATAAAGCGTAAATGACTCATATGATTCTGATTGTTAGCGAAGATAAAACCACACAAGAATCCCTATCAGCAATGTTGCTGAAGGAGGGATATGGGGTGTCATCAGCAACTGCTGGGCAATCCGCATTAGACACCCTCGAATCCAAAGAAATCAGCGTAACGCTAATAGCCCTCGATCTGCCCGACATGAGCGGCATCAAATTGCTACAAAATGCCCAAAAAATCTCTCCTGGCACCAAGATCATTTTATTAGCTGAGGGTGGCTCGATGGAAACAGTGATCGAGGCCATCAGGTACAACGCTCACGATTACATTCTCAAGCCCGTTGATTCTGATGAAATCCTGGTCAGCATCACTAAGGCCTTGGCGCGATTGGATAAAGAGAAGCGCGTCCGGTTGTTGGTGGAGCAGCTTGACGACACCGTGCAGAAGCTGAAAGACATGATGGGGTATACTGGAAAGCCAAAATCTTCTCTAAAAGTTATTTCTTTGCCAGGTGGGGTTTCGCTCGATCTTACCCGGCGTGAAATGTGGCGCGGGGCGGTAAAGGAGCGTTTGACACCAACTGAAGCGCAGCTTCTAGAGATATTTGTGACCAATTGGGGGCGAGTGATGCTACACGGAGAGTTGGTATTTTTGCTTCAAGGGTTTGAAGTAAGCGATGATGAAGCTCCTGAAATCCTGCGCCCATTGATCAGCCGGTTGCGCGGGAAACTAGATTCTTTCCCTCAAGGCGCGAAATGGATTACCAGTGTGAGAGGGGTTGGATACGTTTTTGATGTAGATGTACCAGTGTGATGGGGGGAAATGAACAGGTTATTCGTGTTTATATAGGCAGTGGATCCTAACGCTATGATATACTAAGTTTTAACAATAAACCTCGCCTAGTTGTCGCCTGCGAGGGCTGGTCGCAGCATGGGAGGATTCTTCAATGCATCTATTCACCGAATGCGCCTGACCTTCGCATAGGCTGACTACACATCCAAAGTAGAACTCACTGATTACTGCCTCAGGATACATTTCGCTCGCTTGCGATAAGTGGTGATACCATAAAATCTCTTCAAATTCATTCGATCACGCGGAAAAGTGGGAGGTAGATATGTCAGGTCTCCAATTTTACAAGCTCGATCTTCACACCCATACTCCAGCTTCGAAATGCTACCTGCATAAAGATCAAACACCGGAACAAATCGTTCAGGCAGCCATAGAACAAGGGCTGGCTGGCATCGCAGTTACAGACCATAACACGGCAGAATGGGTTGATCAGATGAAGGCGGCCGCGCAGGACTCTGGACTGGTTGTTTTTCCTGGGGTCGAAATTTCCATGAGTGAGGGGTATCACCTGGCAGCACTCTTTGATCCATCTGTTGATCAAAAACATGTCGAAAATTTCCTGGGGGCCATCAAAATTAAGTCCGCAGAATATGGCAAATCAGATGCACTTTGTAAAGAGAGCGTTTATGCAGTCATCGAGCAGATTCATGAATTGGGAGGTTTGGCGGTTCTCGCCCATATCGATGCCCCAAAAGGTGCGTTCTTTGAACTTTCGAAACTAAAAGATGACGGTAAAGTTGGGGTGCCTGTAAATTGCCGCGATTTGTTCAATCAGGCAAAATATGACGCCGTTGAGATTGTCAACGATGGCTATCCCGAAGGGTATGATGAAAAGCACCATATCCAGCGTTTTCCTGCCTATTACCAGGCTTCTGACAACCCTGATCCTGACCAACCTACCAAGCACTCCATAGCTGGCCTGGGTAAATTACACTCTTGGTTTAATATTGAACAAGTTAATCTTGAGGGCTTGCGCCAGGCATTCAATGACCCCGATGCCCGGATTTGTTTGAAGGATTGCTATCAGCAGGTTGGGTATCAAAGAATTGTCAGGATGGGGATAGGGAAATCCGGTTTCTTGCGGAGTCAAGCGTTTGAGTTCCACCAAGGGCTGAACAGTATTATCGGAGGCAAGGGGGTTGGAAAATCGCTGGCCATTGAATTTTTGCGCTTCGCCCTGCATCAACCACCCGAAGACCCCAAGTTGCACGAAGACCATGTGAAGAAATTGGAAAAACGCCTGGAAATCGGTAACACTGTTGAAGTTGTTTACGAACAGGCAGATGGCGTCCAATACCATATAGAGCGGCAACTCCTGGATGTTCGAAAGGATAAGCACTTAGAGACACACCAAACCTGCACCAATGTCGGCTCAGGGGAGGAATACAAAGGCGATATTCCAGCAATGTTCCCGATATTGGCATATAGCCAAACAGAAGTTATCAAAATCGCTGAGAACAAAAATGCTCAACTCCAATTGATCGACCGTTTCATCGATCCCCGTTCCCACGAACAGGAGATTGCTGGGATCCGGGCAAAGTTAGCTGAAAATGACATCCGCCTCGCATCTGCAATACAGGCGCGCGATCGGATGGGAAGCATTCAGGTTGAAATTGATACCCTGCATGCTAAAATCAGAGCCCTTAGAAAATCACTGGAAAATCCCATCTTCAACGTTTTCGAAAAGGCCGAGATCAAGAAGGCCACCTTCGACGCGCGTTATGAATATGTCAGCGGCTTGATTGATGAAATTCGGGATGAGATCCAGATAATCAAAGAAGATAAACTTGACAAATTGCCAGATGATTTAGGTGGGGATGCGGAGCTGAAGCAAGCCCAAAAAACCGCCGAAGAGGCCCAAGGGAGAACGATAAAAGCCCTTGAAGCCATCATGAAAGATTTGGGTAAGTATAAAGCCCAAATCAGCGATGTCATCATGGTCTGGATGCCCGAATTTGATAAGCTCTCGGCCGAGTATCAAAAACTGCTTGAGGAAATTGGCGGAGATCGAAAAGCAAAAGAACGCGAGCGCAAGAAATTAGAGAAGCAAAAAGCCGAGTACGATAAAGAGGCTGGTGATCTCAAAAAAATGCTCAAAGATTTGCCCACCATCTTGGATCGGCGGGAGAAGCTCCTGGATGATCTTGAGCGTGCCCATCGCCGTTACTATGAAGCCCGCAAGACCAAATATGAGCAATTGACGGAACTCTCGGATGGCAAGCTGCAAGTAGAACTCGAACATGCTGCCGATCGCAGCAGCTTTGAAGAAAAATTGGTTGATCTACTCAAGGGCGGGAGCAATGCCCCCAGCGTCAGCGATCGTCGGAAAATTGCTCAAAATGTACAGCCGCGCCGGTTTGTTCAGTTGATCCTGGATCGTAACGTACTTCATTTGAAGAACGAGGCAGAACTATCCGAAACCTGGGCTGAGAGAACAATAGAGAAACTCTGGTCAAGCGACGATTTTACCGAGGTGCTCGCTTTGCAGCACAACGCTTACCCAACCGATGTGCCCACCATCCGTTTCCGTAAAGAAGGCCGGGTTTATGGAGAACTTAATGAACTTTCTGTCGGGCAAAAATGCACTGCTTTATTGATCATTGCTTTGTGTGACGGGACAATGCCAGTGGTGATCGACCAGCCCGAAGATGCCTTGGATATCGCCTCTGTTTGGGAAGATGTGGCCAAGAAGTTGCGCCGGGGGAAAGATCATCGCCAGTTTATTCTGACCACCCATAATTCCAGTGTAGCCGTCGGTGGGGATTCGGATCAGTTTATTGTGCTCAAGGCTGGAGCCGAATCTGGAAAAATCTTCCACGTTGGGGCGATTGATTCCCAAGACGTACGCGAATCGGTGATCGACCATCTTGAAGGCGGCAAAGAACCTTACAAGCTGCGCGCCGGCAAATATAATATCTAAACATGGCTTATTCAAACTACCTGCTCTTCAATAACATATTTCTCAAGAACTTAAAGCCAACCGAAGATGAACTGGCGGCGGCGCGCTATCTGGTACATGAAAGTGCCCGTGATTGGTACAGCGAGGAAAACTTTGAATCTCCACAACGGATCGCCGAGAACTGGGTGCAGCCGATGCTCAACCAGCAAACGCTGGATTTGATACCATCTGATCTGGATGAAAATGCTTGGTTTGTAGTCGCTCCCTGGGATCGAGAAACGCCCTTAGCCCTGTGCTATGTGGTGCCGGCTGGAGAAAATCTGGATGGCTGCACCGAGGATGGGCAATTGCCCAAAGGCCAGCATTGGATGATTCATGCCGTCAATCTGGCACGCCAGCAGGCAGAACTCAATTTGCGCTGGGTGATCCTGACCAATGGTGTGCAGTGGCGCTTATTGGATGCCAGCGCGCTACGCCGCTATGAAGCCTATCTCGAAATCGATTTGTACAGCCTGCTGAATGGGGAAAATGATCCCCTGGCAGCCTATTTGTTTTATCGCCTGTTCCGCTTGGAAGATGGTTTCGCACGCGATGAAGCCACCGGTCAAAATGCTCTGAATGCTTTCCTGAAAAAATCGGTTGAAGCAACGGAGGCCACAGAAGCCTATCTAAAGACCACCGTCAGTGACAATTTAGCGACCCCAGGGGGCGGAGATGGCATCATGGCGCAGCTTTGTATGGGCTTCGTGAATGCCGTGGACCCAGAAGGCTCAAAATCTTTTTCAGAAGATGAGCGCGCCGCCATCTATCGCGATGCCACCTATCTGCTGTACCGGCTGCTGTTTATTCTCTATGCCGAAGCACGCGGCTTGTTACCCATGGATCGGCCCGATTATCAATCCGTGAGTCTCTCTCGGATTGTGGATGAAGCTGTCGAGCTGTGCCAGCACCCCAGTCAATCTTCGTTGACGCCATCAAGTCTTTGGGAGCAGCTCAGCACCTTATTCAACGCCATCCATTTCAGTGATGAATATTTGGGGATTCCACCTTACAATGGCGGGTTGTTTGAAGATAAGGATAAACCCTATCTCAAAGATTACCAGATCAATAATACTTACCTGGCCGAAGCGCTGTATGAGTTGTCCTTCTTACTGGAAGAAAAAGGCACAGAAACGCCAGAGCGCATCGATTGCCGAGATCTGTCTGTGCGTCACCTGGGTAGTTTGTATGAAGGCATGATCGAATACAAACTCTTTATTGCTGAAGAAGAATTATTAGCCCGGCGGGATAAAAACGGTAAGGTCAAATATTTGCCGGCTGCCAAAACCAGCCAGAAACCCAATGATGAGGTCATCCAACCTGGAAAAGTGTATTTTGCGCAAAGCCCGCACGAACGCAAATCAACCGGCACACACTATACTGCCGAGGAGTTGGTTGCAAAACTCGTGCAGCAAACTGTTGGACGATTATTGGATGCCCGTTGGGCTGAGTATCAACCACAATTTCAGCAGATGTGGCAGGATGTCGAAGATACGCCCGATGAAGATACCCGCCTGCGATTGCAGCTGCGTCTGGACAGCGAATTGGAAACTTTTGTGCAGGAACAAGTGCTTTCGCTGCGCATTTGCGACCCGGCGATGGGCAGCGGCCACTTCCTGGTGCATATCGCTCATACCCTGACAAATTTCATTCTCGAATCTCTAACTTTGACCCACTGGGAAAATCCTGACATCAATCTGGATCCGGATTATTGGCGGCGGTTGGTGGTGGAGCAATGCCTGTATGGGGTGGATATCAACAATATGGCGGTAGAACTGGCCAAGCTCTCGCTCTGGCTGGCGACGATGCAATTTGGCCACCCACTTTCGTTTTTGGATCATCGCTTGAAGCAAGGGAACAGTCTCTTAGGCGTGAGTCTGGAAGAGATCTTAACAGTTCTTGCGGACGATGCCTTGAACCAGGTAACAGCAAGAACGCGTATTGCCGAAGAAAGGGGGCAGTATGGCTTTCGCACAATCCCCAAGGTGATGCAAACCCTTTACCGCGCCAATCAAAAATTAGCCCAGATTTCCGAAAAGGTTGTTGAACGTGTCGAGGATGTGGATGCGCAAGAAATCTCTTATGAAGAAGTTCAGGAAGCCCTAAAGCCGTACAAGGAAATCGGAGACTTACTGGTTGCGAGAAAAATGGGTTGGAAAGTCAAAGACCATGAACTGCGCAATATTGTGACCGCTGTTGAATCTTCTGGTCTTGAAATGTTATCCGACGCTCAACAAAAATCTATTAACCAAGGGGTGAAATTGATTGGTGAGCAGCTCCCATTTCACTGGGAGCTGGAATTCTCAGAAGTTTTCTTTAGTGACAAAGAAGATGTTGGTGGATTTGACATTGTTAGTGGTAATCCCCCATTTTTGGGCGGGAAAAAAATTAGCACTCAGCTTGGGAGGAAATTTTTAACATTTCTCAAGGATAATTATTCGCCTACTAAGGGCGCTGCTGATTTATGTTCATATTTCTTTAGGTTATCATTTTCACTTTTGAGCTATCACGGCTTTTTGGGAATGGTAGCAACAAATACAATTGCTCAAGGCGACACGAGAGAAACAGGTCTTTCAATATTGTTAAAACAAGGTGGCGTAGTTAATTATGCTGAACGTTTTGTAACTTGGGGTGGCGATGCAAATGTCGAAGTAAACCTTGTTTCTCTGACCAGGTTGGATCGAGACAACAAAGAATTTCTAGACAAATTAACTTTAGATGGAGTTGATGTATCGTTTATTTCATCTTGGTTGGACGATTGGCAAGAAATACAGCCTAAGCGTTTGGAGCAAAATAAATCAAAAGCGTTTAATGGGGATTTCTTACATAGCAATGGATTTCTTCTAGATACTCAAGAAGCAATTAATCTAATGAATATGAATGCTGACAATAAGGAATGTCTTTTCCCTTATTTGAGTGGCATAGATATTAATAATGATTTAAATCAACAGAGCGATCGATATGCCATCTGTTTCCATGATTGGAGTTATGAGAAATCAAGCCAACATAGTGAACTTATGAAAATTGTTCGGGAAAATGTAAAACCTGAGCGGGACAAAGTGAATAGAATAAGTCACAAAAAAAATTGGTGGCTTTACGGTGATTACCGTAAAGGACTAAGGCATAGCACAAAAAATCTTTCTAGAGTATTAGCTAGAAGTATGGTTAGTGAACGGCATATTCTAGCGTTAGTGCCAAATAATCAAGTATTTTCAATTGCTTGCGTTATTTTTGCCTATGATGATTATTACCATTTTGCACTATTACAATCTGGTGTTCATGAGATATGGCTTCGTAGACAAGCTTCAACTATGAGAACAGATGTTAGATATACCCCAACCGATTGCTTCCAAACCTTTCCCTTCCCACAACAACCAGTACAAAGAGCTATGACGCTTGCCGAGAATATCGGCGAAACCTATTATAAGCATCGCCAGCAGGTGACAATTGATACCCAACTGGGTCTCACCAAAACCTACAATCGCTTCCATGATCCGGGTTGTTGGGATGATGATATTCAAACCATGCGTCAATTACATGCGGAAATGGATCAGGCCGTTCTGGCCTGTTATGGTTGGGGTGATATCGATCTGCAGCACGATTTTTATCCCAACGACCGCGGTAAAATTCGATATATGCCTGCCCGGGATGCCCAACGAGAGATATTTACCCGCCTGATCGCCCTCAATCAGCAAATTGCGGCTGAGGAGGCTGCTCAGGGTGCGGTGGCAGAAGACGATGGGGAAGAAGATGAATTTGATGATGAAGAATGAGGTAGGACATGACAGGGCAACTTAGGTTATTCGATCTTGACTCCAATGATCCTCATGATTCTGATGATCAACGGCTTGAACCACTTCAATTGACAAGTCAGATTTCAGAAATGTCCCAAGACGCGTTACCAGAAGGTAGTTTATTAGCACTAACACGCGGATATGAAATGCAGCAAATTCATATTACAAGGATTATTTCATATCTTGAAGAGCAGAGCGAAACCGACAAATTAATAGGTCGGGAACATATTTCTCAAGACTTATCAATTCCTCTTGAACGTGTAAAAGGCAATATCAATGTTTTGATAAAAGCGGGTTTGGTAACATCCCGAAATCGGCTAACTAACTTCGGAAAAATCATACACAAATTTGCTCCGTATTGGGACGACCTCGGCTGCCTTTGGTTTATCCACTACTTATTATCTTCGAATGCCAAATTGGTTCTTTGGAGTAATATATTTAATAAAGTTCTTCAAGACGGGCAAGAAATATCTATCAATCAAGTAGCAAAAGCATTCACCCCTTTTATTGGCCGTTGGTCTGAAAAGACATTAAAAACAAAAGTGCCGCAAGAGATTGGGGGAATATTTAAAAGTTACGCCGAAACGATATTCTCTCCATTAGGGATTCTGTTCAAATCTGAAATTGGAAACTATGAAGTCAATTGTATTTTTGGTGGTGTACCGAGCCTAGTTTTTTTGAGTGCATTATTGGCCTATAGAGATCAATATTTTGAAGGCGCTTCATCGTTAGAGGTTCCTTTGTTTGTAGACAAGATTTATAGTCCAGGTCGAATCTTTTATATGAATGAAAAGGATGTTCGATCCACATTGGACGATTTACACACGAATGATTTCATTACAGTTGAAACTCGCTCTGGATTGGATCAGGTACGTTTCAAACGCGAAATCACCTGGCTTTCAGTCATCACAGAATACTTGCAAGGGGAATGATGAACTTCCACGATTATCTAAACCGCCAAAAAACCGAAGACCGCCGGGCCTTCATTGTGCATTATCCTGCGAGAAGCGGCAAAACGCAATTTGCTCGCCAGGCCGTGAAAACGCGTCCAGATATTTATTACTTAGATGTACAAAAATATTTTCTTGATCATCCACAATCTTCCCAACAATTTAGCTTCTCAGAATTAAAAATCTTGCTCCTAAATCTAAACGTGGGCGAATCGGTTGTGTTGGTCGATAACCCGGATTTCTTATTCAACACCTGGGCGAAGCGGGATCAGGCTAATTTTGCCAATTGGCTGAAAATCCAACTGCGCTCACCAGGAGTAACGAACAAAACCTTCGTGTTTTTCGTGCAAAACGACCCATATTTTGAAAACATGGATTTGAAAAATTCTCAAGGGGAATCACGCATCCTTCCCCTGAATGCATTTGAATCACTGTGAAGCGTCGAGAGGGCATACCATGACTAAGATCGTAGACCTGATTAATTTCCACACCGCATATGGCGAACAAGTACGTTTGCTGGAATATTTTTATAACGAAAATCAAAATCTCGACCACATGGGCGGGTATCGACCGATTCGATCCCACCGTCAGGCCTTTCTAGAGCTAGCCCGAGCCCAGTTGCCAGACAAATCCAATAAGGATAAGGTCTTCATGCTTACGGGGAGTTTTGGTACTGGCAAATCGCATCTATGTTTGATGCTGGCGAACTATTTTTCCCTCAAGCCCACCGAGATTGAAATGCAGTCCTTTTTTGAGAACTGGGCGGAGCGCGATCCGTCAGGTGCAGAAACGATCCGCAACTGGCGCGGGGATGGCCGCTATTTAGTGGCGCCTTGTGATTTTGCGGAGGCGCGTTCATTTGAAGATATGGTTCTGACAGCTATTCAAAAAGCCCTCGAGTTTGAAGGTGCTGAAGAAATTATCCTGAATACCCATTTCAAAGGTGCGCTTCGCCAAATCGATTTGTGGGAACAGCGCAATCAGACGGGCGAGCCCAGCGGTGTCTTCGATGATTTTCTGGCGTACCTGGGCGGTGATGATCCACTAATCGAATTGGAAAACTTAAAGATTGACTTGGGAAACAACGATTCAACCGCCATGCAGTTGTTCCAAGATACATACCAGAAAGCAACGGGACAAAAGCTTTCTTTCAAGACAGATAGTTTAATAGCGATTTTACGAGATTTGCTATCGAACACCGAGTTCCATAAGCGCTATAAAGGACTGGTTATCCTGGCCGACGAGTTCGGTTATGCACTTGACGAAAACCGGGTTAGCCTGAGTGTCTTCCAGGGGTTTGCTGAGATGTCAAAAGATGGCGTCGCCGGAATGCAGTTGATTTTCGTTGGCACGGGCCACCGTCGCTTTGCCGCTTATGGCGCTAACACCCAGCTACAAATCGATTTTCGGGTCATTCAGGATCGGATTACCGAAGTCAGTCTTGAATCTGAGGAACTGGAACAGATTATTGCTGCCTTGGTTTCCCCAAAAATCGATCATCCAACCTGGGAGCAAGATGTGCTCAAGAAAAACGGATGGATGCTTAATCTAATAGCTGGTGAAGCAAAAAGACTCAAATTATTCGATTATCTTTCCGAACAAGAACTCAGGGAGCAGATCGTTACCAACATATATCCAATGCACCCCATGGCGACATATTGTCTGACGAAGATGTCACAAGAATTAGGTTCTCAAGCACGTTCTGTGTTTGCATTTTTTCGAGAGTTTGATGATGAATCGCCAGTTCGAGGGTATTCTTGGTATGTGCAAAACAATGATGTTACCCAACCAAAAGGGAATCTGAATATATTCACTCCCGATTATTTGGTTAGTTATTTTGGAGAAAGCGCTACTCATACTACACTAACCGTTCGTCCAGAGATTCGCGATTATATTCGTAATTACCGCGCCGCGGTTGATGAGGCCCAGCGTTTTGCATATAAAAGCAAATTAACCAAAGAGATTGATTCGTTCACCCAACAAGTATTGGATTTAATCTTTGTTTATCGGGTCAGCAATGTGAATGTGGTCCAGCCAACTTTAGAATACGGCTTAAACCTGCATCGCCCAGAAGATAAAAAGAAACTAACGGGTGAAATCAGTGCATTGATCAAGAATAAGATCATCTTCCAATCACCGAGTGGGGAATATGAATTCCGCAGAAGCGATATGGCCGACTTGGATGCACTGATCACTGAGCAGCGACAGGAAATTCTTGAGCAACCTTTGGATCTTGCCTATCAAATCACCAACCTGGCGAATCGTAGATGGGATATTTATACTGAAGCCAAAGGACACAATCAGGATTATTTAGGCGATAAACGCATTCGACGGCTCTTTGCAACCCCGCAAGAACTTTCATCAAAACGCACGCTGACAGATGGCACAGAAGTGAGCTTTTGGCGTTTCCATGAGAAACGCCGGTTAGCGCATAAATCCTGGAATGATCGCTACGATGGCACAATGGTATACGTTTTATGTGAAAATGAAACCGATATCAAAACCGCGCAGCAAGCGGTTAAATCGAATGATTGTGAAAATATCATCGTTGGGGTACCTAAGACTCCCATCCCAGTCAAAGAAACCGTGATCAACCTGCTGGCGGTCATAAATTTCAAAGGAACCGATGAGTACGCCAAATTAGATTTCCAGGAAAAGGCGCTTGTTGATGAGTTGGAGGGGAAGGAAAACCAAACAACTGGACGTGTGGGCGATTTGATCCGTGCTCGCGATCGTTATGTGGATGCAAAAGACCTGTATTGGTATCGCGAAGATGGAAAAACTCATCTGGCTGATGCTAACAATGAATATGAGCCAGCCGATGTGTTGATGAATCGAATTTTTGATAAACGCAATACAGTCAGCCACAACTATTTAAGTAAGGCGCATCCAAAATCGTTCTCAGGTACGAAAGATACGGCTTTACGTGAAGCTGTGGCAAAGCTGGTCGCCATTGATCGACCCGTTGAAATCGATCATGGTGAAAAAGAAAACCGGGGTGAGATACGTTATCTAAAAATGGCTCTAGCCAATGAAGGAGTTTTACGACAGGAAGGGGATTACGACGGGAATGCGGCTCAATATGAGCTTGAGAATAATCCTGAAAAATATCGCTATCAGTACCCTGCACTCGCTGATTTAATTGAAAATCTGAAAAATATAAAACGAGGGGAATCGGTGATTTTATGGGGACTGCTGTCAGAAACCACCGAAGCGCCCTACGGACTAGGACCGTATGCACTAGCTTTATTTACAGCTTGCGCTTTCCGTTATTTTGGTGATGAACTACGCTTGAAAATAAATCCCCAGGCTTTCGGTTACTCACCAACAGACGACCCTACGACGATTATCGATGTAGCCACTGGGAGCTTCCCTACCGCTGCCGTCGAACGCCGTTCTATTAACCCGGCGACATCCAAGTTGATCAATGATATTTACAACCAATTTTCTGAAACACCTGCCCCGGCTGGCACGCAGCAAACACTCTCTGAAGCCTGGCGAGCACTCTTGGTTTGGTGGAAGAATCGCACCAGGCTAGAAAAAGCCCTGGGAATCTACGAAGATGATAGTACTGCCTCATCTGTGGTGGATATGTTATCGAAACTGAGTGAGGATCCAGCCGGTAATCAAGTCTTTTTAGAAGAAATTAAACAAATTTATGGGTTTAGTCCAGATGCAGAACTGGAAGATTCCCACGCCCAGGAAATTGTTGATCAGTTAGGTAAAGATAAAGAGATCATTGAAAGTCGGGCTGGAACGATTAAATCAACATTGGTTGAAAACCTGTCAGGGTTGTTCAATCCGCAAGGAACCACCTATAAAGATTACACGGAAGCAATTTATGCCTGGTATAACAACCTTCACCCCGATCAAAAACTGACCAATGCCGATTGGCAATCTCCTGCTACCCAGACATTGTTAGATGCAATTCCAAAATTACAAGACTTGGAGAAAATGTTCTTGGAACTCATCCCTGCATCCTATGGCTTCAAACTCGGAAAAGTGGACGACTGGTCACACGACCAAAGCGCTAGCTATAGTAAACAATTCGAGTTTGCATTGGAGAAGATCAATAATAGTCTGCCAAAAGTGCCGGCACCTCAATGGAAAACATCCGTCGAGGCTGCTCAAACTTATCAGGGAGCTCCAGATATTCGATATCGCAATTCGGTGAGTTTGACGGTCTTGGTTCCTGATGGTGGAACATGTGTGCGCGTCACAAAGAACGAAGACCCCATCCATGCCAAACAGTTCCATACGGTAGAAAAATCATCGCCATGGAGCTTGGAAATCAAAGATAGTTGTTCCTATCTGCTGGTTACACAGAATGATCAAGAAGATTTCAGCAAAGTTACCCGTCTGAATTTCACCAATCTGGATGAAGGCAATAAGCTCATTTCAGAATCAGCGCCTAAACTCGACCCCAGTGAAAGAATATATCGTTTCAAAAATCCCGTCGATAAACAAGGATTGGTTGTGTTGCTGGCAGACATCATCGACCAAGTAAAAACCGACAAGCGGATTTCTAAAAAAGAAATTGTTGCCGCATTTCAAGAAGTTGCCAAAATGCTAGCAGAAAATCCACAGGAAGACAAATCGTGATTTCTATCTTTATCGCCGATGCCTCTGTTGATGTTCCTCTACCCGAGGCAATCGATCATGCCGTTACATCACCGGCTGACTATGTGGCTGGATATGATCTGATCACTAAGGCCATTCATAGTAACCGAGATTTGAGCGTTCTTGTTACAGATAAAGGTGTTGGGCGTTGGTTTACAGTCATGGCTCGAAAATATGGCAACGATCAAATTCGGGTCGAAAATTTAACACCCAAAAGCTTGTTCCAATCTCAAACGGGGATTAAAGAGATACCCAATAAAGTTTCCGATGATCAGATTATTAAATCTGGATTGTTGGAGCTGAAGATTCCCGCACCTCCCAACACTTCTTTTGAAGACTATTTGCTGGATGTTTTCTTCGGGAAGTTTCTCACACTTCCGAATGGCCTTCGTCGCGTAGATGAAATTCTGACAGACTATGAACCCGAACAATGGCTGGAATCCATGAAACGGCCTTTGGTTCGAGATATATTTCGAAACCGAATTCTTTCCCTGCGCAATGAGTTTAAGGCCCAGGGGAAAAAGGCGGATTTGAAGCTGCTTGAGTGGATTGATATCTCACCACAAATATACCTTCAGAATCTTTTCGCTCTCAAAGTGTTCAAAAACTATCCGCTTGAGATTGGTAAACGAGTTTTTGGGGCAATATACTCAGACCTTACGAAATTGAATCTAGATTTACGAAAAGTACCATTCAATATTTCCGGTAACGAAAAAACCGTCACGGAGGTTCGACTATATCTTGAACAGCTCATAGCGACTCCTGATGTAAATATCTTATCGAGCTTGATCGACCAAGTATCTGGATTATTAGAAATAGAGTTCGATGCAATCCAACAGGTATTAGCAACTGGAAAGACGGAAATAACTCAGCAAGAAGTAAAAAAGATTCGGAATAGGTTTTCATCACTCGTTACGGCACCACGCATCGCCCAGGCTCTTTCGGATCTAGAAATGCTGATCCCCCGCGAACAACCATCTGAACCCCATTCAGATTGGGATGCCGAAACCTGGATAAGCTGGGCTACCCAAGAATACCTCCCTTACCGGTACTGGTTAGAGAACACTGGACAGCTAGACGATGAGATCGGGGAGATCGCTAACAAGTATTCGGACTGGTTTTTCCAGAATTATGGCTCTCTTCTGTACCATTCAGAACATATGGTATGGAAGGGTCTTCTAAATCTAAAAGATGAGATCAAGTCATTTTCAGGGCCAGTTTTGGTTGTTGTTGTTGATAACTTCAACACCAAGTTCTATCCAGACCTACGCACTGAGATGCAACAACAAGGTTTCTATGAACAACAGATGCGCTATTGTTTCTCACTGATCCCTTCTTGTACTGAAGTAAGCAAGAAAGCATTGATTACGGGGCACTATGCGCCTTTTCAAGAGACAGGATACCAGAATCAAGTAGAAAGTGTTTGGGAAAAGCGTCTGGGCAAGAAAGTCAAATACCTGCCGAATATCAGCGACCTACGGTTACTTTCGCAGCAAGATCACGATGTTTATTTTTTGAACTATTTGCCCTTGGATATAACGCTGCATCAGAACGAAAACCAGATTGGGATCTCACATTCACATAGCATCCGCAACTATTTACATCTCTTAGCACAAGATATTCGTGCTTTTGCTCAGCGTCTTGGTGTTGAACGCAACTTGATGATCGTAATTGTTTCAGATCATGGATCTACGCGTATTCCGCGCGGTACGGTGAACGTGATACAAAAAAAATATTACCAGGACCGAACTGAAGATGGTCACCACCGGTATATTGCTCTTTCTGATCAGGAAACCGAGAAACTACAAGAGAATATTAAATATGACTGTTATCTCATAAAAAAAGAAGCATTTGATCTCCCCAAAAACTATCTGGTAGCGAGGCGGCTGTATCGATTTCTTCCGACGGATGATCACGCTTATATCCACGGAGGCCTGACCCCCGAAGAAACGCTTGTACCATTGGCAATCTACCAACCAGCGACAATCACCCCCAAACCATTAAGCATCATTCCTTTAGATGGCACAAAAATCTATGTGGGCACAAAGGTAAATCTTCGCTTAGAAATCACAAATATCAACAACTATCCTTGTGAACAAGTGATAATTGAGTTCAATGATCCGAATATGATTGCGGACGCCACCAATATTCTGGAGATTGCTCAACTAAACCGTGTTGTACTTGACATATCAGCACGATGCCCCCGCACAGCTGATGCCACAGCTAGAAAGCTAAATACAAAAATAAGCTTTCAGTTCCTGGGACAGCCATGGGAATTTCAAACTTCTCTTCCTATCGAAATAGTTGAACTAGCAAAAGCGAAATTTGATTTGGATAATCTTTAGGAGCCAAATATGGAATCATTTGAGCAAAAAGCACTGGATAATTATGGCTCGTTGATCATCAATAAATCGTTTGCCCGTAAAGCAGGTTTTGGTAGTCGAGCGATTCCAGTTTATGTACGCGAATGGATTGTGGCACACTATGTTGGAGATTCTCCTGATTTGATGGATGATGCCCGAACTAGTATTGCTGATTTTGTCCGAAAATATGTTCCCAACAAAGGGGACCGTGAAGCCATTAAAAACCAATTGTATGAACAGAATGATGTCAAACTTTTAGATGACTATGCTGTCCAAGTAAATCTTGCCAAAGGTGATCGTTATTTGCTAATCCCATTTTTGGATGAAAGTAAAGCTTCAGTTCCTCCGATGATTGTCAGAGATAATGAAATGCTGCTAAGTAGTGGAATTTGGGGAGTTGGGACTTTGACTTATGCACCGCCAACAGATGATGGGCCAGGTCAAGTTATTATGCGCTCTTTCACCCCATTTCAACTTGCAAGTTTAGATATAGGTTATTTTATTTCTCGCCGGCAGGATTTTGAAACAGGAGAGTGGATAAATTTCATCATCAACTCGATGGGATTCAATCATCATATCTATTCTGAGAGACAGAAAATCTTACTCATTTCACGTTTGCTTCCCATGGTGGAGCCTCGCTTTAACCTGATCGAATTAGCTCCCAAAGGTACTGGGAAAAGCTTTGTCTTTGAAAATATGTCGCGCTATGTAACTGTACGTTCAGGAGCCATCACCGCGCCAGTTTTATTTTACAATGATGCCCGGAAAACGCCAGGCCTGATTACGCGGTTTGATTGTGTAGTAATTGATGAGGCTCAGAAAGTAAGGGGAGATCGCTCAGGTGAGTTGACCGCTTTGCTGAAATCTTATCTTGAAGCGGGGCGGTTTGGTCGGGGTAGTGCTGGGTCAATCACAGCCGAGTCCGGAATCGTGATTCTGGCGAATATTGATCTGGATGAGCGCAAAAGACCTTTGCACGAAGTAATCGGCCTTTTCCGAGATTTCCCGAATTTTCTGCGAGAGACTGCATTTTTAGATCGTTTTTCTGGGCTGCTTCCTGGTTGGGATTTACCTCGGGTCAGCAAAGATACGCCAGCAGTTTGTTTGGGGCTTAAAGGCGATATTTTCGGCGAAATCTTACATATGTTAAGAAACGATATCAGCTATCGTGATTTTGTCAAAACGAACATGGAACTTGAAAATAGCGACGATATGCGCGATAGTCGGGCTATTGAAGCTGGTGCTACTGGGTTTTTGAAGATACTCTTTCCTCATCAAGAACCATCAGAAGAAGATTTTTATCAGTATTGTGTAAATCCAGCTTTAGAAATGCGACAACGTGTCCGCGATGAACTCTGTAAATTGGATCGGGAGTATCTTCCGATCTCAATGCGTTCGAAATTCCCGGATGATTATCAGCTAGGTCATAAAAAAGCACAATTCATAGATCCCGATAATATCGATTTAGCCAAGCTGCCAAAGAAAGCAATTGAACCAGATGTGGTCGACGAAAAAATATTGGTGACTTCTCAATTAGAAAGTGTTGACGAACCAGAAAATGAACCAGAAGAAAGAACATTATTGATTCCTGATGGTGAAACAGGACATAGCTATAAAAGTTTGTTTGGCCCTTATCTTAAAGGTGCGAGACACATTTACCTCACAGACCCTTATATCCGGATGGAATACCAAGTCCGAAATCTGCTCGCCTTTATTGGGATCATTGATACAGTTGACGGGCCTGTAGATCTTCATTTGACATCATCAGCTGACGATGAATATCAAAAACGAATAAATAGCCAAAAATTCGATGAAATAGCATCAAGTATCCAAGAGCATGGGATCAATTTTACTTACGAGTATAGCGATACAGTTCATCGGAGAGGTATAGAATTAGATAATGGTTGGAGAATCAGTATCGACCGAGGATTAGATATATTCCAGAAACCTGACTCAAAATATGAATTAAGTGAAGTGGATCAAGCTAAGAAAAGATGTAGGGAGACAGAGATGATTTATTTAAAAACAATGGATGAAGATGGCGCGTAATCAATCATATAGCCAAAACTAGAACATGATCTGAGCAAAATCGAATATTGCTAAATATTGTTTATCGATCTACAGATGAAATTTGTTGCCTAAAACCCCAGCCTCCTATGGTCGGGGCTTTCTTCTTTCCCCGCTTTTCCTTCACTTCCACCCTCTTGTGTTCTTGCCACCACCTTGCCCTCCGGTGTGAGCAACTCAGATAGCAACCCCTGGAAGCTATACGGCACGAGACCTTTCATGGCTTCCACCGCCTGCGCCTGCCAGTCATCCGGTGAGGCATAATCATCAGGATGCGCGGCGATCACCTCGCGGATGATGCCTTGCACTCGTTTTGGATCGGTCGGGGCAATATGATGCACTTTCACCAATGTCGGCGGCTGCCAGCGCCCGCCAATGCGCGCCCGCAGCCAGGCTTGCAAAGAGGGTAGGTCCAGGGTGGTATCCCCGTAGCGAACGCTCATGCTCAACGTGGCGCGGATCAAATCGGCGTCTTCGGGGTCGGGAGAGAAAAACGCCTGAGTGGACGTGTTGGCTAACAAGGACTGCACCACCGACTCGAATCCTTCAATGCGGCGCAGCATGGAAAGCGACTGCGCCAGGGCAAAGACGCGCGCCCCGAACTTGGCTCCCTCGGAAAGCATATACTCCAAGCGCATCCCCGCACCGATCTCCTGCGTTTCGTCGATGATGAAATAGAACGGTTTGGGGTTATACAAGGTAACCTTGCGGAAAACAGAATCAAAGACATTGTAAACCACCCCCGCGGTCAGGCGGGCACCCTCGCGCCCCATTTGTCCGGAAGGCAGCCGCATCACGATCCAGGCTCCCTCTTCGACCCACTTTTCCAGATCCACAAAGCGGTTCTGGTGCATGGCGGCGAACAGCCAGGGGGAAAGCTCCAGGGCCATGGCTTTGGACATGATCGGACTGACCACCTCGGTGACCCAGCCCTGGCTCCAGTTGCCGTACTTCCCCGCCAATTGTCCTAAGAGCGCATCCAAGGCCAGGGCGCCCATACGTTCCACCGGTGCAAGATAGGCCATGGCGCTGTGACGCCATTCCGTGTTGAAAGCCAGAAAGACGATGTGCAGGAGACCCATGCGATCATCCGGGTTGTGCATGTTCCAGGCGTGCGCCAAACGGAAAAGACCTTGCAGCGCGGCCTGCATACGCGGTCCCCAATAGCTCTCCCATATACGTTGCCCGACGTCGATGATGGCGTTGCCCGCCCACTCGTACTCTGGCACAGCCAGCAGATTGAGGGGCACGACTTCGGGCTGGTCTGGGGTGATGACCCGCAAGCGGCGGATACCTTCTTCACGCAGCGCTGGGGGCAGGTCATCCACCGCTTGCAGGAAAGCGTCGGCCAACCCCAGGTGCGGGTCTACCAGGAAAATGCCCGGTGCATCTTCGCCGCGTTCAATGAGTTGCTTGAGCAGCACATACACGAATGACGATTTCCCCGTACGGCTGCCCCCGGCGATGACGCCATGTCCATCCGGGTCCACACCAATGGGTTCTCCAGTAGCCACGCTCTCGCCGATCACGAAAGGAGCCGATACCAGCGCGGGGGACGGCGGCGGGGCGGGAACATCCTGCTGTACCTCCCGGTCGATCACACCGCTGCCTTCCCCGGCTTGCGGCGGTGTGATCAGGGCGGCAATCTCGCCTGCTGGTAAGGGCATCGTGTGAGCGCGCACGCCGGGCCACTCGGGTGCGCTGATAGGGTTCCAATGGCTCTGCCCGGACAGGAAAGTGACCGATTGCGGTTGAGGCGCGTGCAGAGAAAAACATACTTTGAGCAGGGTATCTTTGGCTCGCATTTCCAAGACTTCCTGGGGGATCGAACGCCATTCCATCCATTGCTGTGTTCCCATCCAGCCAACCCAAAACAAGATGCCCCCGCTGATAATACCCGTAAGCCCCATCAGGATAGAGAAAAATCCAGCAGCCAGACTGCCTCCGCTGATCGCGGCAATGCCCGCCCCCAGGATCGAGACGAATCTCCACAACGACAGGCGCGCGGCCCATGGATTAGGGGCATCGCCTTCGACGCCATGACCTGTTCCGTATGAATAAGCAGCCAGGGCGCGCACCCGCTCCTGAAGCCGCTTTTCCACCCCTAACACCCATATCCGTAAAGATGCATCTTGCCCCGGTTTGGTCTGACCCAGCAACTGGCCGCCCAGGGCCAGGAAGGGATCGCCTTCCATCGTGACCAGATTGGGGATACGCTCCCTGGATCGAAGCGCGTAGAACGGCTGGGCATTTGGGAGACCGCCGCCAGCACGTTTCCAACGAGTTTGCTGGTGGATCATCGCGGCCCAGGCTTTGACCAATCCCTGCGCTTTGCCAGGTGGAGCGTAGAGGCGCACTTTGACGCCTTGAGTGGAAGCTGCGATTTCCACAGCCAGGGGTGGGGGAACCTGAGCCAGCCAGGCGCCAATCTGCTCGCGGATACGCGGCAGGGGGATGGCAGAAAATTGCAGCTCCCAGGTTTCCCATTGACCGGAGCACAAGGGACAGACGCCCTCGTCGTATTCGTATCCACATTTTGGACAAATGTTCATATTTTCTGAGTCCATCGAGGGTTGGTTTTCTGTAGATGATCTGATAGTCACGTATTCGTGGAGCGTTGAGCGTGGAGAGTGTAGCGTCGCTCACCGCCCCCCTCTCCACGCTACACGAATACCTAATTCGTCGCCCCCATCTTTTCCCAGAATTCCAGCCACATCGGGGGGATGGTGACGCTCACGGGGAAGAGCGCCCCGCGTCCACCGGAAGGTGCGGCCAGGAAGACATGGGGCGGCAACCGGGATACACGCTCAGCATTGGTTTTAGCTTCACTCTCGGGCACGCCCAGGGAGCGGAAGAAGGCAAAGGCTTCGTCTGGGCCCATGCGTCCGATCATGGCCGTGGAAGCCATGCTCAAAGAAGTGGGGTTGGCCATCAAATCTGCGGGCAGGTGCGTAGTGAGGGTGACGCCGACATCACGTTTGCGCGCCCTGCGCCCCAGTTCGTCGAGCAGGTCAGTGAACGGCCCGCTGCGCAATAAGCGCCAGCCCTCGTCTACGAAGATGTCCATGGGCTTGCGGCCCACCGTGATGGCGTGGTAGAGAAACCAGGCCAGGACGGCGTGCACCACGTCACGGTTTTCTTCCCGCAGCGTGGAGAGATCGAAGTTCCACCACTCGCCAGGGGGAAAGTCCGGCGAGAGCAAGGCTTTAGGGCGGTCGAAGAAGCCATCGAACAGGCCCCCGCGCATATACGGGCGCAATAATGACATGGGGATAGAAGCCTGGGGCACATTGACCGTCCCCAACGTCTCAACCAACCCGGAGATCGAGAATGACCCAGGGCGGCGTTCCCAACGGCGTTTGACCGCCTCATGCAGGGCAGCCTGCACTTCGGGGGTGAGCGTACTCTCGCTGCCCAATGATGCGGCCAGGAAACGCACGGCCAGCAGCATTTCGGCAGGCTCATCGGCTTGTAAGGGATGCAGCAGACAGGTGTCCGGGTCATCGGGGATCCCGGCGGGGATGACTTTCCCCCCTACGGCTTCACACAAGCGGTTGTTTTCCCCTTCCGGGTCGATGCTGACCACCGTGCGGCCCTGCAGCAGCCGTTGGAGCAAGATCGAGCGCATCAGGCTGGTCTTCCCGGCACCCGGTTCGCCCAGTAACAGCGTGGTAGCGTGCGGTGGAGAGGGAGCGCTGGGGTCGAAGCCATGTTTGAACGAAAAATACACATCACGCCCGCTGCGATTGTGGACACCAATCCAGACAGCGCCCTGGGTGGGCATGACACGGCGGGTCGGCGGCGGCAGCAAAGACAGGGCTTCTTCGAGCATCAGTGTGGGTTCGTCCAGGCCGGGAAACAAGACTCCGCCAGGTTGAAAATGATCCAGGGATCGCCTGGCGATGTAAACCAAACGCTGGGGCAGCAACCCTTTGGCGCGCAAGTTTGCCTCTAGAGCGCGGCGGGCGGATTCAGCCTCGGCGGTACGCTCCCGTCCGGCGAATAGACCCACCATCAAAGCGGCATGATAGGCCGGTTCGCCCAGCGTCAAGGCGGATTCGGCGCTGTCCATGGCCTGATCCATGATCCTTTCTGCCTGCGAGGGTCGCCGTCCAGTCTTTTGCGCCGCGGCCTGCAAAACACCTTCGAAGAATGTTCTGCGGGAGCGCAGGGAGCGGCTCAACGTATCCGGGCTTTCCCGGCGCAGCGAAACCGAATACATAGATGGAACCGTGATTTGTTGAAATACCTGCGATGACAACCTCGCCCAGGGACGATCTGGCATCCCGGGAGCGCCGCCCCCTCGCACGGAAAGGGGGAAAAGTACGCCTTTGGGGAAGACCAGATAATCTTCTCCCAATTCGACAGCTTCAGGGGCCACCGCGGTGATGTAGCTTTCGCGGCGTTGGTGTTCTTCATTCGTTAGTTGGGGTGTTTTTTGGAAGATGTTTTTCATAGTTAGACCGGGGACGGGGGACGGGAGACCGGTCCCCCGTCTTCCGTCTCCTGTCCCCCGCTCAGAAGTCGAGAGCGGGGTTAAAGACCCAGCGCGCCAGGGTCTGAATTTCGTCGGCGGTCAGCGGTGTGACCTTAACGCCATACGTTTGGATGGCGGCTGATATTCCTTCCCACCAGCTCAGGCTTTCTGCTCCGCCTACCAAGACGAATTCCATGATCGTACGGCGCACGAAGGGTAGGGGAGACT
>JADHTJ010000235.1 GCA_016785015.1 Anaerolineales bacterium
GTATCAGCAGATCTTCGAAACTTCCAGGGAGCAATGATGCGAGTTTTAGTGCTTGGCGGAAATGGTATGCTTGGACATAAGCTGTGCCAGATTTTGCTAAATCAAATGGATGTATGGGCTACCTTTCAGGGAGATACGGTCAGTCATGAATTTCTCCCGAAAGAACGGCTTATCAATAAAGTTGCCGTGCAAGATTCGGCGCGGGTAAGAGAAGTTATCGAGAGCATCGCGCCAGATGCGGTTGTTAATGCAGTTGGGATTGTGAAGCAGCGTGATGAGGCCAAGCAGGCTGTCCCATCTATTCGCGTCAATTCGTTATTTCCACATCAAGTAGCGGATATATGCGAGCCGCACAATATACGTGTAATCCAGATTTCAACGGATTGTGTGTTTTCTGGCCTGCGCGGGAATTATTCGGAGTTGGATGTTCCTGACCCCGTAGATTTGTATGGACGCTCGAAACTGATCGGCGAGTTAAACCGACCGGGTTGTCTGACGTTGCGGACTTCAATCGTAGGCTGGCAGTTGAATACGTTCACAAGCTTGTTGAGCTGGTTTGCTTTGCAGAGAGAGAGCGCGATCAAGGGATACCGCAAGGCAATTTATAGCGGATTAACTACCGCTGTCTTGGCGCAGTTAATTGGTGATCTTATCCTGACACGGCCTGATTTGCATGGCATTTATCAGGTTGCCAGTGCGCCAATTACAAAATTTGACCTGTTATTACAGCTTAGTAGAAAGCTTGGGTGGGAAGATATAACCATTCAGCCAGATGATCAATTCTATTGTGATCGTACCCTGTTGGGAACTCGTTTTACGACAGCCACGGGGTGGCGCGCCCCAGATTGGGATTTTATGATATCTGAATTGGTGCAGGAATGGCCCGAATATGAACCTTATTATTCGGCTAAGATATCAGGTGCTGGCTAAAACTATCATCTCAATATGCTGGGGGATTGTAGGTCAGGTTGACCGCCAAAGGCGTGACTTTCGCTTTCATCCCAAATTTTGAGAAGATACGGCTGAAATGATAAAATTAGTTCTATGCTAATTGCCAGAGCTCCGGTCCGTATTTCTCTCGCTGGTGGCGGTACCGATCTGCCCGCATACTACGAATCTTATGGCGGTGTTGTACTCAACACCACGATTGATAAATATTTCTACGCAATCCTCAATGTGCTGGAGAGCGATACGGTGCAAGTCACTTCGTCAGATTATCGCACCTTCTACCGGCACGAGCATACCCGGCCCATCCACTGGGATGGCGATTTGCAACTACCGAGGGTCATTTTGGATCACTTTGGTATCCGCAAAGGGGTATCTTTATTTATGGCGTCAGAAATCCCGCCAGGAACAGGCCTGGGTTCTTCGAGTACAGTTACGGTAGCTGTTATCAAGGCCGCCAGCACTGCCTTGGGCCTCAATTTATCCAAGAAGGAGTTAGCCGAACTGGCCTGTCATATTGAAATCGACCAACTTGAAGCGCCGATTGGCAAGCAAGATCAATATGCTGCCGCATTTGGGGGCTTGAATTTGATTAAATTTGAAAGAGATGAGGTCACCATCGAGCGAGTCTGCCTGGATGATCAGGTTTATCAGGCGCTTGATCGCAATCTGCTGCTCTTTTTTTCCGGCTCTTCGCGGAGCGCATCGAAAATCTTGGCTAAACAATCCCAAAGCAGCCAAAAACAAGACCCCATTGTGATCGATGCCTTACACAAGGTTAAAGAGATGGCCTACGATGCTTTACGGGCACTAGAGCAAGGAGACTTGCCTCGTTTCGCTGAACTACTGCATCAAAACTGGCTGCAAAAAAAACAATTTGCCAAAGGCATCACCAACCCCAAGATTGATGATGCCTATAGTCTGGCTCGCCAAAATGGTGCATTGGGCGGCAAGATTACCGGGGCAGGCGGCGGCGGTTTTCTGATGCTCTATGTAGAGCCTCCTGCACAGGAAGCTGTAACGAAAGCCCTGGAGGAAAAAGGATTCAAGCGCATGGATTTTCGTTTTGAGTCAATCGGGGCGCGCGTATTGATGAACTCTGGCCTGAGCATGCCGACATCTATCCTGGATTGAACGATCTTCCCAGAAACGTATTCTTTCTCCTGAAAGGGAAAAACCTTGAAGCTGAAATGTGACGCTGTTCAGGTGAAATACCAGAAGGTGCTGCTGATTTCCATTTTGGTGATCGGTGATTTGCTTATGGTAAGTTTGGCTTCGTGGTTGGCATGGTATATCCAATTCAGTCGTGGTACATTGATTTCAGGTACCTCGACAGATTTGGGACCTTTTACTCTCAATGTTTTGCTGCCTACCATCGTATTCGTCAGTATCTTTGCGCTAAGTGGTCTTTATGATCGGGATCACCTTTTCGGCGGTGCCAAAGAATACGGGCTGGTATTTCAGGGTTGCAATTATGGTATGGTTGCCTTGTTGCTGACGAGCTATTTGAGCCAGAGTCAACCATTATCCACAGATTGGTTGTTGAGCTGTTGGGCATTGAGTATCATCAGCGTTGGCGTGGCGCGTTTTTTGATGCGCCGACTGTTTTTTCGATTGCGCCGTTCAAAAGGATGGTTTATCCAAAAGACCCTCTTGGTGGGTGTTAGCGATCATGCAATTATGATTGCCCGGCAAATACAGGAGCAAGCCACCGGAGTTGAGATTATTGGTTTTTTAGACGAGTTTTTACCCGTTGGGGCGACCATCTTGGAGAATATCAAAGTCCTGGGAACCCCAGACCAAATCCACGAAATTGCAGCGAGCCAACAAGTTGAGCAGGTAATTCTATTCTCGAACGCGGTTGCCTGGGAGACCTTTCGCGACACTATGTATCAATCGGGCTATAAACACGGATTTCGTTTGAACCTATCGCCCGGTTTTTATGAAATCTTGACCAGTGGTTTTAAGGTGACCCATCAAGCCTTGGTGCCGCTGATAAGCGTTAAACCGGCTCGCATCCAGGGGGGAGATTGGATTTTGAAGACAGCCTTGGATTATTCATTAGGAACGCTGTTATTCTTGATATCCTTGCCACTCGATATACTGATTATTTTCATGATTCATTTCTCGGATGGCGGGCCACTCTTTACGCTTCAACAGGTACTAGGCCTTAATGGGGAAATCTTTTGGTTGAGGAAATTTCGCACCAATTTTGCGGGGGAAGCGCGGCGACGTTTGGATGACCCAGAATTGAAGAAAGATATTCGGAAACGCGGTTCGGATTCTTGGGTTGGACATTTTCTCTTTCGATCAGGACTTGATAAGCTGCCCCAACTATGGGCGGTTTTGCGAGGTAAACTGAGCCTGGTTGGTCCAAGAGTAATTGTTACGGATCATGAATATATGAAAAGTCAAGGATTCCACCCCAGCCTGCTGACTGTGAAACCCGGCTGGACAGGGCCTTGGGCTGTTTGGGGTGCGGATACCATCGCTGATGAGAAACGCCTCAATTTGCACTATATCCGCAACTGGACAATCTGGGCCGACTTGCAAATCCTGTTCCAGACCTTCAGGCTCGCTCTTAGTCGCCAAACCCATCTCGGTAAATAGGTGCGGCCTCCGGTGAGTTTGTTTGTGCCGGGTGTATGCTATAAATAAACCGATATCAAGGAAGTTACTATGCAAAAACCAGACCCCGTGAAGATTTATCTGGAACAACTCGAAAAAACCGTCGCGCAAATTTCTCGTGATGATATTTGGTCTGTAATTCAAGAACTTATGGAGGCCTGGCGCAAACAGAAACAAGTCTTCTTGTTGGGCAACGGTGGCAGTTCTGCAACGGCTTCCCACATGGCCAATGATTTGAATAAACTAACGATCGTAGAGGGAAAACCACGCTTCAAGGCAGTATCGTTGAGTGATAACACTCCTTTAGTCACCGCATGGGCAAATGATACCGATTATGAAAAAATCTTTGTAGAGCAAATGCTCAATTTCTTGCAGGCAGGGGATGTGGTGATCGGAATTTCGTGTAGCGGAAATTCCAGAAATGTGCTCAGAGCATTTGAGGTGGCGAAAGCCTATGGTGCGGTGACGATTGCCTTCACCGGGGATAGTGGCGGTCAGCTAAAGAATTTAGCCGATCGTTGCATCCTTATACCCAGTTCTCATATTGGGCATCAAGAAGACGGACATATGATCCTTGACCACGTGATAGCCAATACGCTCAAAGAATTGATCGAAGCCGAGCCAATCAGCGCCCATTGAGAATGGAGAACTTGAACTGTGTCCAATAAAAAACCGGCTATATTCCTTGATCGCGATGGTGTTATCAATCACAATCGCCCCGATTATGTAAAAACCTGGGATGAGTTCGTCTTCTTGCCAAATGTATTTGTTCCATTTAGGCGTATAGCCAAAAGTAAATATCTGGTTGTGATTATCAGTAATCAATCTCCCATCGGGCGTGGCATTGTTCAGAAGGCGGTAGTTGATGAAATCAATATGTTGATGTCGGCTGAGATTGAGCGACATAAGGGGAGGGTTGATGCAATTTATTACTGCCCACATGCTCCTGAAGATCACTGCGACTGTCGCAAACCAGAGCCGGGGATGTTTTTTCAGGCTGCGCAAGAGTTGGGCATTGACTTAGCCAACTCTTTTTATGTCGGTGATGCGGTCAGCGATGTGCAAGCCGCGCTCAGGGCGGGTTGCAGACCGATTATGGTATTATCTGGGCGTGGTGAAGAGCAATTACAGAAGAATCAGCATCTTAGGGAAATTGTTCCTGTGGTCAAAGATCTGGCGGCTGCATTGGATTTAATTTTGGGCGATTAGTGACTGCTCAGCCATGGAACGGATTTGCCCGGAAAAAGGGTGTGCGTAGGGGGTTCCATCCCTGCGCACACCCTCATAGTGAAGGAAGAAGAATGAAGATTCTTACAATCCTAGGCACGCGCCCCGAAATTATTCGCCTGAGCCGCGTGATTGAAAAACTTGATCAGGTTAGCGAACATATTCTCGCACACACTGGGCAGAATTATGACCCAAATCTAAATGATGTGTATTTTCAGCAATTGGGAGTTCGCAACCCCAATTATTATTTTAACGCTCGCGGCTCCTTGGGTGAGCAAATTGGGGTGATTCTCGCCGAGACAGAAAAACTACTCTTGCAGACGAGCCCCGATAAATTGCTGCTCTTGGGCGATACGAACAGCGCCCTCTCCGCGATCATCGCCAAACGGATGGGGATTCCGGTGTATCACATGGAAGCTGGTAATCGTTGCTACGATGACCGCGTACCTGAAGA
>JADHTJ010000236.1 GCA_016785015.1 Anaerolineales bacterium
AGATTGAACACAATTCTGATGCAACTTTCACCGCTGAGACGCGGAGTTCGCAGAGTTTTTCTCCTGTAAAATGCGAGAATCTCCGCGTTCTCTGCGACTCTGCGGTGTTCAGCCTTCTATTGACTAATACAATTTTTTGGCGAAACCATCCATGTAGGCATATTTGCTGCCGAATTTCTTGACAAAAACAAAAACTCGATTATTATATAATAGACTGACCAGTCAGTTTAGAAACCATAACACAATTGGAGGCTAAAAATGGAAATCTTAATTCTGATCGTTGCAATGGTTATCGTCGGCGTGGTCATCGGATGGGTTGCAGGTTTGATCTGGAAAGATAATCGCCCGATTGGGGTTAATGGTGACTATTTCGTTGCGATTGTCTCCGCCATAGTTGTCGGTTTGTTGGATTGGTACGTAATCCCAGCCATGGGATTTAGCGACAACATAAAATTAATTGGAGCAGCACTTGAACCCCCTCTCAGTGCTCTGGCTGTATTATGGGTCATCCGCGTAGCAAAGAAACAGTAACCAGATAGTAGCGCATAATACTTAGGCTACTGATTATTTCAATCTGTTTATTGAATACCGAATTCTGAACATTGATGTCTGCTATCATAGAAACCAGCGGTTTGTCGCGACTTTTCAAACAGAATCGGGCTGTTGATAATCTCGATTTAGAGATCCAGCCCGGCGAATTGTTTGGTTTGGTCGGGCCCGACGGCGCCGGGAAGACCACTACACTGCGTCTTTTGGCAGGACTTCTCTACGTCACTGAGGGTTCCGCCTCGGTAGCCGGATTCGATTTGAGGACCCAACCTGAATCCATCAAACCACAAATCGGGTATATGGCTCAAGAGTTTAGTCTCTATGCCAAATTGAGTGTGCTAGAAAACTTACGTTTCTTCGCTGAACTCTATAATGTGAGCAAGACTGAACAGAAGGAACGCACTGAGCGATTACTGACCTTTGCAGGATTGACCGAATTCAAGGAGCGGCGCGCAGTCCACCTTTCTGGAGGAATGCAGAAAAAGCTAGCATTGGCTTGCACCCTGATCCATCAACCACCCATCTTGCTCCTTGATGAGCCCACCACCGGAGTTGACCCTGTCTCCAGGCGCGAATTCTGGAATATCCTCACTGAATTACATTTAGAAGGCACCACAATTATTGTCAGCACTCCATATATGGACGAAGCAGACCGCTGCTCGCGCGTCGGCCTGATGTACGCGGGAAAACTGATGGTGTGCGACACCCCGCAGAATATCCGCCATCAAATCGAGGGTGAACTCATCGAGATATTCCCTGACAATTGGCAGGCTGCACATCAGATCGTTTCTACAATCCCCGGTGTTCTGGAAGTACAAACCTACGGAGAAGCTTTACATCTTCTTGTTGAAGATGGCGAAAACCAACTCCCAAAAATCGAAACAGCACTTAAGCAAGAAGGTATCCATATCAACGGCGCTCGTCTCGCCCCAAAGCGTATGGAAGAAGCATTTATTTCTCTCATTCGCCGTATCGAAAGTGAAGCTGAAGAAATAGCTGATGAATAGTCTCAGGATCACAATACGCAATTCATCGTTCACAATTCACAATTCATCATTCACAATTCACAATTCATCATTCACAATTCACAATTAATATGTCTTTCCGTCATATTTGGGCAATCACCCGCAAAGAATTCCATCATATTCTCCGAGACCGGAGCACTCTATTCCTGGTTCTCATAACGCCAACGGCGTTATTGCTCTTGTTTGCATACGCCCTCACAGTGGATATCCAGCATGTGCCCATTGCTGTATTAGATTATGATCGCAGTTCCCTTTCGCGCACATTCGTCCAGCAGATCACCGCCGGAGAAGATATCGACCTCTATGCCCAGGTAGAAACGATCGGCGAAATCGAAGATCTTTTGATGAAAGGTGAGGTCAAAGCCGCCTTAATCCTTTCACCCAATTTCTCTAATGATTTGTTAGCTCTAAAAGGGCTGCCTCTGCAAGTGATCATTGACGGCACCGAGCCAGAAAGCGGTGTTTTCGCTGTCGATCATATTGCCTGGCGAGCAGAGGAATTCGTCAACCAGGCTGTTGCTGGACAGTTGCAAGCCATGGGCGTCCCTCTAGATACCCTACAACCCATAGACTTGCGAATCCGCACCTGGTTCAACCCCGACTTGAAACCACGCAACGATCTCATCCCAGGCCTAATCTCCATGGTGCTGGGGATGCCTGCCCTCTCCGTCGCGCTGACCCTGGCTCACGAGCGCGAACACGGCACCTTAGAGCAGCTCATGGCAACACCGATTGGACGGGCAGAACTCCTTGTGGGCAAAATGGTCCCATATATTATTGTTGGATTGATCAACGTAGTGGTGATCCCCATTATTGCCATACTCTGGTTCCGCATCCCGTTCAATGGTAGTTTCATACTCTTTTTCGTGCTTTCGGCAATTTTTCTGTTTTCGATATTAAGTTTGGGCATCATAGTGGGTGTTTTCATGCCCACCCAAGCGGCCGCCCTGGCACTCTCATTTCTGGTGATATTTTTCCCGGGGTTCTTCTTAACGGGCATTTTCTTTCCCATTGCCTCCATGCCAGAAATCATGCGTTTAGAAGCACTGGGTCTGCCCGGGACTCACTATGCCGTGATCACACGCGGCATTTTCCTCCCCGGCGTTGGCCTGGATGTACTCTGGCCTTACGCGATTATGATGACAGGTTTAGGGTTTGCTTTTACGGGCGTGGCTGCGTTGTTCTTCAAAAAGAAACTGGGATGAAGAGTTAATTGAGTGAAATTATCGCTATGATCGCCCCTAATATCACTATACAAAGAAACTTCAAACAAAAGTAACTTGCAAACATGCCACTTGCAAACATGCCACTTGCAAACTTGACTCTAAACAAACAATGTTACGACGAATCTTAGCACTAGTAAAAAAGGAATTCATTCACCTGCGCAACGACTGGTGGATGCCCGCTTTTATGCTATTTGGCGGCGCTCTGGAATTACTGGCGGTCGGATGGGCAACTTCGCGGCCCATGACCAACCTGCCTCTAATGGTCTGGGATCAGGACAAATCTGCCGCCAGCCGAGCAATTGTGGTGTCATTAGAAAATACAGGCACATTCACGCTAGAAGATCAAGTCAGCGATATGGACACCATCGAATATGCTCTTGATCGGGGGAAAATCACCGCCGCGATCATTATTCCCCCTGATTATTCTGAGGAAATGGCTTCACACAATGGCAGCCCCAGCCTGGCTGTGATCCTGAACGGAGCTGAAAGCATCCCGGCGAGAGAAGCCCTGCGCGCCATAGAAGGAGTAACCCGAAGTATCGGGGAAAAGATCGTCATCGAACGACTGGGCTTGGACCCCGACACGTTCGCCGGATTCGATTTTAGTTTGAGGGTTTGGTTCAACGAAGCGCTCAGCGAGGCACTGTACTCTACTCCCGCCGAACTAGGCTTGATGCTGGAATTTACCGTACTTTTATTTGCAGCTTTATCTTTCTCGCGCGAACGCGAATTAGGAACCCTGGAACAATTGTTGGTGATGCCTTTCTCCTCGCTGGAAATCATGATCGGCAAAGCGATCCCGGTGATCATTGTGGGATTTTTGGATTTTGTGTTGATGCTCGGCATGATACATTTCGCCTTCGATGTGCCAGTGCGAGGTTCCCTAACCCTACTGATGATTCTGGCATTCGGGTATCTATTTGTTGAGCTTGGCAAGGGCATGGTCATTTCGGTAATATCAAAAACACAGCATCAGGCATTCTTGATCGTCATGCTCATCGGTATGTCCGACTTCATGTTTACCGGATACGCTGCACCGGTAGAGGGCATGCCCCAAGCAATACAATTTATTGCCAATGCAGTCCCTGCGTATCATTGGCTGGCCATTGTACGCGGTATCTTACTCAAAGGATCTGGACTTGATGTACTTTGGCCCAACGTGCTGGCGCTGGGTATCATTGGCATTGTGATTGGCACATTCTCCTGGCGATTTGTACGCCGGAATTTGGATTAGGCTGTGTTGAACTTTTTTGATGTATCGGAGAATTGGCAATATTTTTGTTTTTTAATATCCCTATACGGAGTGGTATGTCAACACTACCAAGCTGAAGATGATGAATAACGGCAAACCTGCAATTACCGTCCGTGAGCTGACCAAGAACTTCGATAGTTTCACTGCTGTGAACGCTATTGACTTCGATGTTTATCATGGTGAGATCTTCGGCTTCCTGGGCCCAAATGGTTCGGGAAAAACGACCACAATCCGCATGATGCTTGGATTGGTGGAACCCAGTTCGGGAACAATCGATGTTTTAGGCACACGCGTCAACCAGGGGGTAGGCGATATTCGTCCCCGGCTGGGGTATATGTCCCAGCGGTTCAGCCTCTACAACGATCTCAGTGTCCTACAGAATCTTCAGTTCTACGGCAAAGCGTATGGCCTCAACAAGGAAGCTATGGAGCAACGCATTGGCGAAGCGCTAGAAATGTCTGGATTAGTGGGTCGTGAAAACACACAAACCAAAGAGCTTTCCGGTGGTTGGCGTCAAAGATTAGCCCTGAGTGCGGCTATCCTGCACAGACCGGAAGTGCTTTTTCTGGATGAACCCACTGCTGGCGTCGATCCGGTCTCTCGTCGAGCCTTCTGGGATTTGCTCTACAAGTTTGTCGCAGAGGGCATCACAGTTTTTGTGACCACACATTATATGGACGAAGCCGAGCACTGCCACCGCCTGGCTTTTATTCAACGAGGAATGATCATCGCCTACGGCTCACCAGAACAAATCAAACACGAAAAAATGCAAGGGCAGGTTTTGGAAATCTCTCCTTCAGACTCGATTAAATCGATCAAGGTATTGCGCGAAGCTCAGCAAGAAGATCGGTTGCAAGTGGAAGAAATTGAACTATATGGCTCGTTAGTTCATATTATTGCTGTTGATTTAGAAGAGAAGAAATTACTGGTCAAAGAAATCCTAGGCCAGGCAGATATCGATATTGAGCAAATGACCATTATTGAACCTTCGCTCGAAGATGTTTTTATCGCCAGCATGCGCGATTAGAATGGAGTGCACCATGAAATCAAATAACAAGATCATTCTGCTGACAATTCTAATTCTCATCCTCTTTATTGGGACTGGATGCGAGCTATCTTTGCCAGAATTGTCGGCACAAAGTGAGGATGAGAACGCCATCAAAGCTTCTGGGACGGTCGAGGCTGTGGAAGCG
>JADHTJ010000061.1 GCA_016785015.1 Anaerolineales bacterium
ATTCGAAGTCAGGCGCTCTATCCATTGAGCTACGGGTGCAGGCTGCATGTGCAGGTGCCTAATTATACTCATTTCAGCCTGGTAGTCAACGAAATATTAATTTTTGAAAACCTGAAAAAGTCCATAAAGGTGCAACCTTGAAAAATAATGATAATTTAGGCGCAAGAAGGTAACTCTACAGAGAAAAATGCACTCTTTAGCCACTATGGAAATCTGCCCGTATGCGCTTATGCAGAAGGGGTCAAAGCCAACCATTCTGGGTGCAGCAAGTACCACGGCAATCAGGATATTTCTAATAAAAGTATTACACACAATGTTTCGTTATGTGCTAGAATATGTTGCTTGTTAAACAGAAGTTCTGATAAAAGATAAAAACTTGATTTGGAACCCATGCGTAACGTAGTAAATCTTACAAGAAAGGAGTTTCAAATCATGTCAAAAGAACAAGGTACCGTAAAATGGTTCAACGGCTCTAAAGGCTACGGCTTTATCGAGCGTGATGCTGGTGGTGATGTGTTCGTTCACTTCAACGCTATCATCGGTGAAGGTTTCAAAAACCTTGACGAAGGCCAGCGCGTAGAGTTCAGTGTTGAGCAGGGCGAAAAAGGCCCCAATGCTCAGGACGTTGTAGCTCTCTAAGTCAACGGATTGAAGTAATCAAAAACAGGACAGCTAAACTTAGCTGTCCTGTTTTCTTTTAGCTTGCCTTACTCCATTTAGCATAAGCTCGAATTCAGGCATTTTCCCCAATCAGATAAACTTCGATAGCACGGTAGTAAACCGTGAAGCGTCCCAAAGTGTCATGGCCGGAGGCCAGCCTGTGGCGTGAGCGACACACCTTCCGTGGGAGCGAAGAATTTATGTATTTGTCACTCAAAGAGTAAGATTCTTCGTCGCATCTGCTGCTTCGCTTCCTTGCGCTCCTCAGAATGACAGTTCTGCGGCTGATTTCAATGTCCACGGTTAAGTAGCATCCTACCAAGAAGCGATATCTGAAATTCAACATCGGGTTGCTCTAATCATTGAGCTACGAGCGCAGATGCCTATTTATGCTCTTTTCAGCCTGGTAGTCAACGAATCGTTTGTTAAGTTATGGCGGGGGAATGATATGCCTGCCCATGTGAAATAAAGAACTATGATAACGAAAAGCTCGTTTCTTTGTTTTAGCTTGTATTCAACTAGAAACGCCACGAAACTGATTGCGAAAATTAAATTTAATAATATGCGCACTTAGTTTTGTTTTTTACCGCAAATTCGGAGGAACAAACAATGAGTAAAAATTCAGAGTATTCGGCTAATTCTGTAGTCTCGTTTTTCGAACAGCCTAACGTTGAAACCGATCTGATCCCTGTCGCAATGGGAATTCCGTTGGGTATTGAGCGGGTTTATAACCCCAGTGTTGGCATTGGAGGCGCTTATGGTGCCTGGGGGCAGAGCTATGATAACGAAACGCTATTCAATTTTCTGGAAAATCAGGTTGGAGTACCCTTTCCACCTGAAAATCGGATGAAATTATCTACATTGGGCTTTGTGCACCGTCATCATACCCCCAGAATATCACCTGCAGAAGATCTCGCTTTGGAAGTTGAAGTTGGGGCGCGCTTTCTACGCGAAGCCATGGTGGCAAATGGATGGCAGCCCGAAGAGATAGCCGGTGTGCTCATTGGTATGACCGGCCCAGTATCGGATGATTACACCGAATTAATCGCCAAAGAGTCTGGCATTCCCGAAGACGCCTTGAAAATTAGTGTTCACAAAGCCTGCGACAGTTCCATGGGAGCTCTGCAGCTTATTCTGAATCCTGATCCTGCGTTTCACACCCAGATGGAGAGAAATATTGCCAAAGAGCTGCATGGCAAGAAAGTTTTGGTCGGGGGGATTGAAGGACTAAGCCGGTTCGTGAAAAAATCTCGTGACAACAGTGCCTTGCAGTTATTTGGAAATGGCGCCGGTGTCATTGGCGTGATCCCTGGGAAGACGATGATGTATCTTGTGGGCAAACAGCACGAATTGTATGACGCCAAGGGCGTTCTCTCACTTTCAATGCATTATCCGCATTCCGGGAATATGCAGGAAGGTCAATCGATCATAGAAGTATCCCAGGCAGGCGATAACCATTACCGCTTTGCTGGATTAATGAATGAACCTTTGGACGGAGCACCCGTTGATATGGCCGGCCCGATGGGGATGGTGAAGCTCTTTGTTCGTACGGGTGTTCAGGTTGTACGCGATGTCGTTAGCAAGTATCAGGCCTTGATGGACGAAAAAGGATTTACCAACGAGATCAAAGTTGGCATTGTCCATCATGCAAATTTAAAAATCAACTCACTAAAAGCGAAACGGTTGAAGGCCAATGGCATCAACATCCAAATGCCCTGGATGCTGAGTGAGTTTGGCAATGTAAGCGCGGCTTCGAATATGATCGCTTTCTTGCGACAACTGCCCATGATAGAGCCTGGTGATCATATCCTTTTTGATGGATTTGGCGCAGGAACGTATTACGATACTTTTGCCGTTGCGATCTAGATTCAGCTCGGAAGGGGGAATCATTTTTTACATATTTTCAAAATCCCACACATTCGTTGTGGGATTTTTGTTGACATTTCGACTTATCTTCCAGTTGAATTTTGTTGGTCATCATTATCCTGTATAATTCATCTTGAGATATACAGCTGAATAATGGAGCAGGAAAATGAACAACGAATACGCGATTCAAAAACGACGTCTTGGCAAAACAGAGATCGAGATCACGCCCATTGGGTTAGGGGTGATGCAGTTCGCTGGGGGTAAAGGGATGTTCAAGATGATGTTCCCGGATATCCCCCAAGAGCAGAAGAACCTTATTATCAAAACCGCGTTGGATGGCGGCATCAATTGGTTTGATACAGCTGAGCTTTACGGCCGCGGTCGTTCCGAGCGCAGCCTTGTCGAGGCGCTAAAATCTCTCGAGGTACCTGATAGCGAAGTGATTATCGGGACAAAGTGGTTCCCCATGCTGCGCACTGCTCGCAGTATCGGCCAAACGATAGACAAGCGTCTATTCTATCTCGATGGGTACACGATTGATTTGCATATGGTTCATCAGCCGATGGGGCTCTCTTCCCGCGAAAATGAAATGGATGCTATGGCCGATTTAGTAGATGCTGGAAAAATCCGCTTTGTGGGAGTCAGTAACTTCGGCCCCGAGAGTATGCGCCGTTCCCACGCTGCATTGGAAAAGCGCGGTCTGCCCCTGGCTGTCAACCAGGTGGAGTACAGTCTCTTGCGCCGGAACATCGAAACCAACGGCCTTCTTGATACCGCCCGAGAATTGGGCGTGACCATTGTTGCCTGGGGCCCGTTGGCTTCGGGTATCTTATCGGGCAAATTTCACGATCCTGAAGTGCTTGCCCAAGCCCCCACTTTTCGCCGCCGACGACTGGAGCCGCTGCTCAATCGCACGCCCCCCCTGATCTCTATTCTCCAAGAGATTGCGGAAAAGTACCAAGCCACAGCCGCGCAGGTTGCCTTAAACTGGTTGATCCACTTTCATGGAGAGAGCGTTGTCGCCATCCCGGGTGCTTCTAAAGTTCATCAGGCGCAGGAAGCTGCTGCCGCGATGCAATTCAAACTCTCTTCAGATGAAATGGAACGCCTCGACCAGGTTTCGCGGGAGATTCAATAAAGTGGCTAAACCTCTAATCAATTGGTCACCCAAGTTTTATGATCGTATTTCTAAGAAATACGATCTGCTGTCGCGCGTCTTCTTTTCGATGGGGGAAAAGGGTAAGGAACGAGTCGTAATAAATTTGCGCATAGGCAGCATCCTGGACATTGCCTGCGGTTCTGGCGGACTGCTGAAGGATGCAGTTGGGGTTGGCGCGCGCGCCTTTGGGTCAGATACTTCCTGGGGCATGCTCACTGAGACGCGGTTCAAAGCGCCTTCTGCCAACCTGGTGCAGGCCAGTTTTTATGAGCTGCCATTCAAAGGGGACACTTTTGATACCGTCGTTGAAACCAATGCCGTTAGTGGGGTAGAGATCGAGTCCGACATAGTGCTCTCCGAGATGGTGCGACTTTGCAAACCTGGGGGCGAGATCCGCATTGGGGATTATGCCAAAGCCCCTAAGGATAATCTATGGCAGCGCTTTATGGAGTGGATCGGGGTTCTCTTTGGGGATTACCCTCACGACTATGTGACCTACTTCCGAGCTAGAGGGCTGCAAACCGAGGTGGAATATCTGGGCTTCGATGGTATGTATCAATATGTTCGCGCCGAGAAAGCAGCATGAATATATATTTTGCGTGTTCCATCACGGGCGGACGACAGGATGAAAAAATTTATGGGGAGATTGTAAGGTTTTTACAGTCCCAGGGGCACGATGTGCCCTCGGCGGTATTTGCCTTGCCGCGCGATGTTGACGAAAATGCCATGAATCCTGTGGAAGTATATCAGCGCGATACCCAATGGATTAGTGAGTGCGATGTGTTGATTGCGGAAGTGACTACACCCTCCCATGGTGTTGGATATGAGATTGGATATGCCTTACATGTCGGGAAGCCAGTGCTCTGCCTGCATCGCCGGAGTGTTGACATCTCGAAGATGATCACTGGGAATCCTGATATCAATCTGCGGGTAGTAGATTATAAGAGTTGGGAAGAAGTAGAGGGGAAATTACAGGCGTTTCTAGAAACCTAAAAGAATTTATGATCATTCTGTATTAGTCAGCGGGATAAGCAACACATCCCAAGATGATTTTCATTGCGAAGCAGCTTCACCGCTGAAGCAATCCAACCCTTAGTAAGCAGGAAATTGCTTCGCTCCGTGCGCTCCGCTCGCAATAACAGGTGTGTAGGATCTTCCTGACCAATACAAAAGTATCGAAATTGGGTAGTCACCCTGCAAAGTGTTGTTGGCCGAAAACCAGAGCTAAATTTCACCGCAAAGCTGTACACTATGAGGCCTATGGGCAGGGCGCAAAGTTCATTCTTATTTTGACTTTATCTTAGCGCTCTTGGCGTCTTCACGGCTCAAATCAACATTTTTCAAGACGGCAACACTCAAGAGGGAGACCACCAGAAATTGCCTTGTGTTAAAATAAATGACAGGTTTCTTGTGCTGCTGTTTCGCCAGGGAATTAGAGATCATTGCAAAGGCATAATATTGCAAAGGCGTAATATTGCAAAGGCGTAATTATGAATGAATTTGAAAACATCCGCCAGATTTTCAAAAATATTAATTTTGATTCGGACAATCTGTGTTTTGCGTTAATTAACAGTATGGGTGATGGCTTGGTTGCTGTTGATAATGATGGCATCATTCGGCTTATTAATCCAATCGGCGAAATCCTTACGGGTTGGCCCAGTGCGGATGTAATGGGCCAAAATATCAGCCAGATTTATAAGGTAAGGGATTTGGAGCAAGGAATTTCACTGAAAAGGATTCCTCTTTTAAAAGTGTTTGAAGAGAAAGATACCTTTTCTGTACAAAACCGCTTCCTTTTGGCGCGCCGAGACGGCACGCATATCCCTATTAGTGAGACCGCCACACCCATTGTAGATAAAGAAGGCAAACTGGTGGGCGCTATTCTAGTTTTTCGAGAGATATCTGATTCTTTAGATGCTGAATCTCGCATTGAATATCTGGCTACCCACGATTATCTCACTGGATTACCGAACAGAAGGCTTTTTATCGATCGTCTTGATATGGCGCTTACTCAATCGCGAAGGGAATATCAAAAACTGGGGATCCTGTTTATTGACCTGAATGATTTCAAGCCAATGAATGATGCATATGGTCATGAGTTTGGGGATGCAGTTTTGAAGAGGGTGGCCCGAGAATTGTTAGGCTCTGTTCGCGAGAGCGATACGGTGGCACGCATTGGTGGTGATGAGTTTGCCATTATATTAACAAATTTGAACGATAGAAAAGATCTTCTGCCGGCAATTTCTAAGGTAATCAAGACATTCAAACAATCCTTGACTATCAAAGGCCGACTGACGGAAATAAGTATCAGCGTTGGAGATGCGCTTTATCCTGATGATGCAGAGGACATCGATGTCCTTTTAGATCACGCTGACAAGCTTATGTACGCACATAAAATAGAGACGAAGCTCAACAGAGATAGTAGATAATTCGGATGAAATGACCGAAGAAATTACACCCAGCTTTCATGATGATCAACAAGGCGGACATGCCTCGGAAATAAAAGCCGAGATTGCACTTTCTCTCAATCGAACTGCCTGGGAAAGTATTTCGCCAGTTTCTATCACATTGGCGATTCTCTACACTCTCTTTACTGTTGGGCACATCTTGCTTTTGCTGCCGGGAATTAAAACTATTATGGTTTCTTTGGCCGCAGGCACAGCCATTGTCCTTTTTGGGATAGGTACTTTAGTAAAGCGAGCAAATTATCGACCACTCATCACTTACCCTGTAATGTTTACAGTATTTGTGCTGGCTGTTGCGAATAGTTTGCTGCACCTATTCCTGACAAATGATATTCTCCAGACAACCAATTTGATTTTGGTGATCTTCGGAATAGGATATTTTGTCTTATCTACACCCTGGTATTTCATTTCGTTGACGATCTCGACAGTTAGTTGGATATTATTCGTTTTGAAATTAGATGAGCCAGGAAATGTTATTCACTTTGGCATCGCCGTTTTTAGTGCAAATCTAATTTCACTCGTATTTCACCTTGTTCGAAAGCGAAATTTGGAAGAAGGTGAAAAATTGCGCTTACTCAGCGAATCCCAATGGGTTGAGATTGAGCAAGCCCAAGAGGAAAGGGATCGATTTTTCAACCTCTCCATTGACATGCTCTGTGTAGCCAGTTTTGATGGGTATTTCAAACATCTTAGCCCGGCCTTTGAGAAAGTATTGGGATATTCAGATCAGGATTTGCTCGAAAAACCCTTTGTTGAATTAGTACATCCAGAGGATAAAGATGCTACATTGGATGTGGTGAATAATCTGGCTTCAGGGTCGACCATAATTGCATTCGAAAATCGCTACCGCGCCAATGATGGTTCATACAAATGGATCTTGTGGAACGCGGCTGCTTTTGTAGAAGCTGGTCTGATCTATGCTATCGGTCACGATATAACTGCGAAAAAGGAGAGCCTGTTTGCGCTGGAAGAACGGGAACAGAGCATGCAGGCAATTCTAAACACGACCGTCGATGGCATTATCGTCATCAATGAATTGGGTATTATCCAATCCTTCAACAGATCTGCCTCGTCAATTTTTGGTTATGCAGAAGAAGAGGTCATCGGTAATAATATCAGGATGCTCATGCCCGAGCCTTATCATGGCGAGCATGATGGCTATGTTTCGGCCTATTTAGATACTCGCCAACCCAAAATTATTGGAATAGGTCGTGAAGTGCGAGGGATTCGTAAAAATGGGGAAATATTCCCGTTGGCGTTAGCGGTAAGCAACGTTGAGTTGCCTGGTAGAACTTTGTTCACAGGGATCATCCGCGACATCACTGAGAGAAAACGCGCCGAAGAAGCTTTGAACGCAGCCCGCCAGAGATTACAGCAGGAAATCGATTTAGCGGCTGACATCCAAACGAGTGTTTTGCCACGTGAACTACCGACCATAGCTGGTTTTGAATTTTCTGCCAGAAACTTGCCTGCTCGCTTTCTCAGCGGCGATTTCTATGACTTCATTCGTCTCGATGAGAATACTGTTCAGGTTGTTCTGGGAGATATCGCCGGCAAAGGGATTCCTGCAGCCCTGATGACATTGTCCTCGCGTTCGGTGATCAGAAATGAATCAACTTCCGATGCCTATGTGGTGGACGTACTCAACGAAGTAAGCAGGCAGCAGTATCAAGATTTATCTCGAGCAGAATTGTTTGTGACATTGTTCCTGGCGCGCCTCGAAGGCCATACTGGTCAGGTATGGTATGCCAGTGCTGGGCACGGGGAAGCACTGCTCTGGCGGCATCTGGAAAACGATGTGATTCCCATTTCGGCCACGGGGTTGCCACTGGGGATTTTTCCAGATGAGCAGTACGAGGAAACGAATTTCAGCATGCGCCCGGGAGATATTTGTATTATTTTTTCGGATGGCATCACAGATGCTGTCAACCTCGATTCGGAATTCTTCGGAATTGATCGTCTGGTTTCAATTATTCAAGGTTGTGCTCAATTTACTGCCGATGAGCTTTTGAATGCCGTCGTCCAAGCTATCGATGATTTCAGCCGGGGTGTTGATCAAGAAGATGACATCACCGTAATCGTTGCGAAGGCTTTGCCGCGCCAAGTTTCTTTCGAATTGCCTGCAACTCTTGAGCATTTAGATCAAATCGTAGCTGCGATAAATCATAATGCTGCTCTGTACTCAGATGACTTTGCTTATGAAGTCGAATTGGCCAGTTCGGAAGCTGTCACGAATATTATTGAGCATGCATATCGAGAAAAACAGGGAACTATTCGAGTAGAGATGACCCTAAACCAGGACGGATTTCAATTAGATTTATTTGATGAAGGCGAACCATTTGATGTGACTGCCACTCCCGATCCGAATTTCGACACGCCTCAAGAATCAGGCTACGGCATCTCGATAATGCGCCAGATCATGGATGAAATGCTCTATGAGCCGGGAACCGAACGAGGCAATCATTGGAGGCTGGTAAAATTTGCTAATGGAGGTTAATGAAAAATGGATTTAACCATTATTGAAACAAAACCAATAGATGGTGTTGCAGTGCTTATCGTAGCAGGGCGATTAAACGTTATCTCAGCTGGAGAGCTGAAGGATAAATTGAAAGCCCTCGTTGCCGACGGTGTTTATCAGATTGTGCTTGAGTTGGCTGGAGTGACATTTATTGACAGCTCTGGTCTTTCAGCAATCGTCTTAGGCTTGAAGAGCACGCGAGTACATGAAGGTGCGTTGAAACTAGTTGGACTGAGACCGACTACGAAGAAAGTTTTTGAGCTAACCCGCTTAGACAGAGTCTTCGAATTCTATGAAAACACTGACGAAGCCATTGGGAGTTTTTAGTTGTTTTTTAGATATTGACTCGCCCTAAGAAATCCAACTGATGGACGATACAAACCAGATCACCATTATCGATCTGGTTTTTTCTTTCCGTAGTCCAGTGACCTAATTCAGCCTGATTTATTTTTGGGTGATCTTTCATCTCGTTGTAAATTGTGTCGATGAGGTGATGCAAAAATTCTGCTTCCTGATGGAGATATTCACCGGAACCTGGAAAAACTACCCAATCCGAACTGCCCGCCGCAAGGATTTCAATCCCCTGATCCTTGAGATGTGAAAACAGATGTCGGCCTGCCTGACTGTCGCCCGAGGGGTTTCCATCTTTCAGGCGTTCATCCATGGACTGATTGTAAAGATACAAGAGATTCTCTTCGAATAGCGGATTGATCTGCGGTTCGAAGATGGTGTGTCCATCGTAATTGATGCTGAAGTACATGATTCCCTCGGGGTTGAGCGCCGCTTTCATGGCAGGTATTGCCGAAGAGAGATCGAACAAATCCAGCACCGCGTGACCGATCAACACATCCCATTTAGTATTCTGCTCTGTGATGAAATCAAAGATGTCTGCAAAGAATATTTCAAGATTGATCTTCGCGCTGGGCGTAGAGATAGAATAGAAATTTTCCCCGTGCTTTTCGAATGCGATATGCTTTGTTGCTGCCCAGCTTGCCAGATAACCTGGTGCGGCTTGGATATTTCCTTCATTAATATCTAATAGGCAATACGCGCAATCGGGCAGCAGATCATCATCCAGCATGCGCGTCAACATGGTGCCAATGCCAGCGCCTATTTCAAGTGCGCGTAGAGGACTCTTGGATGCCCCTTTCTTTCTCAGCGTTTCTTTGAGTTTATTCCACACGCGCAAATTTAAGGCGCGGTCATCAACGCTCTTTTTGGATAGCAAATATCGTATGAAGTCGTTTTGTTCCATATTTCTTAGCACTCTCCCGCTGCGTGTGCGAAACATGCGTTACTTAGTGGATCTGTAGGCGGGATTTCTAAATCCCGCATGGAGACTACATAACGTTATGCAAGAATTCATAAACCTTTTGCCCCATCTCGTCCCAGGTTGGGCCTTGCTGATGGGTTTGCAATGCGACCAGACTCATTTTGAGAAGTTTTTGACGGTCGTTTGCCAGCTCATGGAGATGATTCGCTAGCGCCTCAGCATCTCCTGGTTGAATCAAGAAACCATTTTTGTCATGGCAGATGGTTTCGTGAGCAGCGCCATTGGTTGTTGCAATTGCGGGTAAGCCAAACCCCATACCCTCGAGATAAACAATCCCAAATCCCTCGTACGTAGAGGGAACCACCAGAATATCTTGATTTGCGAGTAGTGTGCTCAATTCATCTGCATTGAGTGTTTCAAGCATCTTTACTGGTAAACCGGCGGTCATCTTTCGCACGTTGCGGGCATAACGAGCTTCAATAATTTGACTGCCAATGAGTGTCACTTCGATCGCGCCGGGCGGCAATAATGAACAGGCTTCAACTAGCAAATGAGGTTGTTTGCGGCTCGTAATACTGCCCAGGAAAACAACTTGCAAAGGCCTATTTCGCAGGGCCCGCTGGCGAATTTGCTCCTCGTTGATTGATTTTTCTAGTCGATTGCCACCGGGGTAGGCAATCACCTTGGGGGGTATTTTGGGCACAATCGTTTGAACGGAGTTCTGCGTCGTGGTGCTGTTAAATATAAATCCGTCGATGGAATTCAAATAGCGCTTTTCGACCAGCTTATAAAACCAGAGCAGCCAAGCTGGATGATTCTCGCTACTCCTCAAGTGGTGCACAAGCGAAATGATCGGGTAACTCACCTTAGACTTGATCCATCGGTTGATCAGAAACAGACTTGGATGGCAGAGTTCGTCTTCAATGAGCAGATCAACCTCGAGGTTGGTTAGTCGAGTTGTTAGTTTGCTTGATAAGTTGTTTGCCAGGTGAGCTGGATAATTCCGCCAGGGCAGCGAGACAATCTCAACCTGATCCCCCTTTGATTCTAGATAATCGACGAGGTACTTGTCATAGATATTTCCCCCGCTAATCGTCTGCAAGCTGCCGTAGATCAGAAGACCAATTTTCAATTAGATTTCCATTCGGAATGAAGCCCAAGCGATCTCATTCTCCCAGAGTTGCACGGTCATGGAATTAAGCGTATTGGCCTTGATGTGCTTAGCCAACTCGGTGCAGAGAATGTGGGAGAAGTGCTCGATGGAGGGGTTCAATCCCTTGAAGGTTGGCAGATCGTTGAGTGTTTTATCGCGATATTCAGCTACCAGCCGATCGAGATTTTCTTCAATATCGACGATGTCTACCAGATAGCCATGTTTGTCGAGCTGCTCTCCATGCAGCTGAACCTCTAGATAATAGTGATGAGAATGGAGTTGATTTTCATTTCCCCAATCCCCACCAATCAAATAATGCTGTGCTACGAAATCTCGTTTGACCGCAACTGTGTACATTTATCCTCCTTACTAAAGAGAAACTCGGTTTCTCAAAGAAACCGAGTTTCTGGGCTAGCCATACGTCGGTGGGATGCCGGTGACCACGAACCACACAAAATATACAAATATCCCCAACGTTGTTGCAGCGATGTACAGCCCGTAGGCCCAGCGCATGAAGGGCTTGTAGTTGTTGAAGCTCAAGAACTTGGGCATCAGTTTGTGACCACGCAGAACCACAAATAAACCAAATATGGTTGCCGAGAGTCCCGTGATGGCATGCAAAGCCGTCACCAGATAGAAGACTGCCTCCCGTGGGCCGCCTTGATCGCGAACCACGAAGTCGCGGAAGGGCAGCACCATGAGCCACAGGACCATGATCAGGTTAATTAGTGCGCCTAGGGTTTGGATCCATTTGTGGGCTTCGAAATTCTCTTTGCGCGCCAGATAAAATCCAATGCTGAACAGAGCCGCTGTGATCAGCATGATTATCAATGTAGCATCGGCGGCGAAATTGGCGCTGGTTCCGAGAAAGCCAGGGGCGTGTAAAATCTCATTCATCTTTTTTCTCCTGTACCAATAAAACCGGACTATTTCTCTCTAATTATATCATTCTGGGTATTCGAAAATCACCTGAATAGTTTCTTTTGGTGCCTGGTCGAGCAGTTGATAAGCCTCGGTGGCGCATTCTAGCGGAAAGCGGTGGGTTATGAAACGGGATGGCTTGATCTCAGCGAGCTTCTCCCAAACCAAATCGAAGCGGCGACTCTTATCCCAGCGACCTTGAAATTCAGCCGCGATTGTGCTGACTTGGCTGCTGATCAATTTAATGCGGTTGCGGTGAAATTCTCGTCCCAACTCCAAAGGCGTTTTCTTCTCCCCATACCACGAACCGATGATAATGCGACTCTCGAAGCCAGTCAGTTGAATGGCCTGATTGAGCGCTTCAGGAGAGCCGCTCAATTCGAATATCAAATCTGAGCCCTGAATATTATCGCCCAACCATTGATCTTGGATGACATCCATTTCCGAAGGAGATAAAGACTTATCGGCTCCAATAGAAAGGGATGCATTGCGGCGGTTCTCGTAGTTATCAAAAGTGACCAGTTCGTTATTAGGAAACTCGGATAATAGCGACGTGGTCAACAGCCCCACAATTCCCTGTCCGAAAACAGCCACGCGCTCTCCAATTTGCGGTTTACCATCCATGACGAAGTTGATCGCAGTTTCCATGTTTGGCAAAAAGATGGCATCCTCTACTGATACAAAATTGGGAATGGGATGTAAATATTCTGTGTGTGCCACAAAATGGCTCTCGTGTGGATTGAAGGCAAAGACGATCTTGCCCAGCCAGTGTGACGCGACTTTATCTCCTAATTCAATAACTTCGCCAACAAGCGAATAGCCATATTTGAAAGGATAGTTGAATTGACCATCCAGCGCTTCGATAGTCGAGTCAGCAGACAAGCCCAAGGGTGCTTGATCGCCATAGATCAGCATCTCTGTGCCGGGGCTGATCGCCGAGGCGATGCTCCGCACGAGAACCTCCTCCGGCTTGAGTGCTGGGAGTTCTTCCTCACGAATGCCCACCCGGCGAGGGCCTTCGAAATACAGGGATTGTCTTTTCATTTAGATAATTGACCCCAGACCAGAATATCAGCACCAACCTTGTCGACGAAAACCGGAGAAAGTCTGGGAAATGCTGACGCTGAATGAGAATTTGAAATCAACTCTTCAACTGCTTTCAAGCCTCCGATAAAGAGTGGTGCGATAGTTAGGACAACTACATCAACAACGCCAGCCGTTAAGAAACTGCGTATAACGGAAGCGCCGCCTTCGACCATCAAACGATTGATGCCTAGTGTGTGCAAGGTATTCAGAACTTCAGGTAAAGAAAGGGTTCTTCTATCCGTTGAGTTGATTTGAAAGATTTTACAGCCACTATTCTCTAACACTCTTAGGGCAGTCTCTCCTGCATCGGCACCCGTAAAAATCCAGGGGCGTTTGGTTGTTTTTAATAGTTTTGCACTCGTGGGGAAGCGCAACCGCGAATCAAGAATAATAGGCTGGGGGCTTTCTCCATCTACGAGGCGTACTGTCAAGCTCGGGTCATCTGATAGCACAGTGCCAATGCCAATCAAAATACCTTCGTGCATGGCGCGCAGCCGATGGGTGATCTTCAGTGATTTGGGGCCGCTAAGTGCGAGTGTATTACCTCTCTCTGTAGCGATACTACCATCCAAACTTTGAGCGTAGGTTAACGTTACCAGGGGGCGATCCTGGTCATCTCGCTCCGACTCAACCAGGCGAATGAAATCTTCAACAGCCTGCATCGCGATGCGTTGATTTTTCGCTAACTTCTGTTGGAATACTGAGCAAGTGGTCCATGCGGTCAACTTTGGTGCGCAGATATTCAAGGTTTTCCATATTGACAGTTGGTTCGATGCCGACCCGTTGATTGACCTCGATGCCATGCTTGGTGAGATCTTCGATTTTAGTGGGATTATTGGTCAAAAGTTGAATAGAGCGCACCCCTAAATTTTCTAAAATTACCGCTGCGATGGAGTAGTCACGCAAATCGGCTTGATGGCCCAAAGCAAGGTTGGCTTCGACGGTATCCAGCCCCTGGTCTTGAAGGTTGTAGGCGCGCAATTTTTCTAGCAGGCCAATGCCACGGCCTTCTTGCCGCAAGTAAATCAGCACACCGCTGCCATGATTGGCGATTTTACAAAGCGCGTTTTCGAGTTGTTCGCCACAGTCACAGCGATTGGAGCCCAGGACATCTCCAGTAAAACATTCTGAATGTACCCGCACGAGCAAATTTTCTGCCCCTTCGATCTGGCCAAAAATGAAGGCGAGATGTTCCTTGTCGTCGATATTATTTTTATACAGGCAGAGTTGGAATTCTCCCCATCCGGTGGGGATGCGGGCGCTGACAGCCTGGGAAACACTAACTTCTTTTGTATTCATCTTGCTGTTCCTCCGCTGAAATTATAACTGATTCGTGTACTTTCTTAAAATCTGCGCGTCAAGATGCCACCCCACAGCAACCCGATCAATCCGAATACAATATCGCGTATGCGGATTAGTAATCCAATGCTGGCGCCGACCTCAGTGCCGATACCCAACGCCCCCGCGGCTATTACTTGACTGATCTCTAAAGAGCCGAGCCCCCCTGGTAAGGGTGTCAAAAAGGCCAATCGTGCAGCAGTAATGAAAACCATCGTGTTTCCAAAAGCAATCTCAACGCCTAAAAAACGTAGTGCCAGCCAATACTCAAACACTAATACTAACCATACGATCCCAGAGAGAAACATTATGCCGACCATGCCCAGTGTGTTGGATTGACAATAACTTGCTATCTGCGATTCTGACTCTCTGATCGTATCGCTTATGGCTTGGAGTTTTTTATTATCTGGTTTAAGGGAGCAAAGAGTTTTTGCCGCTTGCGTGATTGGCTTGACTGAAAAGAAGAGTAGTACCAAGTACCCCCAAGGAAGAATAGCAAGTACGGCAATGAGAGCAAGTAGTGCCACATTCTCCCCCAGCTCCAGAAAGCCTCCGGAGAAAATATAAATAATGCCAATTGCCAAAAATGTGAAATTTGACAGCAGCTCGAATAGTTTATCCAGGCTGAGTGAACTCAGCGCATCTGCAGTGGGAATGTGATGCTTATTTCGCAGGAAATAAATTTGCAGCGGCTCCCCCCCAAATTGTGGCCCAGGTGTGAAATAGCTAACCCCAAAGGCCGCCAAACGGTAACGCACTATCGCTAGAAAAGGGATGCAGTGACCTTGTGATCGCAGCAGCCACCACCAGCGCAACCCAAAAAGGATAACGATTACGATATTGACGAGGGCGAGTCCGCCAATCTGGAGGATGGTCAATCGGCCAAAGATTTCGATGATGTCAGTAAATGGAGTGATTGCAAAAACATAGGCTACTAAGGCAACGGCTATCAGCCACGTCAGCGGCTTCCAGAATTTTTTCAGCCAGCTCATGAAACCTTATCCTGCCCGGCGCGGTTGGTTATCAGCCACTCTTCCGGGTTCCACAGGGCGAATTTGCCATTGCCCACAAACAGGATATATATCAGTGCGATGACCAGCAGCCAATATGTAAAGCTAAAATTTACCCATTGAAGTTGGATGCCTGTAATGATCAAAGCCAAAATTGACGAAGTTCTCCCCAGGATACCGAAGGCGAATAACAACATGAAAATTAAAGAAATTGCCAAGAAAATTGGGCGCGCATCTTCGGGGATAGTGCTGCCATTGGAAGGGATGATCAACCCCAACCTCAGCGCGTGATTCCCGTAAATGAGCACGATTACGCCCCGAAGGATCAGCGGAGCCCACCCGAGCAGCCAAATCTTCAACGGAGCGATATTCCAATCCCCCAAAAAGGCAAAATAGTTCGATCTCCTGACGGGATCGTGCCCGGTGACTTGCAGATAGTCGATCAGAAACATGCTTAAGAAGGGGATCAGAAAGAGTGTGGCCGCGAAAGTTGTCGCGGGTGGCCCAACCACGGGAAAGAGCATCACGGTGATGAAGCCCATTTGGAGACCAGCAAATAATCGGCGAGTATTGCTAGGCTTGAGCGGATAAACACGCCCGCCCCGGCGCTGGTGGAAATACAACCCAATCAGAAATAGATAACGGGCGAAGCCGAAGGGCAGGTACCACCACGGCACGGTATCGTATTGGAAAGCCAAGAGTGTGACGACGAGCACTCCCAGGGCGTCGAGATTCATATCTAAAGTTTCACCCAAGCGGGTGACAGTGTTGCTAATCCGGGCCAAATAACCATCGAGGAAGTCGGTGATATCTGAGAGGATGTAAAGTGCGGCAGGCAGCCAGGCCCAAATTCCAGGGAGTTTATCAATCAAAATGAAACCGCATAACAGCGCAATAAGTGTGCCGCGCATGAGCGTCATCCTATTGCCGGGGCCAAATCTGGGAATCAAGACATCCTCACCTTGACGCCGATTCTGAGGCAGGAAGCGCCACAGATTTACAAGTTGGAAAAGCATAACGATAGCTGATTGGATGGTCCAGCGGTAGGCATACGTCGGAAATTGGATCTTCAATATCTGAAGGAAGAATAATGCGATTACTAAGGAACTTGCTAGAACGTAAAAACCCCAACGGATTTGGAGCGCTCGTAAATTTTTAGAGTAAGTATTGAGATTAGGCATATTTTCTGGCTGTGGGATAATTTATAATTACACTATTGTAGCATTCCAACTACAGAAAATTACTATGGAACCGATAATCTTAGACCAAGTCCCCTTTAAATCTGCAATTTAAGAAGTAGTGTGCTAGTCAAAAGGACTTTGAACACTCATGAATTTGTCATGGCCAACGGCCCGCCTTCGGCGTGAACGGAGCCTGGCTTGTATTTCAGCCATGCGAAGTGAAGCCTGCCCTGAGCAGGTCGAAGGGAATCCCTGATAGCAAACGATTAAAATACCTGCGCTGGTAATCATTCAAAGAGATAATCAGGGATTCCTCTCTCCGCTCGGAATGACAGGTTTATTGATCAAGATGCTCTTGGCTACTTCAAAATTGAAGAAGTAGCTGATATCGTAAAGATAAGGCCAAACAGCCGCGGCATGGTTGATATTCGTTTGCTAATGATCCCTAATCAATCGGTGTCAGGGATTCGCTTCGAGAATGAGAAGAACTACACCAATTGCGAACTATGCCCCATGGAGGGCTGTCCCAATCGGCGAGCGCCTCATGACATGGATTTGTTTCAGAACGGTACGCCTGAAAACAACGATTAATTGTGTTTTAATTCTTGGCGGGTTAGCCTTCCAGTTCAGCCAGTCGCTTTATGGCATCGCTGCTCAGGGGTTCGTATTCAGGATATTCATCTAAGAATACCGTGTAATCACTGATCGCTTTGTCAACTTCGCCCTGGGCCTCGTACACCAGGCCGCGTCCATAATGACCCGCCGTATACCCGTTTAGGATCAATTCAGAGAATATCTCCAGCGCTTCATCCAGCTTGCCCGTTTTATAAAGAATATACGCCTGGGTATCCATTGTGTCCATATCATCAGGCACGATCTCTAAGGCCTGGTTGACATAAGACATAGCTATCTCAAGATCCCCGTCTGTGTAGGCGATCAGGTAAGCTGCTCCGTTGTAGGCATAGTGAAATTCTGGATCCAATTCGATGGCACTTTCGTAATCTGCAATCGCAGATTCAAAATTACCTAATTCGCTATTGGCCCAAGCTCGGGATGCAAAAACATTAGCGCTTCCTCCACCCAAGTCAATTGCAGTTGAATAATCAACCAGGCACGCTTCGTAATCACCAAACATCAGATTTGCATCCCCGCGTAATAGATATCCGTTTGAATCATCTTCGCTAAGCTCGATGGCTTTGGTGTAATCTATGATCGCGGGTTCGTATTCACTCAACAGGTAGAAATAATAGCCTCGACCAAGATATCCTGCGGGCGATTCGGGATTGATCTCAATAGCCCGATTATATGCCTCTAGGGCAGCTTCTGTATTCTCCAAGTAGAGATAGGTTAAACCAAGATTTGATTGCGCTGCAAGATAATTCGGTTCGAGTTCAATAGCGCGCGAGTAATCTGCTAAGGCGCTTTCATAATCATCATCCCACAAAGCGCGCGTGCCTCTTTCGTTGTAACCGATGGCAAGTTCAGGGTCCGCTGCAAGCGCTTTTTCAATTGCTGCCATTTCTGCTTCGGGATCATCTCTTGAATTGGAAATATTCCAGGAGTTTGCAATGTTGGCGAAAGCATTTTCGGGGTCGAGTTTCAGTGCTTCTCTGATACGCCATCTGGCATTCATGTTGTGACCCAACCGGATTTCGAATAGCGCCTGAAGGGCCAAAGCAGATTCGTTTTCTGGATCCTCTTCAAGTATCAGTTTGACGGTTTCCAGGCCGCGTTGATTGTGTTCGGTATAAAAATCTGCCAGGGCATCATCAAATGGATCCTCTTCGGCGGCAAGACAGATGCCAACATTTGCCCCCACTATGAGTAACAGGAAAAATAAAACTCCAGCATATTTTCGTGTTATTGCCATCGTGATCCTCCTGTACGATTTAGGCTCAGCGGACACGACCAGAGCAAATCCCCTGAGCAGATGATTTAGCCTCATCTTGAATTATAATGGATTGTGAGAGCGTGTGATGAGATAAGAGGAGTGTATTATGGCAGATTCGAGATATCAAGAAAGATTTGATCCTAAACTGATCAGCAGGCAGACAAACCGGCGACTTGTTCTCAACGGCCTAATCGCATTGCTCGTAACGATAGTGATCATTGTTGCCGGCGTGATTGCTTTCCCATTGACACAAAATTTGGATGGCCGCGCGCAATGGGGAAATCTCGACGGGTTTTCTAGCCTTGCAACCTTGGCAATAATCATCGGGGGATTGATATTTGCCTATTTCGAGCATACTCAGAACGCCGTACAGCGCAGTCGCGATAGCGCGCAAGCTTCCATGAATCTTTACAAAGAGGTTGACCGCCGGCTGAACGACCCTGCTGCTATCGAAGCCCGGCGCTGGATTATCGTCAACGTTCCCGTGCGAAATCAAATGGGCGCCACCAAAGCAGTCTGGATGGAGGCAGTGAAACGGATTTTGAATGAGGTCCCGGATGGCTGGGAAGGTGAGCGTCCGCCTGGAAAAGAGAACCTGAAGGCTGTGTTGATTTGTTTCGATTTTATTGGCTTCATCGCCCAGCATTATTGGAGCATGGAAAACGAACTCGTTGAGTGGATGAGCCCCCTGGTTGCTAAAATCTGGGAGCGCGTGGGGGAATTCGTCGAAGATGAAGCGCGCCGACGCAATGAGGCCGACTACTATCGCGCCGCGCGCGATTTTGGGAATTATTGCATCCAGTGGCGTCGAGAACATTACCCCGATTCGACATTCATTGAAGACGCCACCTAGACTGTACACGAGATACGCGGATTTTATCCTTTCAATAAAAAATTCTATCTTGATAGAAAAGAAGCAGCCGACTCAGTTCAGGCTGCTTCTCGCTTTTAGCATTTAATTGTCCCCTAACTTATTTCTGAATCTCAAAAGACTTCGACACCCAGCCTGAACAATCTCCAGTCACAGCACTACAGGCTCTCGCTTCAAGAATGTAAGTTCCATCTGACAGGCTGTCCCAAAACGATTGAGTCATCGTATCGCAAACCGGGTTTCCCGAAAAAGCACAATACCTGAGCGCTTGTTCAGAATTGAAGTACCCTACGGATGTAATTCTGAATTCGACCCGTTCAATGTCATTGCCATTGATGCGTGCGCTGCCAATCCAGGCTTCTGCCTCATAACCCGTTTGGCTAATGTCGGTAACGATTTGCCCATTGGATGGATAGACGATTTCGACATTGATAATTTCTGCTTCAGTGGGGGTAGGTTGGGGTGTATGTGTTTCTGTCGGGATTGGTGTATCAGATGGCGTAGGCGTATGCGTGGGAATAGGAGTTGAAGAGGGCGTCGATGTTGCTGTGTAGGTAAGGGTTGGTGGGGGAGGCGCGGTAGTATTCGTCGGTTGTGCAGTTTGAGTGGGCGCGAGGGTGTTTGTGAGGCTGGGAAGTTGAGGGCTTGTTGGAATTGCTGTATAAGCTGGCGTAGATGTTCGTGTTGGTAATGGCGTTGCCGAGGGGATTGGTGTCCACGTGGGGCGTTTTGTCGCAGTGCCAGTTGGCAATGGCGTAAATGTAAGGGAAGGAGTATGGGAAATTACTAAGGTTACCGTAGGTACAGGGGTATCTAACTGATTCAATGCGTCTGTTACTCGTTCGGAAATATCTTCCCCTTTGGCTGATTCGTCTCGGAAAACATCTGCGATGATGTCGAGTGAAATATTTGCGTTATAGTCACGCGGGTCGGGGCTGTAATCTGCGCGCCCATTCGATTGGATGGAAATGGGTATTGGTATGTTAGTCTCATTTTGGGCAAAACCCTGAATAAAAATACTCACACACAAACAACTTGTCCCGAGAGAGATCAGGATTAGGATGATCATACTCTGAAAGTTGCTGCGCTTATTCTTATTCATCCGCATCCATGATAAAGGGCCCACGAATAATCTGACGCGCTACGGCTTTTGCGCCGGGTCTCAAAATGCGAAATACCTCCATAGGTTCAGGTTTGCCTTTTATGGAGTGATACCCGAGCGAGATTATTTGAAATTCTTCGCGCAAATCTCCCAGGGCAATATATGTGTCCTGGCTGATCAAAGCGCTGGTGACTCCTAAAATTTTGGTCAGGCTTTCAAGTCTGTGGGTGACATTGACCGTATCTCCTATGATGGCATAATGCAGTCTCTCCATCGAGCCCATAACACCCGCTGCGACCATGCCAGTGTTGATGCCAATACCAGTGATCAGGGGCGGTTCGCCATTTTCTGTTCGACGATCATTCATCGCTTCGATTGCGTCGAGCATATCTAAGGCAGCGATGCATGCTTGATATGCGCTTTTTTGGGGAGATAAGTTGACTGGGAGAACACCAAAAACTGCTTTGAGTGAATCACCTGCGAACTCGTGGATGAACCCATTATTGCTGTTGATGATGGGGGCAAGTTCACCATAATAGTTGTCGAGCCAACTCAAAATTGTCGTCGGATCTGCTGTGTCAGAAATTTTAGTAAAACCTCGGATATCAGTGATAATGATCGTCGCAACTGTATCTTGCCCTCCGAGCTTTAGATTGCCAGTCGAAATCCCCCTGCGAAGCTGATCACGCACCTGGGGGGTGATTGTCCTCCCTAATAGATCGCGATAAATTTCTCCCTCACGCAAATGGGATGTCATCGAATTGAAAGCGTGCGCAAGGTAACCCAGCTCATCACTGCCCTTCGGTTCGACGCGCACATCCCATTTCCCTTGGCTGATATTTGCTGCTGCGGAGACCACACTGGCAAGTGGGTTGGTGATTAACCTGGCGACATATATGCCGATGACGATGATCAGGAGCACAGCCATGCTGGCAAAAATCATGATTTGAATTTGCGTTGTCAGACTGGGTTGAACCAGAAAAGACTCCGCTAATGACACGCCAAGTATTCCTAGATCGATTCCGTCGCGCACTTCCCACACCCCTAAGATTTCGCGATAGCCAATTTCGGCTGCCGTTATTGTGCGCATGTGGCTTTCCGAAAGTTGATTTGTCAAAATTGAACCAACCATCTCGTTGGGTAGGGAAATATCGTTTTCGCCGATCAGCGTTGATGCTTTGGCGCCTCCCGTTGGGTCATAAAAGGTAATATGCGCGAAGGTAGTATTATCACCAAGAAGAGATTCGCGCATATCGTACACTAGCGAATTCAACCTTTGTCCGATATGAACTGTCCCAATTAGTTGATTCTCGCTGGAGTAAAGCGGACCTGCAAAATACAGAAAATCTCCATTTGGCATACTGATCAGACCAGCGAATTTATCGCCCATGGAATCTAATTCGCCCCTCAGTATTCTATGAACGAACTCTTGATCAACGAAAATAGTATCTTGGGTTGAAAATTCGTAATCCTCCCGCTGTCCTCCCACTATGTGGCGCATAGAGAATGCGGCGACCCCCTGAGGGTTTACGATTTCTATGGCTTCTGGCCCGTTGTTCAGCGCTACACCATAGATCAACTCGCGAATGGTATCCGGATTTTCATTTTGAATGGCAGCGCTCAAGCCGTCGATGTGGCTGATCAACCGTAAGAATTCCAGGTTGCGATTTTCATCCTCTACCATCCAGGCAGTTGCCAACCGGCCTGCTTCGATTAGATTATTTGTAAAGCGATCTTCGATAGCGTCTAAGGCAACCTGAGTAATCAGATATCCTGCACCTGCTGCCAGAATAATAGCTAATACCAGGTAGGGGAGAATGATTTTGAATTGTACGGGAACTCTAATTTTGGGGAGCGCGGCTTGCAATTTTTTGCTGGCGAGTCTTGTCTGTGAAGAAATATTGGCTAGTTGGGCAATTGCCCGCTCCAGGCGTGCTTCTGTGAAGGGCGCTCGCAGAAAAACTCCTGCACCAGATTTTTTAACAGATAGCTCGCGATCTACATCGAAATGTTGAGCTGTGATCAGAACTTGGGTTCGAGGATATTTTCGTGTAATGACCTCGATGGATTTGTTGACAAATGCCTCAGGGCAGTGCAAATCCAAAACCACTAAATCGGGGTTGGCCCTATCCAATAGTTGGAAAAATTCTGATGCACTGCTGACAATGAATGCTTGATCGCCCCTATCGTCAAAATAGCGAGCCAGACCTTTGGCTCTTTCGGCATCAGTCTGAATGATTAGAGTCAGCATATTGTTTTGATGTGCCGTGCATTTGGGAATGATGTTGATCTTGCGATTAGAGTTAACCCCAAATGGCGCTGTCAATCAAATTGTAGCAAAAATAGGGTTTGGGTCAATGACGCTAGAGAGTTACTAAATTTGAAGGGCTCTCGTTATGGGCGCTCAACCCGAGGAACAAACCAAAATCCATGGGCGACATGCGTGTTATGCGTCATCGCTTCAGTAACCAAAACAAGGCGGATTTTCTGCCCGGCGTAGGGCGTTAGATCGATACTAATAAACGTGGCCTGTTCGTTATAATCTTCAAACCAAGAACCCAAAGAATGAAGGTTGCCGGCGGCGTCAAGATAGTTCAGTTCAAAATTGATGCTGCAACCTTTCATGTCTTTCATGCAGCCAACCGCCGTTTCGAAGGTATCGCCTGCCTTCACTTCGAAGCTGGGGTACGTTCCCTGGATAGTGGCATAGCGCTGTTCATAAGGATGCACCCAGAGTGTCAGCTCATCATCGAGCCGGTGCTCCATATTGGGGTCAGCGACTAGGGTCACGAATCCAAATGCAGAGGATGTGGAGCCGGGACAGCCTAGTGGAGATTCTTTGCTTTTACCGTCCTCCACATGGATTGCTTTCCAGGTGGCATCGCAATAGTCTAGGGCTAAATCGAAGTAAAAAGTTTTCTTCGGTTTGACCACCTCGATTTCGATGGGGATCAATCCGCGCTTGGTTTCTCCCAACCCAAACCAATATCCTTCTGAATCATACAGGACCCAATAACCCGTGTAGGTGCCTTCATCGTCTGGTGATGTAAAAACGATTGAGATGTCTGCGGTTGCGCCCGGTGGCACCTCTTCTTCTAGAAAAGTAGATTCCTCAGCCCCCATGATATCTCCATCGGAATATCCAATGCTATAGGATGAGGACCAGGTGCATGTGCCAATATTTTGCAGCCGCCAAGTTTTCGTAAATTGCGCCCCAGGCGGCATGGCTGCCCCCTCGCTGACCGTGACATGAGAAATGAACTTTGCTTTATTGCAATCTTCAGATACTGTTGAGCCGCTGCCTACGCCCGATTTCGAAGAATCCAAAGCTGACGTAGGTGAGGGAACCTGTGTTGGCGTCGGCGATGGGAAGATCTCGCCAGTTCGCACGATGGACGCGATGATGTGTTCTACTTCTTCGATGAGATTTACGGGGATCGAGAAATTCTCAAAATCGCTGGTGTCGTATAAATTATTCTCAAGGCGGATATGGTAGGTAGTATCATCGATACTGTCCCCCGTAAAAAACAATTTTGTATTGTCATTATCGATGACAACATGATTGGGAATTTCAACTCCTAAGAGGGTTGATGCCCCGCGCGCTTCAAGCGTGCCCGGTGGGAGGCTTTGGCCGATTTCGGTTGTTTCCCAGAGTAGTTTGTATTGAATAAGTAGTTTGTATTTATCATAAATCAACTGCAGTGATTTGGCTGCAAAACTTCCACTCTTCGTAACGCGACCTGCTGGAACAACGGTTAACGACCAATTGCTAGGGTATTGCAATGCCAGACGATAAGAATCGTCCGTAAATGTCAGCATGGAAATGCCTGGTGTGGGAGTCGTAGTTTTTGTGGGTCTGAGTGTTTGCGACGGTTCCACGCTTTGTGAATTTCCAGCTTGTGCTGCGGTGCTGGAAATTTCTACCACTTGTCCAAAGGCATCAACCGTTCCTTCCCAGGCGAAACTAATTTCAGGATTCGAAACTAGAATGGTATAAATTATTTCCGCTAGAGGTAGGCTAGGATAAATTACAGTGGCTGTCCAATTCCCCGAATTGTATTGATAAGCTGCTGATCCGGTCGCATCTTCGGGTGTGATGTTCTGTTCTTCCCAGGATTCTTCATTTGTTGAGACGAAAAGCCCATGATGATCACGGATATAGAGCATGGCTTTACCGCGAGCAGCACTGGCGCTATCAACAGTAATATCCGGCATTGCACCCTGACTCTGAGCGCCTAAATCTGTATTTGATGTGGGTTCTCCGAAAAATGGTAGCGTGCAACCACCCAACATTAGCGCGCCGATGAGCGGGAGCATAACAAAAAGAGATCTATATTTCTGGAATGCCATCACAACCTCTGGGCCATGGATTTGATATAAAAGGATGGAACTAAGAGATGACTGAATACTTGAAATTTGCTTAAGCATATCACAAACAATAAAGAATCAAAACGCCACCCAAAGATGGATGGCGAAAGATGAATTCTCAAAAAATGGCTTATTGAGGCTTCAATCGTGCCGCCAGATCTTTTAATTGCTTAAAGCCAACTGGCTTGAGTAATACCAGGTCGGCAATGGAGTTTAGATCTTTTGCCAGAGTATTATCCGCAGTGGCAACGATCACTCGGATATTGCTAAGACGCTCGTCACTTCGAATGTATTTTAAAATCTCAGTACCCTTAATATTTGGGATATGCAAATCCAAGATAATGATTGCCGGGATGCGTTGTTCCAAGCTATCTTTAGCTGATTGTCCTTCAAAAAAAACATCAACTTGATAATCTGCTTCTTCTAACGCCTCGGCGAACGCCAAGGCTAAGTTTTTGTCGTCTTCAATCACGAATGCTAAGAGATTCTCCATCGCGTAAGCAGTCCTTTGGGTGTGTTGGAGCGTTAGGTTGACATATGATAATTGATAATGTTATATATTTGACCTTACACTTTTGTAATTATAAGCCATTTTTCCAGTGAGAGTATGCTAGAATTTGCTAGTCTTTAGGAGATCCCGAGTTGTTCAAATTTGGGGAGTATAGTATTTTTCTAAGAGCAATGTATTGGAAATTACTGAAGATCCAATGTAGGAAATTGCAGAGCATATTCAATTATTCTAAACCAGTGCAGATAGGATAACATTGCTACAAGAGAATACTAATATCCCAGTGCGAGTCGATATTTTTTATGGGTTGAGTACACTTGGTACTTCGGCGCTGGGATTTATCTCAACAAGCTGGCTGCTCTATTATTATGTTCCTCCCGATGGGAATGCCTTAGTGCCCGTTGCCCTTTTTGGCACGGCGGTCTTCATCTCAAGAGCGTTGAGCGCGCTGCTCTCTCCATATATTGGTTATTTATCTGATAATACTCGCAGCCGTTGGGGACGGCGTTTACCATTTATGTTGGTATCTGCTCTGCCTCTGGTCGCTGCATTCATTTTTTTGTGGAAACCGCCCATCGGGCATGAATCTTTGATCAATCTGATTTACTTGGGCGGGCTGGCAATCTTGTTTCGCCTGGCATCAGCCTTTTACCATGTTCCTTAT
>JADHTJ010000237.1 GCA_016785015.1 Anaerolineales bacterium
AATAAAAATTCTGAGTGTTTAGCCTTTGACGGAGCCAGCCAGCAGACCGCGCACGAAGAAGCGCTGCAACGAGAAGAAGACGATCAGCGGTAACAGCATGGAAATAAACGCGCCAGCCGTTAATAGGTGCCAGTCGGAGCCGCGCGAGCCGACCATTTCGGCGATGCGCATAGTGAGTACTTGCACATCGGGTTTCGCACCGATGAAGACCAGGGCAATCAGGTAATCGTTCCAGACCCAAAGGAACTGGAAGATGGCGAAGGATGCCAACGCCGGGATGGAGAGCGGCAAGATTAGCCGTGTAAAGATGGTGAAGTGCGAAGCCCCATCAATGAAGGCTGATTCCAGAATATCGCGTGGCAGCCCTTTGATGTAGTTGAACAGCAGATAGGTTGCCAGCGGCAGGCCGAAGCCGGTATGTGCCAGCCAGACGGCCAGGAAGGTGCCATTTAAATCCAGGCGCACATAGTCTTTCAGAATGGGGACAAGCGCAATTTGTAGCGGTACGACCATGAGCGCCACGACCATCGTGAAGAGCGGTTTGCGCCCGGGAAAACTCATCCAGGCAAAGCCATAGGCGGCAAACGCGGCGATGAGGATGGGGATGACCGTAGCGGGCACCGCGATGGTCAGGCTGTTCAAAAATGAACCGGTGAAGTTATCGCCCTGAACGGTTTTTATGCTGCCATCCGAGCTTTGGATTTCGTAAGCTTTTCCGGCGAGTACTTGCCCATAGTTCTCCATAGTGAAATCTGTGCGCATAACCCATTTGCGTTCCTGAATCTGGATGGTGGCGAGGCGTTTATTGCCAACCCAGGTTACTTTGGTGCCATCGGGCGTGCTTACGCCTTCGCGGAATTCTTCGAAAGTGCCACTCACGCCGGAGATTTCCATGATTCCATCCGGATCAAGATTGTCGTCGGGTTGCATCTCTTCAACGGTAACCCACTCTCGGTGAGGGAGTATCCACCACCAGCCGGAGGTTTGAATGTCGAAGCGGGTTCGGAATGATGAGACTAACAGCCCCAGGGTCGGAATTGTCCAGACGAGAACAATCAATAGCAGTACACCATTGACGATAATATCGCTGACAAGTCGCTTGCGTGTGATGCTCTGAGTTTTGCTGCTCACTAGAATGCCTCCTCTTCCGCAAATTGTCGTAAGTTGTAGATCATTACTGGGATGACTGTGATGAGTAACACAATCGCGATGGCGGCAGCCAGGCCTTTGTTATTGCTCGTAAAGGCCTGACGATAAAACTGCGTGGCGATTACATGCGTTGAGAATTGTCCACCGGTCATCACCATGACAATATCGAAGATCTTCAGCGTGAAGATCACGACAGTTGTACTGACCGTGATGATGGTTCCCATAATATAGGGGATCATGATGCGGAAGAAAATTTGTGGTTCCGTGGCGCCATCCACGCGGGCGGCCTCGATCAGTTCGTCGGGAATGCCCTTGATGGCTGCGGAGAAAATCACCATGGCGTAACCGGTTTGCAGCCAGATCATAATGATGATCAGGAAGATATTATTCCAGGGCTGCGTGATTAACGCTGTCCAGGCCTGGGGTTTATTGCCGAAGGCAACCCAGATGGCATTGAGCAGACCAATTTGCGGGTCGGCAATATCTTTGACTTCATACATGAAGTTCCAGATTACGCCGGCGCCGACCATGGAGATTGCCATCGGCAAGAAGATCAATGATTTGGCAATATTTTCAAAGCGGCTGCGATCAGCCAATACAGCAACCAACAAACCGAAGATAATCGCTAATGAAGCGCCAAAAATTATCCATAAGAGATTATTACGAAAAGCAGTGATCATCGTTCGTTCGGTAAACACAGAAACATAGTTGCCGAGGCCAATGAAGTTTGTGGAGAGCTGAGCAAAATATTCTTTTGGCGCTGTGAACAGCAAACCCAAGGGAACTTCAGTTGGGCCTGAGCGGTCAAAGAGACTAATCCATAAACTTCGGAAAGTCGGCAGGGCTAAATACCAGGTCAGAATGGCAGTTGCCGGGCCTACAAAAATAAAGGGCTGCAGTCGCTTGACCCAAACGGGAGAGAGTTTTTCAATCAGCCAATTGGAAATAAGGTACAGAATACCGGCGCCACCTACCCCCCAGACAATCGCAACGAGTGAGACAGTGGTTTTCTCGGCAAGGCCACTGGGAACTGTGTCGCGTAGCCAGCGAAATCCCAAGATGAGAACCGTAAAGGTAACGACAGGCACAACCAATGAAACAAGTATTCGTCCAAAGGTAAGCGCCAGCCACTCGAAAAAACCGCCTGGGCGAATTTTTTCATCAGCTATGGGTTGCATTATTTTCTCCTTTCCAGTGAGATTAAAGGGATTGATCAGGTTGAGTTTGAACAGGCAAAAAATTAGGTAATTCTCTTTTTGCGATCGTTACACATAGCGTAATCTAAAGTTAGAGTTGCTCGTACTGAATAGATGCAATTCTGGCATCAATGTTGATACGGTCTGGGATTTCTTTCAAAGGCCCGACGGTTTCCAGTTTGATTTCGGCCAGCGCTTGCCCTTTGAGCGCAGCATCAATGGGGGTTTTGCCTTCTATTATAGCCGATAGGAATCCTGACCAAAAAGCATCTCCCGCTCCTGTAACGTCGGCAACTTTAATTTTATTTGGTCTGAGAAGATATTGCTCGCCACGATTGGTTGTGAGTAGCGTGCCTTTTGCGCCCAACGTCAGCAAGACAATTTTGGCTCCCCATTGAATGAAGTGTTTGGCATAATCGGCAGGCCCAAGCCCAGGGGAGAAGATGCGTTCGCAATCATCTAGCGATGGCTTGGTGAAATCAACATACTGGTAAGCGCGTTCCAAAAATGACGTATAGTTGGGCATATCGGGCCAGATCGCAGGATGATAATTCGGGTCCAAAGATATGCGTACATTATTTTCGTGGGCAGTTTGCAGAGCTTCCATAAAAGTTGACCGTGATGGATCTCGGCTCAGAGCGAAAGCGGAAGTGTGTACAATGCGTGCCTGGCGAACGGCATCCATCAGACCAGAAGTGGGTTTTGTAAATGTTTCGGCCCCACGATAAATCATGAATCCGGGTGTGCCGCCTCGGGTGCGCGTCACTGGCACAATGGTTGTGGGCGCTTCCAGCGTGGTTTGTAAATAACGAATATCTACATTGGCTTGTTCCAATTGCTCTTTGATGTAATAGCCAAAGCTGTCATCCCCCACGCAAGATGCAAGCGCTGTATGATGACCCAATAATGCCATATTCCGGGCGAGATTGGTGGGTTGCCCCCCAATAAAACGTTGATAACAATCGGCTTCGCTCAGTGCATCAACTTCATTGCAAGAAATTAAATCAATGAGCGCTTCACCGAGCGCAATAAAATCATAGGTTGGGGTATTTTGGGCTGTCATAGGCTATCCAGTGAACGCGTGCGTTGTATTTCGCTGAACCAACTCTAGGGATAAACGTTTTAATACCGGAGCAGCGGATAGCGATTCTAATTCTTGTAAAAGCATCTTGACTCCTTCTTCGCCGGATTCATGCAGATGTTGATCGATTGTCGTTAAATTTGTATATTCAGCGTCGCGGATACCATCGAAACCAATCACCGATAATTCCTCCGGAACTCTGATTTGCAACTCTCTGGCGGTATCCAGAATGCCAATCGCTTGAATATCATTGCCTGCAAAAATGGCGCTGGGAGGCTCCGGCATGGTCAGTAATTGTTTTGCCATTTTGCGAGCGTACATACGCCCGCGCTCACCCGAAATACGATATTTTTCATCAAATGGAATATTATTTTCCGTCAGCGCTTTGCGGTATCCCTGATAGCGATAATAGCTGGAAGGATGAAAAGGTGTTTCAAGTATATCGCTTAAAAAGCTAATTCTCTCATGTCCCAGATCAATTAAATGCTGGGTTGCTATTTCGCCGCCCCTCACATCATCGGTAAGCACACTGCATAGTTGCTCATGATAAGCATCAATCAGCACGGTAGGTACATCGGATTGAGCAAAGCGCTCGGCCTGTGCATCATCTGGGGGTAACGAAATGATCAAAATGCCATCCACCAGTCCGTTACGGGAAAGATCTTTAAAATAATTATCCCGATCCAGCGGATTTCCGACACTATATAGCACCATGTGGTATTCGGATTCAGCAAGAGCAGCCTGAACGCCGCGCAAACGTTCGACATAGGATGGCAAGGTAAGGTTGGGTACAATCACCCCAATTGTGAGGGTGCGCCCGGTGGAAAGCTGCCTTGCAATTGGATTGGGGGTATAGTCTAATTCTTCGATGGCTACCAAAACCGCGTTGCGGGTTTCTTCGCTCACAGATGTGTTATTGTTGATAACACGCGATACTGTAGCAATACCAACATTGGCTTTTTTAGCGACATCTCGGATTGTAGGGGGCATGGGCGAGAAACTTTCGTTAAATGGAACCGGTTTCAAGATATACGTTAACATATCTTGATTTGGCTGTCAATCGTATGGGCTTAGGTGGGTGCGGTTCACTTTTTTGGGAAGCAGGGGTAGGATTGTGTATGTAAGCCGTAAAAGAGAAAAAAGGAGCCATGGCAATGGAAAAAATGGCAATAGAGATCATCAGCGGGATGAAAGAATGGCGAGTAAAAAATCCGGTTCTCTGATGAATTGTGGGGTGCGGTGTAAAACCGTATAATGTCAGGATGACAAAAACAATCCATATCAAAGAGCAAGCTCGTGAAAGTTTTGGCATCCTGACCGAGATTTCAGGTCTACAAGACCTGGACGTGGTAGCCAAAGAAGTCGATGCAGAAAATCTTCTGCATCTATATTGCGTATCACGCTGGGATGTAGCAGTGTGTCCAGACTGTGGTGAAATAAGCCAAAATCTTCATGATTATCCGAGGCAAAGGCGCATTCACGATGCTCCTTTGCGAGGTCAGAAAGTACTGTTGATTTTTGATAGCGTGCGCTTTGATTGTGAAGCATGCAAGAAACCATTTACACAGCCAGTTCGAGATGTGGTTCCTGATTGCACATACACACAACGCTTGTATGAAGAAATATCCGATCCAAAGCGTAAACAAGATGTAGCAACATTGGCAGAAATTTATGGCGTTGGCTACAAAATAGTTGAGAGCATTCTACTGAAAGCAGGCGAAGCGAAGCTTACGGCTAGGCGCGTATGGTGTAAAAACATCAGCTGAATAAGGATCAAGTCAAAA
>JADHTJ010000238.1 GCA_016785015.1 Anaerolineales bacterium
ATATGAGATGCTAATTTATCTCGCAAGGGGATTATTGTCAGGCGCGAGTATAATATCGCCCGGTTGAAAATCGCTATCGCCGCTGTTTCACCCTGGTGTTGTTGCACCAGGGATTTGTTTGTCAACTGACACTACTTTGGAAGGATGCTTTGAATACTAAGAATAGGACAAGCTCAAAACCAAGAAGTGTACCCAAGGCTTATTTTGCCTTTGGATTTGGAATCTTAGCCTTAGGATTTTCTGCTATCTTCGTGCGCGCTGCGGATGCTCCCGGCACGGTGACTGCCTTTTATCGCATGGCTATCGGATCTGCATTGGTAGTGCTGCCATTTTTGAATCAGGCACGCCGAGAACCTGTTTCTCAAAAGAAAGGTGCAATTTGGTTAGCCATCCTCGGGGGAGTTTTCTTTGGTCTCGATCTGTCTTTTTGGTCTACGGGGATCGTGATGAGCGGTGCCTCTATCCCCACATTGATGGCTAACACCGCTCCCGTTTGGGTTGGATTGGGAGCATTATTTATCTTCCGCGAAAAGCAGCGCAAAAACTTTTGGGTTGGGTTGCTTGTTGCTATGGTAGGAGCAGCCATCATCCTGGGTCAAGATTTTTCTCTGGCAGCAAATATCGGCATTGGGAGTGCCCTAGGATTATGTGCGGCAGTATTTTATGGTGCGTACTATCTTGTAACACAACGTGCCCGAGCTCATGTGCGCACGTTACCTTATTTTTGGATCACAACAACTTCATCCGCGGTTTTTCTTTTCGTGGTAAATTTCATATTCGGGCATTCATTAATCGATTATGACAAAAGCACATACTTGAATTTTCTGGGAATCGGTGTATTGGTGCAAGTTTTTGGTTGGTTGGCAATAAACTATGCGCAGGGATTTTTCTCCGCACCCATCATTGCGGCAACCTTATTAGCACAACCCGTATTGACAGCAATATTAGCCTGGCTCTTTTTTGGAGAAGCATTTACCCCTTGGCAAATTATCGGCGGCATCGCCGTTATTGGCGGAGTTTATCTTGTGCATCGTAGTAGAACTGGGATTGGCGAGAAACCTTCTCCAGTGTCAGGCCCCAGCCCCAGCGATGGCAAACGCACAGCGAAGGCGCTGAAAACTTTGGACTGAGAGACTCTTTAGGACGTATTATCTCAATGCTTAAATTGAGTAGATCACAATTTTTTGTCATTGCGAGGCGTTTCTTGCCGAAGCAATCCCCCTCAAAAGGGTGGAGATTGCTTCACTCCGTTCGCAATGACATCAATTTGTAAATCTGTGATCTACTGAAATTGAGTAGATCACAGATTTACAAATTGATGTTACGCAACCTAAATGGATCTCACTGGAAATCGGGGTGGGGAGCGAAGCCCGCCCCCCCCGATTTCCAGGGTATCACGCACTAATCCAAAACGTGATCTGGAGATACCCAACTATTGAGTTTTTATTAATTGATCTGACAATCGCGAACCGCTCCGGAATGAATTCCAGGGCTGGAAAAGAGCACCGCATAAATCCGGTTAGGTCGTTTTGCTTTAAAGCCCGATTCATCGGGCGTTGTTCGGTAGCACGGGAAATTCATTCCCGTGCGCGGCTCCGCGAAGCAATCTCCCCCTTTACTAGGGGATTGCTTCGGCACAAAACGCCTCGCAATGACACAAAATCTTGATCTACTGTAATTCCCTGTACAATTATCGGGTGATACGAATTGTCGAACAGAGTAAGATAACTTTATGAATAGTGAAAAACAAGTAACTTGGACTGGATTGTTAAACTTGTTTGTAGTTTATGTTGTTTGGGGCAGCACTTACCTCGCCATTCGAGTAGCTGTACGTGAAGGTTCGGGTTTTCCGCCTTTTGCTATGGGCGCTATGCGGGTTTTGCCTGCTGCGCTAATTCTCATCTTTTGGAGTGCCATGAACCGCCAGCGTGTGAAGCTGACTCGTCGGGAGGTAGTCACGCTTGTCTTATCGGGTTTGCTGTTATGGTTGGGTGGCAATGGTCTGGTCAACTGGTCCGAACAGCGCGCCGACTCGAGTGTGGCAGCCTTGACAATCGCTGCCACGCCCATTTGGGTGGCGGTCATCGAATCAATTATCGACCGCCGGCTGCCCTCGTTCCGATTTATTGGGGCTTTGTTGATCGGGTTCTCTGGCATCGTGGTTTTGAGTTGGCCTGTGCTGCGCTCTGGGGTTCGGGCGGATATCCTCTCGATCATTGGTTTGCTGTTGGCTGGACTCAGTTGGGGATCGGGAACCATCTTGCAAAGCCGCAGGCAAGTAGGCGTCAAAACTACTGTAAGCGCCGGTTATCAGCAGCTCTTTGGTGGTATTGGATTTGTGGCCATATTTTTTCTTAGCAATGAGCCAATGCCCAGCCCTGTGTCTGAAGCTTGGTGGGCATGGGGATACCTGGTGGTGTTTGGGTCCTTGTTTTCGTTCACGGCCTATGTGCGGGCTGTAGAACTACTGCCCACCAGTGTTGTGATGACGTATCCTTATGTCAATCCCGTTATCGCGGTTTTATTGGGTTGGGTTATCTTGGACGAAAATATCACAATTTGGACGATCGGGGGTGCGGTATTGGTTCTACTGGGTGTGGCGGGAATATTTAACGAGCGCCGCAAAAATGGGGCAAAAGCCTGAGCGTTCAGTTATAATTTGGCTCTATCCAATTGAATATTTCGAAATAAGTAGAAGCGGAGCAGAATATGCGCGCAATCGATGTCATTGCAAAAAAACGCGATAAAGGCGAACTTACCAAAGAAGAAATCATCTTCTTTGTACAGGGGTACGTCAATGGGCATATCCCCGATTATCAGGCTGCAGCATGGGCGATGGCGGTCTTGCTCAATGGAATGTCTCCTCAGGAAACAACAGATCTGACCCTGGCAATTGTTGATACTGGCGAAACCATAGACCTTTCTCAGGTGGTTTCATTTGCTGTGGATAAACATTCCACGGGCGGTGTCGGAGATAAAACAACGCTGGTCGTTGAGCCGCTGGTATCGGCGTGCGGACTTCCCGTGGGAAAAATGTCCGGCCGCGGGTTGGGCTTCACCGGCGGAACCCTCGATAAAATCGAATCTATCCCAGGCTTTGATGTTACCTTGACCACCGAAGAATTCTTAGCGCAAATAAAAGATGTCGGTTTGGTTCTGGCAGGCCAGACCGCTGATCTGGCACCCGCAGACGGCAAGCTGTATGCCTTGCGCGATGTGACTGCCACAGTTGATTCGATCCCCTTGATCGCCTCCTCCATTATGAGCAAGAAGATCGCTGGTGGCGCGCATGGCATTGTATTGGATGTCAAATCTGGGCTGGGTGCCTTTATGGGAACCCTTGAAGAAGCCCGTCAGTTGGCAGAATTGATGGTTGATATCGCTCATCTTGCCGGCCGGAAAGCAGTAGCCCTACTTTCTGATATGAACCAGCCACTGGGTAATGCCGTTGGCAATGCTATTGAGTTGATAGAGGCCATTGACACGCTGCAAGGGGGCGGCCCCGAGGATTTCAAGAATCACTGCCTTGAAGTGGCGGCTCACATGTTGACTTTGGGCGGGGTTGCCGAAAATTTAGAAGCGGCTGCCCCCATGATGGAGAACGCCCTAAGCCAAGGACTCGCCTGGGAGAGATTCCGCGAATTAGTGATCGCTCAGGATGGCGATGTGGCTTATGTCGATGATCCTCAACTTATCCCTAAGGCAGCCTTGATTGAAGTTGTTCATGCGCCGCGCTCGGGCTATATCGAAGGAATTCACGCGGGTGAAGTTGGCATCGCTGCCGTGGTGCTTGGTGCAGGGCGCGAGAAAAAAGGCGACCCCGTGGATCATGCCGTCGGGTTTGAAATTCACCGAAAGGTTGGTGATTTTGTAGAGAGGGGAGAGCCGTTGTTCACCATCCATGCCAATGACCAGGCTAAATTGACAGAAGCCTGCCCGAAGTTGCTCGAGGCTCACACCTGGAGTGACACACCGGTTGAACCGCTACCGCTCTTTTACGGGGTGATTAGCTGAAAACAAAAGCTGGACTTTTCAAAAAAGTCCAGCTTTTTGATTCGTCCTATTTATTGACTATTTCCCCTCACCCGATTGTCGGGGGATGGGCCAGGGGTGGGGGCAAACTTTAGCTTTCCATAGAGTTTTTCCACTTTAAATTTAGTTTGAGATGGCTCATGTTTTATCTAGCTTTTTAGTGCCGGGATAATCACATCGGTAAAGGCTTTCAATGTTTCCGGCGTATACAAACCTTTGACGTTGAAGATCAGATGCGTGAAACCCAATTCCTGGAGATATATTCCTCTAGAAATTACATCTTCCACGGAACCGTCTTGGAAATCTGCCGTTTGCAGCACTGTCTTTTCGACCTCTTCATAGGGTCGCCCCAGATCATCACAGTGCCCTTGCAGGATCTCCAGACGTTCCTTAATGACATCGTCTTCTGCGCCGCCAAAGAAGTTACAGGCATCCCCATATTTAGCCACAAAGCGCAGGGTCTTCTTGGGCCCCATGCCGCCGATCATAATGGGGGGATGGGGCTTGCGCAGTGGCTGGGGGTTGTTAACCGGGTACGGTAGATTGAAGTGTACGCCCTCATAGGCTGATGTATCCCCCGACCACATATGCTTGGCAATTTGTAAAATCTCTTCGAGCTGCTCGAAACGCTCTTTCATCGTTGGGAAGTGCATGCCCAGGCTCAAGGTTTCTTTCTCATACCATGCCGCGCCGATGCCAAAATACGTGCGACCACCTGAGAGCACGTCCAAGGTGGTCATCATTTTAATCACCAGCGCAGGATGGCGGTAGATCACTCCACCCACCAGTAAACCGATATCTACCTTCTCTGTTAACCCTGCAAAGAAACCCAGGGTCGTGTAGCCTTCGATCATCTCTTCCTCGGGCTGGCCCAGCCAGCCGCCAAGTTGGAAGAAATGGTCCATCACAAACAAGCTGTCAAAGCCACCCTGGTCAACGGTCTGGATCGTATCTTTCATCCAGCCGCGCATATTCTCTGCTGTGCTGGGTCGGAAGTGAGGTAGTTGTAAGCCGATCTTCATGAATATCTCCTTTATTGTATTAGTCAATAGAAGGCTGAACACCGCAGAGTCGCAGAGAACGCGGAGATTCTCGCATTTTACAGGAGAAAAACTCTGCGAACTCCGCGTCTCAGCGGTGAAAGTTGCATCAGAATTGTGTTCAATCTACCCTT
>JADHTJ010000239.1 GCA_016785015.1 Anaerolineales bacterium
AAAAGCCCAGCCTTCTTTCTCGTCCAGGAAGAGCAGACTCTCCACCGGTGAAGAAAGCAGTGTGTGCTGCCAGGTTTCCCCCAAATCTTGAGTCGTGTAAATATAGCTGAACGACCAAACATCAAATGTGCTGGCATCATCACCGTAGAGGCGGCACTTCACGATCAACGAGGCTGCTCCCTCTCCAGTGAATAGAGGCGATGAAGCATTGCAGCGGCTGAACTCTGTGAACCAGTCATGCTCAGGCGGAGCAGGTAAGAAAACATCTTCCCAGGTACTGCCGCCATCTAAAGTTTGCTCGAAGAAAGCTCCAGCCATTACACCCAAATTATCCTTGCTCACCCAGCCAAAATCAGCATCCAAGAATACTATTCCAGAGTTGTGTAAACTTTGGATGCCATCTCCATAAGGGTCAGAGACACGCAGCCAGGTTGCTCCGCCATCATTGGTGGAAAAGAGATAGCTGTAATCGTGGCTCATCCCGGCATCGATATGTACCAACAGCCAGCCTTGTTCTTCGCTGATGAAGGCGAATCCCTCGGGGACGAAATAAGCTTCTAAGCCTAACGTTGGGAGAGCGGTGCTGGGTTCCCAAGATTTCCCGCCATCATGGGTATTCCAGACGTATTGATCACCGATTGGTGGCGGACCACCCTTGGGTGTGTAAATCACCCAGGCAAAGCGTTCATCAGCGAAATATGCCCAGGCAGTTTTTGTCTCTCCTGGATCTTCAGGTGAAGGCTCAGGCGGGCTGCGATCTTGCCAGGTTTGGCCGCCATCCTCCGTAAACAGAATATGATCACTTCCTCGCAGGGTCTGATGTCCAATACCCCAGCCAGATTGCTCATCCAACATGTTTATCATTGTGATGATGACAGCTTCCCCAGATTCCAAGGCTTGCAATGCTGGGCCATCTGGAATTTGCGCAGGGGATAGCGTTGGGGTGGGAGGTGGAGCCTCGGTGCTCGTAGGGATTGGAGTGCGCGTTTTTGATGGAGATTCTTCACCCTGGAAGGCAGACCCACTCCCCGAGATGGAAGGATCAAGCTTGGGGGGCGCGAGGGTGCCTGCCCTAGGGAGGTTGCAGCCTCCTAAGAGTGCGGACAAAATTATCAACAAAGCGATTATTCGGCGCATGGTGTTGATCTCCTTAAGAAAACAAAAAATCCTATCATCCTAGAGGACGAAAGGATTCTCTTCCGCGGTACCACCTCAATTCACCACAATACTTGCTGGTGCTCTCACTCCGCTGACTTGTCTTGCAAACGCATCAGGGTTTCGCTGTAACGGGCTCGCCCGTGCAGGTCTACTATCCTTTTATTGTTGGAGTTCTTCTGCAGTGCATCCAGGCGACATTCGGTGGGTGGTGTCTGAGGGTGGCTTTCAGCCTGTGGCCATCCCATCTCTAGCAGTACCTTGTTCACTTACTCCTCCCGGAAGGGGGGTATTCAATTATTGGTGGGCATTATACACATTCTGCAAAGCCAAGTCAAGTTTGTGTTGTGAAATATATCACATTTCTTGACGAAGGGTACTCTTTTGTGCTATCCTTCGTTGATTTAATCTTAAGTAGAGGTCGGTTATGATTCAACGCGAGCGCGTTTCAGATAATGTTTATGTTTTCCAGAGTGAACTCTATGCCCAAGTGAATTCTGGAGTTGTAGTCGGTTCAGACTGGGCAGTTGCTATAGATACGTTATCTTTTCCAGAAGAGACTTTAGAGATAAGAGATTTTGTTGAGCAAGAATTACAAGTACCTATTCGTTACGTTATCAACACTCATTACCATGCTGACCATGCATGGGGGAATTGCTTCTTTCCCGGGGCTATTGTAATATCTCATAAAATTTGTCGCGATTTTCTAGAGCAGCGCGGTAAACCATCTATGGATGAAACCAGAAGGAATAATTCTAGTTATTCTAAATCTAGAATAGTTTTACCTCAAATGACTTTTAGCGAGGGAGAACTCAGCCTGAAGGTTGATAAGAAAACATTGACGCTGTTCCGGTTGCCGGGCCATAGTTCTGATGGAATCGGCGTTTTTAATGTGGAAGACCGCATCCTATTTTCCGGAGACCTATTTATGCCATTGCCATATTTGGTAGATGGTGACATTGAAGAGATGATTAATTCTTTCAAAATAATTCGGAAGATGGGGATAGAGAATATTGTGCAGGGCCATGGCGAAGTGATTTTGAGAGGCGAAGTGGAAGGTACAATTGATAGTCACCTGGCCTACCTTTCAAATATCCGTAAACGTGTGCGGCAAGCAGGGCGACGAAAGTTCCCCGGTGATTTACTGGAAACCATTGATGTGGAGTCTTGCGGAAAAAGCAGGGTGATTCTTGGCGGATTAGCAGAAGACCTTCATCAAATGAATCTCATGGCGTTGTATGAACAGTTATACGGAGAACCTCCAGCCTTTTCAGATGAAGATGCCTGGTGATTTAAAATATCTTAGATAATTAGTATTTATCGGAAAGTGTCTATAACAATGTGTCACTCTGAGCGAAGCGAAGAGTCTCCTGCCCTTCGGGCAGAGATTCTCACCTGCACTTGCAGCGCAGGCGCAAGTGTCGCCCCTTGCCACAAGCACGCCTTCGGCGACAGGGGTTCAGAATTACAAGAATTTAAAGGACTTTCCGGAGTCGGAGTCTCCCCCTTGAGTTATACCGCATTGAAAAAGGTTGATTTGAACCGCGAAGACGCCAAGTGCGCTAAGTAATAGACAAAATGAGAATAAACTTTGCGGCTTTGCGGTGAATTTTGGCTCTGGTTTTCGGCCAACAACACTTTACAGGTTGACTGCCCCGGAGTCCACTCAGCAAAAAAGACGGATCGAATTAATTCGATCCGTCTTTTTATTTTGGAAATTGTAAAAGAGCATTTAAGTAGAAGCGTTTTTAGCTTCTCGGCGGGCGTTGACGCGTTTGGCGCGCCAACCTACAACGCGCTCATTGCCATTTAGCAACCTTACTAAGTTTGGGCGAAGAGACCACACAATTAGAATTTCAGCTAATAAGCAGTAGATCAGGTATTGCCAGGGGGATAAGCCAAGGTATGCTCTGATTGCGAGAATGATGGCAGAAATGATTGGGAGACTCAAAGTGGCTACTGAGGCAAAACCAACACCAAAGAGCATTAGAGCACCTGCTGGAACCAGGATAAAAATCGAAAGGGGCCAATAGCCTACCACACCGCCCACAGCTGGAGCTCCCCCTGCGCCACCACGCCAAAGTAAATGTCCTTCTTCGTCTTTTCTTACCAGATAAATTGAGTAATTATGACCTAATATACCCATAGTTGGGGCAAGGATTTCTAGCCAAATCATGTCTGGAGTGAAGGTGCGAGCCAGCCAAACGGCGATAATACCCTTGGACATATCAAGAAAACTTGTCAGCAAACCAATCCAAAATCCAGCCGCTCGCATTGCATTGGTTCCACCAGTGCGGCCGCTTTGGATGTCGCGAACATCTTTACCGGTAGCCAGTTTGACGGTGATTAGCCCCATGGGGATGGAACCGAAAAGATAAGATACTAGTAAAACTAGGGATGCAATCCAGATTTGCATGCAATTTCCTCCAGTAAGAAAATCCGTGTTTCGTGTAGATGATAACCCAAAATGTGAGGTATGGTTGCAGAATTTCTGCCAATCAAATGAAATATTGTTTTATGTGCGTCTTGGTTAGCGCATATTTATGGCTACTCCCCACGTTATCATCAAAACGAATAACGATTCAAAAATTAACTGTCCACGACTTTTCTCAGTTAGGATTCCCGAGGCTAAGTTTGTAAGTGAGAATGTCAATCCGACGAGCGATAGTGAAAATGATGATGGCGAGATGGGCAAATAGTAGATTGCTGATGTTATTTGACCCGTGATCAGCATAATTATGAGCGTGGGAAGAAACGCCCATTCTCCGCCTAATTGTAGGTGAAGGGTGCGTAAGCCAACTAAACCAGACGCAATGGTTATGGTGGGAACAATTAAGAATAATCTCATGCCTTCCACGCGTACAATGAATACAAGGATGAAGAAGAGCACAAACGCCACCGCAGTTAGTGCAATTGAGGCAGGCAAACGTCTGATATCTGTGGGATCAACGGTGACGTACTCTGCGATGACAATCAGAATCAATATGCTTGAACCCAATGTAAACCCTATCCACCATAAAAGCCCCAGCGGTTGTTGAATGAGTGCAACGCCAATAGCCCATGCAGTGAGGGTTGGCAGCAGCCAGTGTTGAAATGTAAATTTACCCTCAAGGGCAGGGTGCTCGCGCAGCAACCAGTCCACTCCCGAACTGGTCAGGCCAATGACAAAAATCCCCACGATGGTGTTGATGTTAAGATGAAAGCTCAGATACGCACCGGGGAAGGGCAGATAATATTCTTGGGCTGGAAATTTAATGAATCGCGCCAGAATAAATATTAGCAAAATTGTTGCGGCGAGTATAGCGATTCGGTCTAATTTTGGCAGGTGTTTGGAATGAGCCACGAACGGCATTGTACCCTCAAACTTGGATATTTTCACGCAAAAATATGCTAAACTCTAATCCTATGGCTAAACTATCACGAAATGCGCTTGGTCGTTGGGGCGAATCAGTTGCCGCCGATTATCTCACGAAGCTGGGATATGAAATTGTCGAGAGAAATATGCGCACAACTTATGGGGAGATCGATCTTGTAACTCGCCTGAATGGCGTAACAATTTTCGTTGAAGTCAAGACGCGCGCGAATACCCACTTTGGTAACCCTGAAGAATCAATCACTACCACTAAGCGACAACATCTCATCGAAGCATCGCAAACAATCTTGCAGAAACATCCCGAATTAGACGGTGATTGGCGCATCGATGTGATCGCAATCCAAAAATTAAAGTCGGCCGATAAACCTTTGATCGAACATTTTGAGAATGCCGTCAACTGAACAGAAAACTCCCCTGATTATAATTCTTGGACCGACAGCGGTTGGGAAAACTGAAGCGTCTCTGCAACTGGCTGAGCGCCTGAATGGAGAGATTATCTCTGCAGATTCGCGGTTGCTTTACCGCGGCATGGACATTGGTACGGCGAAACCTACGCTGGAAGAAAGACAGCGCGTGCCGCATCACCTGATCGATGTGGCCGCCCCCGACGAGATATGGAGCCTGGCGATGATCTTGGGCGCGGTAAAGGA
>JADHTJ010000240.1 GCA_016785015.1 Anaerolineales bacterium
ATCGCATAATCCGCCACATCACTCCGCTTACCCCTGTACAAACCCGCATTCTGCAACTTTGTGGATTGTCTCCCGATATTTATACAAGGTTGGTAGAAAATTGAGAAAAGTCAATTTCATTTCAGCGAATAATGAGTGATGAACAAATACAAATTTATATTCGTGACATTCGTTTCATTCGTTATTATTCGTGTTACAGTTTATTGGACGTAGAAAAAATATCCCAGACAATAACATTAGGCGCATAGATTATAATCATGAATGTATCTATTCCCAACGCAAAACCCGAAAGAGGCTGGAATGGAGGAAAGAATAAACAGGGTTATAGGGGTGCTTAATTATAAAGGTGGCACCGCGAAAACTACCACCGTAGTTAACTTGGCAGCTGGATTGGCCATGCGCGGGGCACGTGTACTTTGTGTTGATCTTGATCCCCAAGGCAGTTTGGCTTCTCATCTAGGGGTGCAATATAATGATTCGCTAACCGATTTGCTCTTGGGAGATGCAGAACCCTCTGCGTGTATTTACAATGCAAGAGAGAACATCGATGTTCTGCCCAGCGACCGCAGTATGCTCAAGGCGGAAAAAGAACTCTGGAATATGGAAGATATGCGCGTTGCCCGGCGCGTTTTGTCTGATAAATTGCGCGTTGCCGATGATGTTTACAGTTTCGTGATCGTCGACTTTCCCCCTTCGGTCACATTGATCAGCCAGAATGGTCTAATGTATATCCGTGAACTGGTAATCCCCATGATTATGAGCCATCTCTCGGTGATGGGCACTCGCCAGGTGCTTGGTACGCTGAAGGCCATTGGCCGAATTCCCGATCACCAAGTTCGACTGCTTTTTGTCCTGCCTACCCTCTATGTTGGACGCCTACGCAAAGATCGCGAAATCCTAGAACAGATGCAGCGTATGTTCGGCGACAAGCTCGCCGAACCCATCCGCAATAACGTCAAGCTGGCTGAAGCGCCTGCGCACCAACAAACGATCTTCGAATACGATCCCCGCAGCAATGGTGCTGATGATTACATAAAATTTGTTCGCCAGGTTATCCGCGCCGACAGTTTCTTTTCCAACCAGATCGAGGGCGTTATCGGGCGCCCTGATTGACGGTTTCCCTTAATTATTCTTCCAAAAATCCCTGAACTTCACGAAACGAGCGCAGGAAAATCACTCGTTTCGATGCGGCGTGCTTAGAAACCCAATCAATCAGTTGGGGGCGGATATTTTTGTGGATATGCCACATCAGTTTTAACAGTCGCCAGGTAACGGGAAAAGCTTCACATCCGGGCGGGGGCCAGTGAGGGTCTAAGTGAAATGAGGCTTTGACTTGCCTTTTGAGCGCCCACCAATAATGCGCGGCAATGGGCATGTCGACCATAATGATGGTATCCGCAATCTCAAAACGTTGCGCCAATATCTCCCAACTCCCCCAGCCATCAATAATCCATTGGGGTTCTGCTAACCATTGCGTATGCACGCTAGCGACTTCATCCAGATCCGTGCGCGTCCAGCCGGGGCTCCACTGCAGTTGGTCAATCTCGTAGAGAGGAAATTCAAGTTTGGCACTCAGTTTGCGAGCCAGAGCCGACTTCCCCCCGCCAGCATTGCCAATGATAGCGATCTTTTTCATTAGAAAATCTGAGTTGCGTCTAGTGCTTTTGCTTATTGAGCGGAGGTCTGCCCCGCGTGTTTGTTTGAAACTCCGAAAAGCTCCCTTCGACTGCCACTTCGTTTCGCTCAGTGTCCGCTCAGGGAGATGATACATTTTCTTACCCGGAATTCAGATAAGAAAACAAAAACTACACAGGTGCCGCAAAATGATCCTCGCGCCTCTGCGTTAATCTTATTTTTTCAGTTGTGCAACATATTTCTGCCGGAATTTAGCGACTTTAGGTGCGATGACTGCCCGACAATATCCTTGATTAGGGTTATTCTCATAATATTTTTGGTGGTAGGCCTCGGCCTTGAAGAAACTTTTGAATGATGATACTTCAGTTACAATGGGGTTATCCCAAATTTTCTCGCTCTCAAATTCATTAATGACTTTCTCAGTCGCAGCCTTCTGCTCATCATTGTGATAGAACACCACCGAGCGGTACTGCGGCCCAACATCGGCGCCCTGACGGTTGAGTGTGGTGGGATCGTGCATGGTAAAGAACACTTTGAGTAGGGCTTCAAAGGAGATTACAGCAGGATCAAAAGTGACCTGTAAAACTTCGGCATGCTGAGTCAATCCAGTGCAAACTTCTTGGTACGTCGCTTCCTTATCGTCACCAGAATAGCCTACGATCACATCTTCAACACCGGTCAATTCATCAAAGATAGGGTCCAAACACCAAAAGCATCCGCCGCCCAAGGTTGTTACTTCAAAATTACTTTTATCATTCATCGTATTCCTCACAATGTCTAAACAAACCTTACCAATAAATTCTTGTCACTCTTAGAGAACGTGCCGCGCAATGCAGCCCGTCAGGCAGGCCACGCTTTGCGCGCCTTTGACAGGCAAGCCTTCGGTGAGTTTCCAAATCCAAACGAGGAGAGAGCCTTCGCTGCGCTCAGGATGACAATCTTATGGATATCTACAACATATAAAAAGACTCCACATATGTGGAGTCTACACGATAGTTATTAACAAAACATAAACTAAGCTACTACACCAAAACTTGCTCCATCATTGCAGCGACAGCTTGATAAACAGGGGATTCATCGCCCAATTCAATCAACGGGCGGCCGCTAAACTCGAACTCGGCCAGTTCTGTGCTGGCAGGGATTGAACCTAAAAAGGTGATATCCATCTTGTCGATGCGCTCTTGCAACGGGGCAGGCATATCACCAGCAAGGCGGTTCAAAATCAGGTATGCATTCTCGACACCAATCTCCAATTCGTCGCGCATCGCCGCGATTCGTTCGGCTGTGATGATACCGCGCTGCGTGGGGTCACTGACCACCAGCAAATGATCAACATCGCGTGTTGTGCGGCGGCTGAGATGCTCCATCCCGGCCTCGTTGTCAATGACCACATACTGATAACCCCCACCAATCGCATCAATCACTTCACGCAAATTATGGTTGACAGCGCAGTAGCAACCCGGTCCTTCACCGCGACCCATGGCAATCAAGTCAAAATAGTCACCTTCGGCCAGTGATGAGCGAATTTCGTAATCTAGATGTTCGGCTTTGGTAATGCCACCCGGCAGCGCTCCCATTGCGGCACCGGTTTGAGTCAACGATTGGCGTACCTGGGCGAGCATATCCTCGCGGATATCGCCCACAGTCCATTCCAAATCCAGACCCAAGACCATGTTCAGGTTGCTGCTGGGATCAGCATCGATGCCTAAAATGGCGCCCGATTGCCTGTCTGCCAAGTACTTGATGAGCATACCTGCGACGGTGGTCTTTCCCACGCCGCCTTTACCAGCTAATGCGAAAGTTGTTGTCATGCTTTGTCTCCAATTTCTGATACCAATATTTCTGCCATCTTCTCAGCTGAATCTTTGAGTGATGGAACGTGATCATAAACAGGGATGCCCAAGCGATCTGCTTCTTGGACTCCCAAATCCGCGGGCAGGAATCCCAAAACCGGAATTCCGGGCGATTCTGCATTCAAGAAATCTGATTCGTCCTCGTTGCGGACCTTGTTCCCTACGAGCCATAAACGATCGAGCCCGATATCTTGCGCGAGCTTCTTGATCTGTTTGGCCGTCCCTAAGCTGCGGCGGGTTGGCTCAACGACAATGATCATTGCATCGACAAAATCGACTGTAGCGCGGCCTAGGTGCTCGACTCCGGCGTACATGTCCAGGATGAGCACATCATCCTTGCGGAAGAGCAAATGCGTGAAGAGCGTCTTAAGCATGGCACCCTCGGGACAGATGCACCCTGAGCCGCCAAAATCAACCGAGCCACTTTCCAGCAGCCTTACACCACGATGGGTGACACTGAAACGTTCAGGGATATCGTCGACGCGCGGGTTAAGCGTGAAAAACCCACCGCTTGTTCCCGGTTTGGCCCCGGTGCGCTCTTCAATCAGTTGATCCATTTCGGCAATGGGTTCCAATTTTTCTAGTTTATCTTCCGGGAAGCCCAATGCTCCCGCTAAACATGGGGAGGGGTCGGCATCTACCGCTAAAACATCGCGCCCCAAATCAGCATAGGCCTGGGCCAAGAGAGCTGAAAGTGTTGTTTTGCCAACGCCGCCTTTACCACTAATTGCTAATTTCATTTATGCTCCTGTTAAGAAGCTAAACTTCTTGAAGAAGTTTAGCTTCTAGGTCTTATGCATCTTTTGCCTTTATCAACATCTTTGTCAGCGTGCTGCCTAATATTGCGCAGGCATCGGTGGTCAGATGGTGCCCTGCGGCGGCATCAAAGAGCACATTATAGGATGCAGGGAAATCTTCATCACCCAGCCAGCATACTACCATGATGGCCAATTTAGGCAACACTTGATACGAGTAAGCGATATTACCGAAGAATTCACGCCGACCGCCCAAGCTCTCTGCGGCTTGTATAAAAGCTTCATCGTCGTTTCCAAATGCCCTGGTTAATTCTCCACCCGTATAACCTTGATAAGCCTGGGTATAGAATTTACCATCGGGAAGTTCGCTGAAAGCAATCCATTTACCAGCCAGAGGCGCGCCATCGGAGAGATGGAAATAATACATCAGCATAGTCAAGTCGAAGGTGTTCAGCTCTTCATTAGAACCAGCATCCAAAGCTGTAAATCCTGGAAATGTGATGATCACCTCGCGGCTCCAGAATGTCAACTTGAATTCGCCACCAGAATCGCCTATTGGGGTATAGATTGTTCCCGTTCGCCGGGAAAGGTCAAAGGGCTCTCGTCCTCGCAGTTCTTCACGGATCTGATTTGCGCGGTCGCCCAACGGGTTGGGAGTATCCCCTAAAAGCCATTTGGATTCTTCTGTCATTTTCTCACTCTTGTGCCCATTGCCGGGACGGCTAATTATATCAGTCTCATTTACTGAAATGGGTTCCCGCTACATGGGTAAATCAATAGAAAATTTCCAATAATTTGTATTAGTCAATAGAAGGCTGAACACCGCAGAGTCGCAGAGAACGCGGAGATTCTCGCATTTTACAGGAGAAAAACTCTGCGAACTCCGCGTCTCAGCGGTGAAAGTTGCATCAGAATTGTGTTCAATCTACCCTTG